>NZ_LATL02000316.1 GCF_000972705.2 Limnoraphis robusta CS-951 | reverse complement strand
CTGACAGACACTACCCTCAAACGAACGATGTCAATGTTGCGTAGCACCGTAGGCTTGACATTGACAGAGTGAGTGAGGGTAGTAAGCTGAAGAGTTCAGGTAAGGTAGAGGGGTTAAATGTTTGATTTGACAGGATTGCAGTATTGTGTTAGTTGACTAAAAAATCCTATCAATTGCTTGATGGACAGTTACTCACTTATTCAGTTAGACTTAACTCAATTGAGTAAAAAGTGAGTAAATCAATTAATAAGCTAAGTAAGTTTGTTGATTGAAAGTGTTGTAGGATAAGGGTTTTACGAGGCTAAATAAACACGCTCCCTGATCATTACTATAAACTGTTCACTGTAAAAACCCGGTTCCTGAACACTGTTGAGGGCGGGTTTATATAAGTTATCAGTCAGTGACATCAATAACTGCGGAACCCGCCCCTACGGTCACTGGTCACTGGTCACTGTAAACTGTAAAAGCTGGTCACTGGTTACTGTTCACTGTTCACTGTCTACTGACCGGGTTTATCCTTATCGGCATCGACTTTCGGAACCCAACCGGGAGCATCTGCATCTTCCCAACCTGCCGGACGCTTAGAATTATACCAGGCTATCGAACCAATAATCGTGGCTGCCAGGAATCCCGCAGCTAAAATTCCCCATAAAGCCCATTGTACATAGTTTTGATAAGCTACGTTTGTCGTGACTTCCATTAAAATACTCATACTGGCATCAACTTTGATCAATATTGCTAGCCTACCTAGATTACCACTTTCGTCTAACCGACTCAAATCCGGGGTAGGGGATCACATTGTCGGTTTTAATTGTATTGTTGAAACCGCAGACAACTCCTACCCCTAAAATATAAGATAACTTAATTAATCAAGCCGACCCATGAAAGAGTTTTTCGAGAACGTCTCCCGCTACCCCCGCTACTTTATCACCTTTACCCTGGGGATATTTTTCTTTCTGTTTGACAAGTTGAAGCCATACTTGGATAAACCCCTGACGGCGATCGCCCTTGTGGGTTTAATGGGAGGAATTTTTGCCTTTACGTTTTTTACTCTACGAGCTATGTTGGGATTAAGTCCAGTTTAGTTGGTGGCAACTGGCAATTTGCTAGAGATTGGGAGTCGGAATCATGGTCAAATAAACGCCGACTCCTAATTTCTTTCTTTTTGAACAATTGTGATTCAACAGCCCGAAAAAAGACGGAACGACTCGCTTTTTAGCGTTTTACACCCTGATTCTTACAAAAGCTACTCTTTTCGACTTCTCAGCCTGGAGAAAGGCTAATCCCTCTCAGTCTAAACTCTACACCCTGATCTGCCCCTGTTCAACCGAGAAGGGGTGAATCGCCGTTATTGATCAACCTTGTCTATCAAATTGTAAAACGCCGTCGCATTCTTGTCGAGACTCTAAGTTAACAATTGCTGATTGTTTATAATCGATACTGGCGATAGACTTGAGCGGCGGCTCGATATAAAATTGAATGACGATAGACTAAAGCACTCATGTCATCACAGTAGCCTCCCCCAATAATTCCCGCTACTGGATAGCCCAAACCCACACAAGTGCTAAGAACTTGCATTTCTCGTCGCCACAGTCCTGTATTGCTTAAAGCGAGTTTTCCTAAGCGATCTTCGGCATGAGTATCTACACCAGCATCATAAAACACGAGATCCGGTTGAACCTCTGATAAAATATCCTCTAAATACTTCCCCAAGGTTTGCAAATAGGCTTCATCTTCCATCCCCACCGGAAGCGGTACATCTAAGTCACTTTTTTGTTTACGGGCAGGAAAATTGGCCTGACAGTGCATCGAAAAGGTAAAAACACTCGGATCATCTTGAAAGATAAAAGCCGTCGCATCCCCTTGATGAACATCTAAATCTACAATTAAAATTTTTTTCGCTAGTCCTAATTTTTGCATCGTGCGAGCTGCGATCGCGATATCATTGAAAATGCAGAATCCGGTTCCTAAGTTGGGGAAGGCGTGATGAGTGCCTCCGGCGGTATTGCAAGCCAGTCCATGAGAAAGAGCGAGTTTAGCCGTTAAAACCGTCCCAGCGACTGCAATACAAGTCCGGTTTGCTAAAGCGGGACTCCAGGGTAAACCGATGCGACGTTGGGCTTTTGGATCAAGGGTTCCCTGACAATAGGCTTGTACATAATCGCGATCATGGACTAATTCTATCCATTCTGGGGGCGGAAGTTCGGGGATGTGAACTTGAGAGGGTTCGATCACTTCGTCAGCCAGTAACATTTGATAGAGTAACCTAAATTTTGACATCGGGAAACGATGACCCGGTGGTAAAGCGGCGACATAATCGGAATGATAGACAATCGGTAAATCCATAATTGCGGTTAAAGGCTAGAGTAGAAATAGGTTACTGGGTTTGGAAAGTTATTATGACATCAACTATTATTTGGCAGCAGGGCAGCAGCAACCCGGAAAATGCTACTCACTTAGAAACCATTCGTCAGTGGTGGGCTGATCTTGCAGGACAGGAGATTAATTGGCAGCAGCGTTTAATTCCGGAAAATGGAGATTTAAGCCAGATTAATTGGGAGTCTCAAAAGTTCGATGAAGTGTTTATGATTGTTAATCCTCAATTGCGAGGAATTACGCTGTATTGGTATAAGCCGAAAAATGATCAAGAACGCAGTATTACAGCCAGTAAGTTGGAGTTAGATCCACTCTACAAACAATTATACATTTATTCTCAATCTCAAGCCAATATTGTGATTCGGGTAGAAACGCCTAAAGTGAAATATCAGAACATTGAGGTGAAAAATCCAGAGATTGCGGTGGGAAAAAATGGTACAATTCTCTTGAGAGATACTCAGCAGTTGTTAGAGATTAAAATTAGTCTCACTCCCGAAAAGTTAGAACAGTTGAAAGCCAAGTTAATGTAATTAGTCCGAACAATTCACAAAAATTGCCAGTGATCAAAAGTAGCGGCTTGACCCCAATATTGATAATTTTCATCGCTCAGATTCCAAATCGTTCCATTAGAAATAAAAAACTTTTTTCCAGTTTTCGACTGACGAATTCCGCTATAATTGTTCGTGTAGCCTTGGGTTTTAACTTGTTCAAGCATTTGCTGACGTTTGGTTACTTCTTCACTGTTGATCGCCGTTTTATACGACGGGGTTTGAGTCAATTCTTCCCAACTCATTTCCCACAATTCTAAAGCGGTGCGATTACCATAGTTAAAAATGGGATTTTCTTCTGTTCCATGAGAAACTAACACAAAAGGAGCGTTAAATAAGGCTTGAGCGATGTCTTCTGGGGTGCCATTGACATCAATTAACGTTTGACCTGTCCAATGTCTAAAACTGTTTAACAAACGTTGGCTATGAATAATAATATTGTCTTGTTTCCAGGGAGAATCGTTAAAAGAAGTCATAGTTCTTCAACGGACAAAATGAGCTAAAAACTGAAGAGTAATCATAAAAATAACCCAATCAATTTTATCACTTTTTCACGAAATCGGATCATCTATTTTTTTGAGTTGAGAAGAGTCCCGAAACCGATACAATGTGAAGGAATACCAGGTTATAACAGAATAGATCATCAGTCAGTCATTTTTAATTTTATATGACAAACGAGGAAAAAAATCCCACCAACAGCCCCATGAATGCAAAGGAACTGATCGAACGTTATGCCGCCGGAAAACGAGGTTTTGTGGGAGTAGAACTTCCGGGGGCAGAATTACAGGATGCTATTTTAACCAGTATATTATTATGGCAGGCAAATTTGCAAGGGGCAAACCTGACTCGAGCTAATCTTAAAGATGCTCATTTATTTGCTAACTTAAGTAATTCTAACTTATCTCAGATAGATCTCACCGGTGCCAAACTCATTTATGCCGATTTAAAAGCCGCTAACTTAACGCAAGCTAAACTGTTTAAAACCAATCTCAAAGGGGCTGATCTACGCGGTGCAAACTTAAATGAAGCCAAACTGATTTATACCGATTTAAGTGAAGCAGACTTGCGAGGGGCTAGCTTCAAAGGAACAATGTTGTATAAAGTGAATTTGCTGAAAACTAACTTAAAAGAAACTGATTTAAGTGAAGCTTTATTATTAGGAACTGAACTTTGGCCAGCCATTACTTCTTCTTAAGAATCAATCTTCTGCTAATGCCCAGTTCCAAACCCACCTAGAATATCCCGCGTGTCCCAGCCCTTAAGGTTCTTTGACGGTTGTTAAGTTTGAGTTTTGTTTGAAAGGCTCGTTGCATAGTTCTGGGTCATTCTTGATTTGAGTTTGATATTTTCTCAATCCATACAATCGACTAGAAAAACAGTGCAGTATTGCTAGAATGTCTTCGACCATTTCTTCTTGGGGGGAAAGTTCTTTTTCGTTGAGAACAATCAACTCACAGTTGTTCTGTTCACACAACCAGTTGAACAAATCGAACCCAAATCTAGCAAGTCTATCTTTATGAGCAACAACTACTCGATTCACTTCACCTTTCATTATTTGAGTTAGAAGTTCCAGTAATTTTTTGCGCTTAAAGTTCAACCCTCCACCAATTTCTTTAATGGTTTTTGCTTCTGGGTACAAAGCTTGCAATGCAGCAACTTGACGGTTTAAGTCGGGTTTTTGAGCATGGCTTGATACTCGACAATACAGCACGGTTTGTTTCGTGGGCAAGAAGCTTTGAGTATAGGATTCAACGTCATATCTACGTTGGCCTGATGGGGTTTTTATCGCTTGGATAATGCCTTTATTTTCCCATCTGGCTAACGTTCTGACGTTAACCCCCAGATACTCCGCAGCTTCTCTTGGTTTCAAATACTTTGTCACCTAGAACACGGTTTACAACATACTTATAGTATCGTTTTGTACCGTAAATTGTCAACTTAGTTACTGCTCTCTAAAATCGGCATCAAAAAGTTTGACAATTTGGGGTATTTTCAGTAGAATGGAAGAGGAAGCTTATCTGGGGTTACTTGAGTTCTCACTTGAATATTTGTTCAACATCGCTCCAAAAACCAGACCAGAGACCGGGGCGGGTTTATGTAAATTGTTGGTCAGATCGAGGGATTTTTGCCTCACCCGCCCCTACAGGCAAAAACTGTAAAATAGAGTTATTTAACCTTTGCCATTGCCGTTGCCATTGCCATTTTCAGAATGTCCATAAGTCGCGAGAACCTTTTCAGCTAACTTTTCAGGAACTTCTTGGAGATGATCATATTTCCAGTGAAAATAACCGACTCCCATTGTCAGCGATCGCAATTCTACAATCAAATCTTGCATCTCGGAGATCGCCAAATAGGCGGTAATTTTATCCCAACCCTTCCAACCGGTGATCACCTCATAATTTAACACCTGTCCGCGTCGTCCGGTAATTAACTGGAACATCTGGGAGGTAAACTCATTCGGTGCCGAAATTTCCACTAAAGCGATCGGTTCAAGTAAAATCGGATCACAGTTCATCATCCCCGTCTGCATCGCCAACCGTGCAGCCTGTTTAAAGGCCTGTTCTGAACTATCGACTGCATGATAAGATCCATTTGTGAGTGTTACCGCCACATCAACGACGGGGAACCCTAACGGCCCTTGTTGCAGGTATTCCCGCACACCTGTTTCCACACCGGGAATATACTGTTTGGGAACCACACCGCCGACAACGGTTTCGTTGAAGTTGAACCCTTCACCCCGTCCTAACGGTTGGATATCGAGATACACATCACCAAACTGTCCGTGTCCGCCGCTTTGGTGTTTGTAGCGTCCGTGAGAATGAGTGGTTTTGCGAATGGTTTCTTTGTAGGGAACACGGGGTAAATGGGTTGTCATCGCTAGATTATACTTGCGACGCAGCCGATCTAACGTCACTTGGATGTGAATTTCCCCTTGACCCCACAAGATGACTTCGTGAGTATCGCCGTGTTGCTCCCAAGCTAACGCCGGATCTTCTTCCAACATTTTACTTAAAGCACCCGTCAGCTTCACTTCATCTTTACGCTGCTGTGGAGCGATCGCTAAGGCAAAAACAGGCGGTAAAACTTCAGCTTTTGGTAAGGCTTTCACCTGTTGGGGTTCCGTTGAGAGGGTGTCTCCGGTTTGAATAGTATCCATCCGCGCTAACGCCACAATTTCGCCTGTTTTCGCTAACTGGGTGCTTTCAGTTTGTTGACCCATCAAACGGTACATACCCGCCGCCCGCACGCCGTTGAGAACAATGCCTTCGGTGAGTTCACCTTGCCATACCCGCACTAAGGAGAGTTTACCACCTTGAGGGGTATAATAGGTTTTCAACACTTGAGCAATCGGCAGATCCGCCTTGGGTTTGAGTCCGCGACGATGGGCGGTAACAAACGGTTCAGGGGCTTCTCGTACTAACGCATCTAACAAACTCCGCACACCATACTCCGCCTCAGCCGCACCGATAAACACAGGAACAATTAAATCAGCTCCCAGTTCCATTTTCAAGTCTTTGACAATTTCTTCTTGGGGCGGTTCAATGTCTTCTAAGAGTTCTTCTAAGAGATGATCATCAAAGTTGGCTAACTCCTCTAACATCTCTTGACGGGCGAGGTGTTCAGCTTCAGAGAGTTCATCGGGGAGTGCAACCGGATCAGAAGGCGCACCCGGATGATAATGATAGGCCTGTTCGGTAACAAGATCAATAAAGCCCACCAATTCTTGACCTTGGGCGATGGGGTATTGATGGGGAACAATGGGGCGAGAAGAAACGCTTTTTAGGGCGGCGAGAAGTGCGCTGTAGTTGCTGTTGCAGCTTTCTTCATCAGTAAACGCCCGATCCATTTTATTGATGAAAACCAGATGGGGAATTTCCCAGTCATCGAGGAATTTGAACAGGGGCGAAAGCGTTAAAATACGGTTGGTATCGGGTTCACAAACGATCACCGCTAACCCTGCCCCAACCAGGGCGTTATAGGTTTCTTGGGCAAATTCCACTGAACCTGGACAGTCGAGGAATGTAAAACGAATGCCGCCATACTGGGTACTAGCGGCATTGACTTCAACAGTCATATTGCGATCTTGGGCCTCGGGCGCTGTATCTCCAACCCGGTTATTATCTTTTGCGGTGCCTTTACGGGTGGTGACGCCTGTAACGTAGAGGATGCTTTCAAGCAGTGCGGTTTTACCACTAAGATAGGGGCCAACAATAGCGACATTACGGTTGTCTGAAGGGATATTTGTTGTCATCGTCTTGTCTCCTGTACTCGTCAAATGAATGAAAATGTGAGAATTACAAACAGAACTGTGGACGAAAGATTAAAAATTTAAGGATGTTTTCAGGTTTTTACTCGGGCTGAATTTGTAGAAAGAACAACATTTTGACCCTTGGATAAACGTTGAGTTTGGTCAATTCTTCTTTCGGTTGATCTCGAACTTACGGATAAGAATCGACTAAAAGGCTATCCAATCGAAGATGTTGGTGATTTTTAGCGATCGCTTCTATCTCGGCAATGTTCTATCCTCAATGCGTCTGAGATCGAGGTTCGCTACTGCTATATAATTTATAGTCTTTTGGTCGCGAGTTAACCACTGCTTAACTAAAAAATACAATATTTCTTTTCTGCAAGTTTTGTAACTGAATATTGCAAAATTTCGGGTGTTGAAGGCAATGGGGAGGTGGGGAGATGGTGACTGCTGACTGGTAGGGGCCATTGCCCTTACAACACTGGTGAGTTTGGGGGGCGGGTTTACAAAGGTAATTGAAAAGACAGACATCAATACGCAGGCACCTCCCGACAAGGCTGGTGACTGTTTATGTCTTTAGGAAGATGAGTAAAATTTTATCACTTTGGTAACTTGGGCTTAGTAAGAGCAAAAAATTTTTGATGGAGATTGAAAGAATGACTCAAAATATAAATCAATCAAGCCTAGAAATTGCTGTTCAATGTGCCTTAGAATGTGAACATTGCGCCGATCAATGTATTGGAAGTATGCCTGAATGCGCTCGTTTGTGTCGCGACTGTTCGCAAATTTGCTGGACGATAGCAGGTTTTATGGGTCGAGGTTCTAAGTTTATTGCTCAACTGTGTCGAACTTGTGCAGAAATTTGTGAAGCTTGTGCTAAAGAATGTTCCAAACATGATAATTCCCATTGTCAAAGCTGTGCAGAAATTTGTCAAAAAGCCGTAGAAGAATACCGCAAAATTGCAACGGTTGGTGCTGCGGTTTAATATTTCAGTGTAATCTAAAGAAGGGAAGGGGCCTTCTATCAAGTATAGACAACATACTGATTACGTCCCTGTTGTTTGGCAGTGTAGAGTAGTTTGTCCGCTTGAGCAATTAACACATCAGGTTGAGCTTGATAATCGGGAATTGTGCTGCTAATTCCCATGCTGATGGTCACAATATTACTCACTTCAGACTTTTGATGAAAAATAGCAAGATCATGAATGCTCTGCTGAATCTGTTGAGCAACAATAATCGCCCCTTCTCGGTTCGTCATGGGTAAAACAATCACAAATTCTTCACCGCCATAACGGGCGACTAAATCGGCTGGACGTTTTATAGTTCTTTTAATCGCTTGAGCAATTGAAATTAAACATTGATCACCTGCTTGATGCCCATAGTAATCATTATAAGCTTTGAAGTGATCGATGTCTAATAAAATTAGCGATAAAGGTAGTTGTTCCCGTGCTAAACGGAGCCATTCTTTCAGGAGATAATCATCAAAATAACGACGGTTCGCAATTTGAGTTAAGCCATCTGTATGGGCTAACAGTTCTAAGGTTTTATTAGCCTCTTGTAACTCTTTTTCAGCTCGAATGCGATCACGAAGTGCAGCTTGCTGTTCGCTAATATCCCGAATCATCATCAACACTTCATCATCATTGAGTTTAACAATCCGAATTTCTTCATAGCACAGTTCTCCATTGACTTTGATCACTTGTTCATAAATTTGCCGTTCACCTGTTTTTAACGCTTGGCGAACAGACCGCATTTGTTGATGAGCCAGAGGACAAGGTAAGGTTTTGTAGATCGATTTCCACATCTGGTATGGCACTGAACGATGTTCTCGGATGTTTTCGCTAAAACTAATACTAATACAGATTCCGTATCGATCCAGACGGATCAACAAATCAGGAATTGCTTTTAAAATTGCTCGTTGAGTAGCTGCACTTTGACAGAGGGCTTCTTCAATTCGTTTGCGATCGCTAATATTAACAATCTGAACAATCAGATAATGAGGGGATTTTTGAGTATCATACATCAGTGAAATATTCATCACGCCCCAAATCAGTTCTCCCGTTTTGGTAACAAATCGCTTCTCAATCTGATAGCCGGGAATTTCTCGGGCAAACATTTGCCTTGTCAACTGATGATCGATGCCTTGATCATCAGGATGAATCAAATCAGCGAGTTGGAGTGATAGTAGTTCAGTCTGAGAATATCCCAACATTTTAGCCAGGGCAATGTTTACATCGAGCAATTGCCCAAATAAAGAGACTAAACACATTCCGGCGGTGATCGTATCAAATGCGCCTCTAAATTTCTGTTCGTTGCGGCGCAAATCATCAGAAATTTGTTGACGAATCAGTTCATTATTTTTGCGATCGCTGATATCTTGATGAAAGCCGATCATCCGCAGAGGAGTAGCATCTTCAGTCCAAATGGCTTGTCCCCGTGCCAAAATCCATTTATAACTATTATCTTTGCAGCGTAAACGATATTCAATTTGATAATCAGGAGTTTGGTGTTTAAAATAATGCTCAAGAGTCATTAAAACCTGATCTTTATCATCAGGATGAAGAAGATATTTAAAACTTTCAAAGCGATTTTCTATCTCCTCATCGGTATAACCCAGCATTTGTTTGAGCTGGGTTGACATGAACACATCGCCTGTTTGTACATTCCAGTCAAAAATACCGTCTCCTGTTCCTTGAAGTAATAATTGCCAACGTTCTTCTTGCTGTCGTAATTGTCGGTTTTGGGCTTCGAGTTGTTGCAGGAGTCGTTGATGAGCCAGATGAAGCTTTATTCTCGCTAAAACTTCCTCTGATTCATAGGGTTTAGTAATATAGTCTGCACCCCCAACTTCAAAGGCTTTAACTTTATCTAATACTCTATCAAGCGCACTCAAAAAAATAATCGGAATGTGAAAAGTGTTCTCGTCTAATTTGAGCTGCTGACAAACGGTGTATCCATCGAGATCAGGAAGTTTGATATCCAGCATAATCAAATCAGGCGGATGCGCTAAAGCCGATTGAATAGCGAGCTTTCCTGTGGGTGCGATGCGGGTACGGTATCCTGTTGTTGACAAGATGTTTATTAATAAGTTTAAGTCAGCCGGACTATCATCTACAATCAGAATATCATGAATTGGAGACATAATACTTCTATTTCTTAACGAACTGAACGAATTAAATCTAGTATCCGGCTGTACTCAAACCGATCAGCCCATAAGGTTAGAGTCTCAGCTAGATGATTATTGGGGTTATTTAGTGACTGGATTGTTTGCTGAATAATCTGGGGATCGCCGAGTATTAGGGCGTCCTCAAGTTTTTTCAGGAGGTGATCAGGTAAATTGGCAACAGTTTGCCAACCATCTGTGTTGACAGCTATTTCACATTGTTCTGAGATACTTTCAGCATAGCTGTATTGCACCCCTAAATGCTGCTGTAGGGCTGTAAAGATTTCTAACTCTTCAAAGGGTTTATGGATAAAGTGATTAAAGCCGAGGGTTTGGTGATCTTCTGGCAATTGATTGGCAGAGATTGCAATAATTATAACTGAATTTGTTACATTTTGAAACTGTTCTTGCTGGCGAATTTGTCTTGTTGCTTGATAACCATCTAATACAGGCATTCGTAAGTCCATCCAGATTAAATCAGGCTGCCATTGTTGCCAAAGGGTAATCGCTTCAGCCCCGTTTTCGGCTTCTTGTACAGCAAACCCTAGAGGGGTGAGGAGTTGAACTAATAATCGACGGTTAGCCGAATTATCATCAACAACTAACAGGCGGTAAGCAGGTTGTTCGGGTGCTAAACCGATAATTTTATCGATTTTCAAAGGCGATGTTTTTGAAGGTAATTTAAGGGTTTTAGCAGCAATATTAAATCTAAATATACTCCCGACATTCTGTTGACTGTCTAGGCTTATCTTACCCCCCATTAACTGCACAAATTCTCGACAGATAGTTAAACCCAGTCCAGTTCCATGTTGAATTTTTCGTCCGGCTTCTGTTTGATTAAATGCTTCAAATAGATGAGTTTGTTCTTCGGGTGCAATGCCAGCCCCTGTATCTTCTACTTCAAAATTTAACATCACAGGATCAGAACTTTCGGATGCTACAAAAACTCGCAGAGTAATAGATCCTTGTTTTGTAAATTTTACAGCATTACTCAACAGATTAATTAAAACTTGACGGAGTTTCATTTCATCGGTACAAATGTAGCTTGGAACATCAGAAGCTTTCTGTATATTGAGATTCAGTCCTTGACTTTCAGTCTTGAGAGAGAACATATTATAAATATCATCAAGCAGAGCATCGAAATGAAAATCTGTTAGGTCGAGAGTTGTTCGGTTTGCCTCGATTTTCGCTAAATCTAGAACTTGATTAATCAGGTTCAAGAGATGCTCTCCACTGCGATAAATTATATCAGCGTTCTTGCGTTGATAGGATGAGAGTTTGGAGTCATTTTTCAAGATTCGAGCAAAGCCTAAAATCGCATTAAGTGGCGATCGCAATTCGTGACTCATATTGGCAATAAATGTCCCTTTGGCTTGGCTAGCGGCTTCGGCGGCTTCTTTGGCTTTTTGTAGTTGTAGTTCAATCTGTTTGCGATCGCTAATATCGATAATTAAGCTATAATATCCTTGAACTCCAAAAGATTCATCAAAATTCGGAATCAGCATCACTGAAAGATAGTGCTCTCCTAAATCAGCTAAATTCTGAAATTGCACTTCATAACTGACGGATTCTCCCATTAAAGCTTGCTCAATAGATCCACGAATTAGATGATAATTGATGTCTCCAATGACTTCACGGGTCGTTTTACCACAAATTTCTTCCCGATTTAATCCAAACTGTTCTTCGTATTTTTTATTAACAAACTGATAGCGTTCCTCAGAATCAGCATAGGAAATAAACACAGGTAAAGCATCCGCTAATAACCGCAATTGTTTTTCACTTTGACGGAGAGCTTGTTCAGCAAGCTTGCGATCGCTAATATCTGTGACTCGCACCAAGTGAAAGAGTTGACCATCAATATAAATTTTTCGAGCCGCTAAATTCCCCCAAAAAGAACGTCCTTGTTTAGTTAAATATTCAATTTCTAAATCCCAAAAACCTTTTTGATCAACAGCCTCCCGACTGTTTTGAACTTCTTGGGGAGTAAATTGCCGTTTTTGTAAGATATGACCTTCAATCCCGATTAATTCTTCTCTATTTTTGGCTTCAAACAGTTCAACTGCACGACGGTTACAGTCAATTGTCAAGAGACTCTCAGAATCAACTAAAAAGAGTGCATCCGCAGATTCATGGAAAATCGCATCTCGTAAATCCCGACTTTTACGCAGTTCAATTTCTGCTTGTTTGCGCTCGCTAATATCGGTCGCAATCGCCCAAATTTCTCTGAGTCTACCGCCTTCATCTATCACGGGAAAGAGAATAGATTCAAAGGTTTTGAGGTCGCCATTAATTAACAGTTCGTCTTCTACTGTCACGGGTTGACCGATCTCAATAAGTTGGTTTATCCGAGTTCTAAAGATGTTAATAACCTCTTCCGTAAAGAAATCCGCAAACCTTTTGCCGACGATTTGTTCTTCAGATAAATTAAACAGGTTAGCAAAGGCTCGATTCACCCGCAGATAACGCTCCTCAACATCAAATAAATGGATCGCCGCAGGTGCATTATCCAAAAAAGCTTGTAGTTGTTGGTTCGTTTTTTGTAGGGCGATTTCAGCTTGTTTGCGATCATCAATATCACGACCAACAGACTGTAATTCCACCAGATTTCCTTGTGTGTCATAAATCGCTTGGTTTGTCCATTGCGTCCAACGCACAGTGCCATTGACAATCACTCGATTTTCAATTTTTATAACGGGTTGTTGAGGAGAAAGGCAAGCAAGACAGCCATCAATAATCGGTTGGTCTTCTGGATAAATAATGGGTTGATAACTATGTCCAAGCAGATCCTCCTTAGAAACACCGAAATAGCGGCAATAGGCATCATTAACAAAACTCAGAGTGCCATCCGGTTGAAATCGGGTGATGAATTCAGTTTGATACTCTAAAATCGACAAATAGCGGGCTTCTGATTGATATAGTAATTCTTCTGCTTGTTTGCGATCGCTAATATTTGAACATGAACCAAGCATACGATAGGGTTCACCATTTTTATTTCTTAAAGCTTGGGCTTTGCAGAGAAACCAGCCATAACTACCATCGGATCGTTGAACTCGCAACTCTATAATATAAGGATGATTATTCTCTAAATGATTTGTTAGAATTTGCTGGAAGTGATGACGATCATCGGGATGAATGAGATTCTGAAATAGAGTCGCTGGAGCAAGTTCAATCTCTGTAACGGCAAAGCCTAGAAGTTTATAAAATTGAGGAGATAACCAAGCCGTATTATTAATAATATCCCAATCCAAAATTCCATCGAGTGTAGCATCAATCACAAGCTGTAATCGTTCTTCACTTATTTGTAAAGCTAATGTTCGTTCGGTGATTTCCTGTTCGAGTTGTTGTTGATAATTAAGGCGAAGTTTATCATTTTTCCGACGTTCGGTGATGTCTTGAAATGCTATTATAGAATAACGCACAATTCGGAATTCATCGAATACGGGAATTGATGTTACTTCTAGAGGAATACGACGATTATTGACTTCTATCTCTAGATCATCAACGTGAACAGTATTCCCTTTTAAAGCTCGAATTTCGGGTAATTTTTCCGGGGGATAAAGCTGATTTGTACCCGCAACATAAACCTGATAAACTTCTGAAAGCCGTTCGGCTGGAATCGTTTTAATTCCTTGTCCTAAAATCTGTTCACCAACTTGGTTGATCAGAATATGTTGTCCCGTTTTATCAAATACACTAATGCCAATCGGAACACTATCAAGTAAAGTAGAAAATCGCTGTTCACTTAATTTTAAGGCTTGAAATGATACCCTCAGTTTATCAGCCATCTGTTCAAAAGCATGACTGAGTTGATTCACTTCTTTAATCCTCGTCTTTTCAAGAGACAGACTGAGATGGTTTTGAGCTAATTCTTGAGCGGCTTTATTTAATTTATTGATGGGTTTAATTATTATTTTAGTGGTTAATTGGGCTATCAAAATTGAAAGCGCAAAAGCGGCTACACACAACAACACTGTTCGATGAACATTATTCTTAATTCTTCCCATAAAGTCGGATACGGGAATCGTCACGACAATGAACCAATTAGAGTTAGAATCTAATGAATAGGGTATAACTCGGATATAATAATCTTGATTCTGGTGTTTGAGTCGTAAGTCTACAGCTTGATGAATGGCATCTAAACTGCTAAATTGACTGAACAGAAATTTCCCGACTGCTTGCGTGACTGGATTTTGACTATCTTCTAGAGAAACTCTCAAGTTTTGAGGATCAAAAGTCTCTAGTTTAGGAGAAGAATAAGGTTGATGAAAGGGCAATTCATCGGTTGAAGTTGCAATAAAAAATCCCTGATCATCGACAATAAATGTTTGTCCGGTTTTGCCGATCTTTAATTGACGCAGAAACTCACCCATTTTATCTAAAAAAACCGTTGCACCCAGAACCCCTTGAAGATTACCTTGTGAATCATAGAAGGGTAAAGATCGAACCATAACTAAAATTAATTCTTCTTTTTTAACACCTGAAACAACCATTCGCCAAGTGCCATTTTTTGCAGATTTGGCGATTGCATACCAAGGCTGAGTGGGTGGATCATTATGAGGATCATAATTGGGAATAGTATCCCGTAAATAGAGGCGATTTCCTTGCTGATCAGCAACATAATTTTCCAGATCACCTGTGCGGGGATTCCACTCGCGAATCACCAATCGAATCACCAAAGATTCAGATTGAGGTTTAGCAATAACAAGAAAGTCTTTTTCTTCAGTCGCAATATAGACTGAACTGACCTGATCAAACGTGTTAATTTGTTCGACAAAGTAATCTTCCAATTGCGATTTATTCTGCCAGTCTAACAGACCTAAACCGATTAATTTAGCATTAATTTCGGTAATCTCATCGGGTGTATGTAGATAATTATTGAGACTTTGAGTAATCTTATCACCGATTTCCAGCATCAATTGGTTTGTTAGTTCTTCTACAGCATTCTGTCCACTACGGTAGGATAAATAACCAACAATTCCTACTGCACCCATAATTTGGAGTACAACAGGTACAATTAATACAGTGCGAAGCGGAATCACACTGACTTTTGCTAACCACTGGCTGAAGCGTTTGATCACCATACAGCAAAGCATTTCTCAACAGAGGAGTACCTCTCCCTATCCTATCCTGATAATTTTTGGAGAGAGTTAGGAAAAACTAACATTTTCCACCAATCTCAACAAAACCTGAGAAACCGGGTTTCGATAACGAAAAATATTGCCTATAAGCTAAAGGCAGTTGTCAGAAACCCGGTTTCATATCCGGGTGCAAATTTTATAGACTCTGTATTGATCAGAAGGTTCTAGTCAGGCTTTCAGAGGGTTAATTCAATTCATCTCTCGCCAACATGAGATTAATAGAATTAGAGAAATCTTTCAACGAACCAACTGCTTAAACTACTCTCATAGGGTTGACAAATCTGAGTAACAGATGATTCTGAGTAGACACAGTTGTAAAAACTAATGATATTTCCATAGATGGCGTTGGAATAAAAGAGGGTGTTATCCTCTAGGGATAGGGATTGCAAATCAAATACTTTTGCTTTCGTATTAGACGCATAATCAATCATAATACTGAAGCTATAGCCCGATTTTTTTAAAGTTTTTAGACAACTCATTGTCGCCTCTAAAAACTTAGGAGACCAACCTTTTTCGCCACTTAAACGACTAGCCCCGCCTCCATATTCAAACATAACAACCTTGGGCCGTTGATGTTCAGGTAAGTTCAAAAATTGTTTAATAATAACAGATTCCCAACCTTCTACATCAATCTTAAAACAGGTAATTTTTTCAGCTTTGATTCTTTCCAAAAGTCCTAATAAATCAATAGTCGGAACTTCTCGCGCTGTTTTGGAAGAACCGAACCAGCTTGGAGAGAGTGAATTAAAATTTGAATTAATCAGCTTGGCAAATTGACCCATATACAGAGTTTGAGTCCCATTTTTATCGGACAAACAACTCTCAACTAAAGTAATATTATGCTGTTTACAGAGTTTATACAGCTTGGCTACAGGCACTGGTTCAACCGCAACAGTAGCATAATTCAAACGGGCAAACAACTCACAGTAAAAAGCAAAAGTTCCCACTCCAATATCCAAACAAAATCCTTCTCGACTTGGATCTATTTCAGGTATAATATTCTTCAACAAAGCCTGACAACAAGGTTCAACACGCATTGAGTTTATTTGAAGGTTGATTGAGTTAATTCACCCGATTTTATATGAAATACTGAAAAAATGCTACAGATGATCAATCTTCCTTAAATATCTCCCTAAATCCCCCTAAATCCCCC
>NZ_LATL02000315.1 GCF_000972705.2 Limnoraphis robusta CS-951 | reverse complement strand
GATGACCTAACCCCCCAACCCCCTTCCCTGCAAGGGAAGGAGGAGCAATTAATAGTTTTAGATATCTAGTAATCAAAAAAAAGGCTCCCCTCGCCTTACCCCCCTTTTTAAGGGGGGATCAAGGGGGGATCAAGGGGAGTGATAGAGAGGGTTAGTCAGAGGTAGGAGAGGGAAACTGAATAGTTTTGAGTTGAGAAATTGGCTAAAAATCCTGTAAATTTTTGTAGTAAATAACACAATTTTCACAATATATACGCTTATCAAACGTTTGTATATACTTTATCTCAAACCCTCTCCTGTTAAACTAAAGACGTAGAAAAAACCTATGACGATACAAAAGAACAGGGGTGAGTTATGCCGACACCAGAACAGTTTGAAAAAATCGCACAAAATATCAAGGATAAAGCCCAAGAAATGTCCTGTAAGTTTCAGGTTCAGATGAAAACTGAAACTTTTCAAAAAGTTGATGAAGTTACAGAGAATATTTCTGAAACATTAGAGTCTGAAAGCGAAGATTTTGATGAGGCTGAAGAAATTTTTACGGATTACTTAGAGAAGATGGGGTTAGCCTGTTGGATTGAGATTATTACCGAATCTCCTGAATGTATCTACTATTTTGGACCCTTTGCTGGGGGCTACGAAGCTCAACAATCTGTTCAGGGTTATTGGGATGATTTGCAAGCAGAAAATGCTCAAATTGTTAGTCTGGATATCCGACGGGGAATTCCTCGAGAACTAACCATCATAGAGGAAGAAATGGAGAAATATTTTGTGAATTCCGAGTTTTCGAGTTTTGTTTCAGCTTGGTTAGGCGTTTAGGGAAGACATTGACATCCTCACCGCCGTGAACGGACGGTGATTCCATCTATTTAAGCAGATCAAAAATTGATAGCTGCTTAAATTCTGGCGGGTAAACAGTGAACAGTTATCAGTGTGTTGCTTTTTGCCTATTGCAAGATTGCTTTTTGCAAGATTGGAATTCGCGCCAAACTATGAGGTACAAACCAGAAACCCGGTTTCTAGCAGAAACCGGGTTTATACCCACTTTTGCATGATTGCCTTTTGCATGAGTGCCTTTTGCATGAGTGAGAAATCTATAAGACTGACTAAGGTATACTGATGTCATGGAGGGGCTATTCAATCAACCGAGTTTTGATCTCTATTTCAATCAACGTCAATCTACATAGGTTTAAAATCCAATGAAAGCCCTACTCCTCTATCCTCGCTTTCCTCAATCGTTTTGGTCTTATGACCGGGCGATGAAAATGGCAGGACTCAAAGCGATGATTCCACCTTTGGGAATTCTGACTGTCGCCGCACTTCTTCCCGAAGACTGGGAAATTCGTTTTTATGATCGCAATGTTAGCCTAGAGACTGATGCAGATTGGGACTGGTGTGATTTGGTGATTCTGTCGGCAATGTTAGTGCAGAAAGCTGATTTTCATAGCTTAATTCAAAAAGCCGTACAGTTAGGAAAAAAAGTCGCAGTCGGCGGCCCCTATCCAACCTCTGTTCCCCAAGATGCCCTCGACTCTGGGGCGAATTATCTCATCCTCGATGAAGGAGAAATGACCGTTTCGCTGTTTCTAGAAGCACTCACAGAAGGCAAATCTCAAGGCGTTTTTCGTTCCCTAGAAAAACCGGATGTCACCCAAAGTCCGATACCCCGTTTTGACTTGCTACAACGAAATTCCTACTTTATGATGGCGATGCAGTTTTCTCGGGGTTGTCCGTTTAACTGCGAATTTTGCGATATTATCACCCTGTATGGTCGTAAACCTCGCACAAAAGAACCCCATCAAGCCTTAGCCGAATTACAAACGTTGTATGATTTAGGGTGGCGAGGGTCGTTATTTATCGTCGATGACAACTTTATTGGCAATCAACGCAATGTTAAACGCTTTCTGCGAGAATTGATTCCTTGGATGAAGCAACACAACTATCCTTTTACCTTTATTACAGAAGCTTCCGTTAATTTAGCAGAAGACGATGAACTGTTGCAGTTGATGCGTGAAGCTGGGTTTTATTCGGTTTTCCTCGGAATTGAAACTCCAGACCAAGATAGTTTACAAGTTACCCACAAAGTTCAAAATACTCGCCATCCCCTCGTTGAAGCTTGTCAAAAAATTAATGATGCGGGATTATTGATCTATGCTGGGTTTATTCTTGGTTTTGATGGCGAACGAACAGGCGCAGGGGAACGAATTCAAGCTTTTGTAGAAAAAACAACCATTCCTCAACCGATGTTAGGAATTCTTCAGGCTTTACCTAATACCGCTTTGTGGAACCGACTCCAGGGAGAAGGACGTTTATTAGAGGGGCGCAGTCATCCCACCGGAGACCAAAATACATTGATGAATTTTGTTCCGACTCGTCCAATTTCTGAAATTGCCCGAGAATATGTTGACGGGTTTTGGAAAATGTATGAACCTAAAAATTATCTCAAACGTTGTTTAGAACAATGTCTGCGTTTGGGTTCACTTCCCGGACGACAAACGATGCAGTATCCTATTGGTCAAGGGTTGCGTCTCATTTCTCAGATTATCTGGCATCAGGGTATACGTCGCCCAGAAATTCGCGGACAGTTTTGGCGACAACTCTGGATGATTTTGCGGAAAAAGCCTGAAGTTCTGAATTTGTATTTTGCCCTCTGTGCAGCCGGAGAACATTTTTGGGAGTATCGTGTTTTAGCCCGAGAACGAATTACACAACAGTTAGGTTATGATCCTTTGTTGAGTCGGGGTTCTGTGGAGAATTACGCCAAAAAGTTGGTTAATGTTGTGTGATTGTCGTTTGAAACGCACAGCATAAAAACCACAAAGGTACAGAGGCACAAAGAGACAGTCAGCCATTTTTGTCGGGGTAATTCATGAATTACCCCAACCTGTTCTCAGAAATGTTATCCTTGGCGTTTTTTATCGCCTTGAGTTCTCAAAAATTCTCCTAGAAAAGCGACCATTCCCGAACCGATAATGAGAATGACACTCAAGGCGTTAATATCGGGTTTTACGCCTGTTCTAATGCGGCTAAAAATCTCCATTGGTAAAGTTGTTGCTCCGCTTCCGGCGGTAAAACTGGCAATTAAAAAGTCATCCATACTCAGCACAAAGGCTAACAAACAACCAGACAATATTCCGGGCATTAATTCTGGTAATAAGACTTGAATAAAGGCTTCAACCGGAGTCGCACCTAAATCTAAAGCGGCTTCTTCTAAATGAGGATTGAGATCGGCTAAACGTGTCGAAACAACTAACGCTACATAAGCCAAACAAAACACCACATGAGCGGCTACAATCGTCCAAATACTTAATGGAATGGCTACAGCCGCGAGAAAAACCAGCGTAGAAACAGCGATCGCAATATCAGGTATAATTAAGGGTAAATAAGAAACCCCTTGATATAAACTTTTTCCGCGAAATCGAAATCGAGCTAATCCAACTGCCATTAAAGTTCCAATCACGGCTGAAATTCCAATCGCAGAAAAGGCAACCAATAAACTATTTTGTAGGGCTGATAAAATGCGAGTATCTAGAAAGAGTTTAGCATACCATTCTAATGTAAATCCCTGCCATCCCGCACTATAACGAGATTTGTTAAAGCTATAAAACGTTAACACAAAAATTGGCAGGTACATATAAAAAAACATCAATCCTACAAAAATGACCTGCCAAGAAACCTGAAATTTCTGTTTTGTATCTCTCATTTCTATCGGAATATCCTCTTGATTTTGTTGTTTTAAATCTTCTTGCATGAGAAAATTATCAAGATAACTGATAACGGGTTGGGCGGGTTTATTGAGATGGTTGCTGAGAAGACATCTATAGCAATGAGCAGGTTAATGTTTACAACTTCTTTGTGTCTTTGTGTCTTGGTGGTAACATTCAAGGCTTGACCCTTGTAAACAAGCCAGCGCGACCTGCTATATTTGGGTGGAGGCGCGCCCCTACATGACTGATAACTGTAAACCCCTATTTCGACGGTCTACCATCCCCATATTTTAGTAAAAGTGCGATCGCTAAACTCACCCCCATAATTAACACCATACTCAACGCCGAACCAAAACCCCAATTTTGAGTCGCCCCTAAAAATTGATTGAAAATTAATCGAGAAACGGTCATACTCGAGGCACCGCCCAGAAGTTCAGGATCAACAAAATCCCCTAATGAACTAATAAACACTAACAACGCTCCGGCCGCAATACCCGCCCTTGCTTGCGGCACAGTCACCTTCCAAAAGGTTTCGGTTGGTTTTGCTCCTAAATCAGCCGAAGCCTCCAATAAACGCCGATCTAGCTTCTCTAAGGACGCATAGAGAACCGTGACAATATAAGGCAAATAACTATAAGCCATCCCAATTAAAACCGCCGGAGTTCGGTTCAGTAACTCCAACGCAGGTAAACCCAAAACTCCTAAAAACGAGTTTAATACTCCTGTTGGTCGTAAAATCGTAATCCAAGCATAGGTTCGCAAAAGTGAAGAAGTCCACAAGGGTAAAACAAACCCCAACAGCAACAAATTTCGCCATCTCGAGGGCGCGTTAATGGCGATCCAGTAGGCGACAGGAAACCCCAAGACTAAACACAAAATGGTTGTTCCAAAAGCAAAAAACAGCGATCGCCCAATCACTTGTAAATTAACTGGATCAAACACCCGCAAATAGTTCGCAATGCCATCAGGAATGACTACATCACCCGGTCGAATATTTTCAACTAAACTCAGTTGAAAAATAACTAATGTGGGCAGAACCAGCAATAACAGCAACCACAACCCAGCAGGCCCTAATAACACCAACGGGCCGATTAGTTTCGTCGCCCTTTGTTTCAAACCTGTTTTTGGCGAAGTCGGGGGAAAATTGGGCGGATTTTTACTCGATACAGCCATTTTCAGTGAACCCTGAATGGTGAGCAATGTTGATTAAGCACTCGTCAGTCTTGTCCAATAGCGATCAAAAATTTCATTCGCCTCTGCTGAAAGGGGAGCCAAAGACTCACTTCTTTCTATCACAGACTCGGGCGGAAACAGTGTCGGATCGTCTCGCAAGGTTTTCGGGAGTTTTCTAAAAGCCACTTCCGAGGGAGTGGCAAAACTGAGGCGTTCAACCACTTGAGCGGCTATTTCCGGCTGAAGCATGAAATTCATCCACTGATAAGCCCCATCGGGGTTGGGGGCAGATTTCGGAATCACCAAAGTATCAGTCCACAGCGATGAGCCACTGCGGGGAGTAATATACCTCAAATCTTCATTTTCCGGCATCACTTCCGCCGCATCTGCTGAATAACACATGGCGATCAACAAATCCCCAACAATCATCTGAGGACGCCAAGCATCTGTTGTAAAAGAGGCGATCGCAGGTTGTAGTTTGATGAGTTTTTCGTAGGCTTGGCTAATTTGTTGAGGGTCAGTGGAGTTGTACGAGTAGCCTAAGGTTCGCAAGGTTGCACCGAATACCTCTCGCACATCATTGAGAAGGGTAAATTGTTTAGAAATTTGCCGTTGATTTTGCCAGAGATAATCCCAGTCCTCTGGGGGTTGTTTGAGTTTTCGACTGTTGTAAATTAATCCCGTCGTTCCCCAACTGATGGGGATGCTGTAGCGATTGCCAGGATCATAAACCGGATTTTTGAACATGGGGAACATATCTTCTAAACCCAGGAGTAGGGAGTGATCCAACTCCATCAGTAAGCCCAGATCCGCCATCTTCTGAACCATGTAATCAGAAGGATAAATAACACTATAAGCTCCTGCACCTCCGGTTTGAATGCGGGCAAGCATCGACTCGTTGGAGTCAAAGACATCGGCCACCACTTTCAAGCCGGTTTCTTGGGTAAAGCGATCCAGTAAATCGCTATCGGTGTAACCTGTCCAAGTGTAAATATACAGGGTATCAGAAGCAACTTGAGTGTTGGGCGTGGTTTTCACCTCAGCCAGAGTCCATCCGCAACTCGTCATCGTAGAAGCGGCGGCGGCGGCTATCGAGGTTTGCAGAAATTGACGTCGAGTTTGAACAGCCCTGGTTAAAGATGGTTTTGGTCTATGAATTGGAGGCACGATTTCAGCCCAATGGTAATCTGGCCTGTTGAAGACAACACCTGACATTTTCCCACAAACCGCAGTCAGGCGTGCAGAAGACGAGCGAACAAACAAAAGATTTTAGCGTCTTATTGACTCAAAGCCAAGCAGTCTGTGGGTTTCCAACTGATATAAACGGTCGTTTCTCCATTGTCTATCGCTTCACTGGTTTTTGACTGTCGGATCGTCAGTTGTTCACCAGAGAGTAACTGCACAATATATTGTAAGTGGGTTCCTAGATACATTCTGTTGATCAGTCGGCCTTCAAAACAGTTAGCCGCACCGCCTAAAGGATTGTTACTGATCACAATTTTTTCGGGTCGTACACTGACGACAACCCCATCACCAATTTGGATCTTTGAAGAAACTGAGGTTTGAGTGGGCGCTGAGGGGTATACCTCAATTTTTAATCCCGTTTCTGTAACGATCAGTTGACTCGAAGCATCAGCCGCTTCCACTCGTCCTCGAAACAGGTTCGTATCGCCGATAAAGTCTGCAACAAAAGGAGTCTGAGGATATTCGTAGATTTCGTTAGGACTGCCGATTTGTTCAATACGGCCTTCGTGCATCACGGCAATGCGATCGGATAAACTCATCGCTTCTTCTTGGTCGTGCGTCACCATAATGAAGGTTAAGCCGAGATTTTTGTGTAAGTTGGATAACTCAACCTGCATTTGCTTACGCAGTTTCAGATCTAAGGCACCCAAGGGTTCATCGAGTAATAATACTGCCGGACGGTTCACCAAAGCCCTCGCTAAAGCGACTCGTTGCTGTTGTCCTCCCGACATTTGCCCTGGAAACCGACTGACAAAGGCTTCCATTTTTACTAATCTCAGAGCTTCCTTGACTTTTTCCTCGATTTCTGCTTTGCCTCGTCGTTTGACTCGTAAGCCAAAAGCGATATTATCTCGAACATTGAGATGACTAAATAAAGCGTAACTTTGAAAAACGGTATTAACTGGACGTAGGTAGGGGGGAACTCGAGTCATGGATTGTCCCCGAATCAAGACTTCACCTGCTGAGGGGGTTTCAAATCCGGCGACTAAACGCAGAGTTGTGGTTTTACCACAGCCAGAAGGCCCTAGTATACTAAAAAACTCGCCTCGACGCACGTCTAGATCGACTCCTCGCACTGCTGTTTCTCCGTTAAAGACTTTGAAAACTTTGCGAAGTTCGACATCGAGTTGAGAGTCCGTCCCGATCGCACCTGGATTTTGGGTAGCTGTCTGAAGCATAATAGCAACGTTTGGCGGAGATTTCCCTACTTTAGCTTATCTGATGGGAGTAGGGCTGACAAGAGATCGGTGATCAGTGATTTACGGGCGGGTTCCAAACAGAAATTTTTGTGACGCGCGAAACAAAAACTGAGTTTCGCTTGGTGACTAATTTACCTGCGTTGGGAGAGGCTGCCGTTAGTGATGATCAAATTAGAGATATTTATCGATTACGTTGGGGAGTAGAATTGTTGTGGAAGTTTTTAAAGATGCACTTAAAGCTTGATCAATTAATTACTAAAAACGTCAATGGTATCACGATACAAATTTATGTTAGTTTAATAGCTTATCTAATTTTACAGATATTATCTATCCCACAACAATGGGGACATACACTATTAGAT
>NZ_LATL02000314.1 GCF_000972705.2 Limnoraphis robusta CS-951 | reverse complement strand
TTTTCCGGTATAGTCTCCAGGCTCAGAGCGATTTGCATCAAAACAAAATTGAGCATAATATCCATCGGCTCGTCTCACTACCCTAACTCGATTGATTTTTAAGGTTAGAAGATCTTTTCTAACATCTAAATTGCAGAAAAGAGAGAATTTACCCGCCTTGAAACCATCTGTAAAATTAATAGATCTACAGTCGGATGACAGTTTCCAGCCAGTTGTTTTGTATTCAACTGAACGACAATGTTTTTTGAATTGAGGATAGCCTTTTTTCTTCGTTCCCTCTCTACAACGACGGTAGAAACTAGAGATTGAATTCCAAGCCCTTTCACCCGAAGCTTGACGCGCCATTGAGTTCAGTTTTTTAGCAAAAGAAAATTCTTTCGCCAACTCTTTACACAAACGAGAAATTCGAGATTTATCCACATCCCGTTCATCTCGCCATAGTCTAACTGCCTTGTTCCTGATGAACTGTGCAGTCCTTATGGCTTCGTCAAGTCTTTCATATTGAGACTTGGAACCGTTCAATAACTTCGTTTCTCTAACTATCATAGAGTTATCTTATCACGGACAAACTTGGATAACAACTTGTTCGTCTTCGACTCACTGCTATCCATCCCCATACCTGAAGGTAGGGGCTTTTCGCAATTTCCTGGTAAAGATGATACAGGCAAAAGCTACGGATGAGGAATCATGTAACCAGTACCGTTTTTCTTGGTCGGGATCGGGTAGCAATACCCTATGAGCCAAATCAACAATTAGTTCTGCAATGTGACCCCGCAGTGGGAATGTTTCTGAAACGCCCCAGTTAAGGCAAGCTTCTGCTGCTTTAAAAATTAACTTAGAGTTTTTTATCAAAGCCTCTTGATTCTGCGCTAAAAGCCAACGCCAAACAGGTTCCCACAAATATACTTTTGGAGTTCCAATTGTACGTTCGTGTAACATAAGCCTTTGGCTTGCGGACATTGACTGGAAAACTCCAAAGTAATCAGGAATCGGCTCAGTTGCGATCGCTAGAAGACGAGAGATAAGACGCTGGATGAAAAAAGGAAGGTGTTCGCCGGAACAGCCTTGCAGAACTGAGCTTGGCTGTCTGCTCAAGATCGCGCCATCGAGAAGCAAGTCAATAAGCTGTAAATGATTACCTTTCTTTGCTTCTTGAAGCAATTCCTGCCATGTTTCAGTCTCTTCTGATTCCATCGCAAGATACAAAGCAAACCAGCGCACTGGCTGCGACCAAAGAGGATTTCCCGACTTCGCTGCAAGCTCACTAGCTTCTAGTTCACGTCTTTTCCCCAGAAGGTAACGAAATCTTGCACAATCTCCTACAAAACGGTGTGTGACAGCTACTTTTTCCTCTACAACTCGAAGACAGTCTCGTCGCACCAGGGTATATAGGATTTTGGATTCAATCCCAGAGTCATAAAGAGACAGATCGGGAGTAAATTTATCGGCTAATGAAATGGCTGTTTTAATTAAGACACGACCTTCTTCACTGGCTTCGTGGCTATCTCCCACATGAGAGCGCCAAAACCAAGCGAGTAGGTCTAAGTCATTTTTGAAGGATGAAACATTGATATTATCCGGTTGAATGCTACTAATCAGCCAGTCAAGAAGCTTAAGGTTTAAAGCAGGGCCAAAATTATCAGCGCGTTGAACAAGGCTCGCAACATCGCCTGGTAAAGCATTGGATGACTGAAGATCGTTTATAGGTAGTTGTGGAAGCTTAACAACATTTATAAAAACTTCTGTGCCAAGTCGAGCAACAATTTTTTCGAGAACTCTGGATTCAGCATCTGTATGTGCCACGAGTACAAAGCGCACATCCGTTGATCTTTCGTTAGCTAGAGCATTTTGAAGGAGGTTAAGTACACAATCAAAGCTTTGCTCATTGACATCACTCAGATCATCTATGATGATGATGGGTTTCTCAATTACCTGAGCTGCTAGCAGTTCATCAATACGTCTTGTATCTCGGCTAGATGTGGAGTCTGGAGTTTCTGTGAAGGAAATAATGTCAGAGGGATGGAGAAACAAGCGCGTGTAGTCTTGAAAGCTTGTTTGCATAGCCAACTTGCAAAGTGCTGATTTTCCAGATCCCGATGACCCGATGAGAAGGGTGATCCGCTTCGTGAGTACAGATGCTTGTAGCTGTGAAAGTAAATCTATCCTGGGTAGAGACAGACTGCCACCGAGTGTATGTCGAACGCCACGAAGTCGATAGCGCGATTGGCTTAATAATCTTGCCAGTGTTGCTCGAAATGCTTCCAAGCTTTTATCATTTATGAGTTCCCGCCATATAAGAGCGCTTATACGCTCAGGAGATAAGCCTGAACCAAGTTGAAGAAGATAGCCCAACCATCGTCCAATAGTTGTTTCTGTATCCTCATCCCGTGAAAGATTTTCTAACTCAGCCGTTAAGTCTGTTCTCGGTTCCGCAATAAGTTCATGATTGACACGCGCTTTAAATTCATTAAGTTTTTTGGAGTCTATATCTTTCGTTTTAGTCTTCCACCCTTTAATAATGTCATTGATATTCCTATTACCTTCAAATTTGCCAGAGATTACAAAACGTAAGTGTTTTAGTAAGTTAGGTGTACGTTCAGAGGCTAGGTTAAAAATTAACCAAAATTCTTCAAGTGCTTTAGAAACTGCACTATCGGAAAGAGTTTGTTTGACTTGTGTCAAAGTAACAAATTTACCGGCTTCAGTAATGTCTGAAATGGCTTCAGCGAGAACTTCATGAGATGTATTCGGGTCTTGGCGCTCGGCTTCAGAAGCTTTTTTCCATTGACGAACAATTTTCAGCAGTGTCAACAGAAATTGATGATCAAATCCACTCAAAGCCTGTAAACCGCCTTCTGCTTGCTGAGGATAAATTTCCTGCCAAGCACCTCTTAACTCATCTAAATCAGATAGTAGACTGAGTTCAGATGCTGTTAAAGTCGTGCTTGTTGTTTCATTATTAACCATGCCTAACCCTAACTTTTCCTATAAATATTTTTTGTCCTTTTGGACTTAAAGATCGGCTACCACCGCTCATAGAAAAAATCCCCAGCTTAAACCATATTGATATATCTATGGTCAGCCTGAGTTTGTTCATCGAAGTCCATATTCTCCCATTCTGCAATAATTCTCCCTGATCTGTCCAATTAAATCCGCCGGAACGCTATGGGGGCAGACAAACGGGTATTTATCCTCCTCTTAAAATAAAACCGGACTGGCGATCGCATCAACCATTAGTCCCATTTCAATCACCTCAAAAACACTACCAACGGTCAACACCTGACCAGGTTTAAACCTGTTAACGCTTAGATAGTCCCGCCATACCTTTTCAACAATAAATATTAGGAGAAATCAACTCATGATCGCCACAATTGCCACCGAAGAAGGACTCAAAATTCCCGTTTTCGATGCCGCTTACACCGATGCAAAAGGTCGCACTGTAGGCAAGTTCTTCAACAACCCAGAAATCCTGCGCTACTCAATTCTGCAAGCAATGTTTCAACCAGAAGAACTGCAATCATTAATGATAGTCAAACTTGATAAATCCAATCCAGATCCTCGCCAACTACGCTCCAGTATCCATGATCCAGAAGATAGCATCAAACGACGCATGATATTTCAATCTGGCAACAGTTATTACTTCGGTGACGAAACCCTAGCTAAAAAGATAGGAGACTTATTCATAACCGAAAAAGACACCGCCTGTCGCTACGGTTCTCTTCTCGTCTTTCTCTGATCAGGGAGCATCCCAGTTTGTACAAAACTGCAATAATATTAGTCCATAAGAAGCGGTAAAAGTGACAGAATCCCTGGTTTTTATCAATTGAGAATGATTGCGCTTTGGAACCGTTAAACCACTCGATTTTGACGAATACATTCAGCATACCAATTAAAACTCATTTTAGGAATGCGGCGTTGAGTGGGATAATCAATATAAACTAAACCAAATCGGCGATCATACCCCCACGCCCATTCAAAATTATCCATCAAACTCCACACAAAATAACCCTTCAAAGGATATCCTTCTGAAACCGCCCGATAAGCCGAATTAAAATGTTGACGCAAATAGAAAATGCGATCGCTATCGATGACTTCTCCTTGTTGGTTTAATTCATCTTGGGCGGCGCATCCATTTTCGGTAATTAATATTGGTAAATTGGGCTGGTTTAACGTTTCGCTAATATGGCGAATTCCCCAATAAATTGATTCGGGGACAATATTTAACCAAGGCATATTCATTCGAGGATAACCTTTGGGTAAACCTAAAAATTCAAAACCTAGTTTATTATTAGCCGCCCTAACATAAGTTGCAGAATACACATTAAATCCCAAAAAATCTAACGGTTGATGAATAATTTCTAAATCTCCCGGTTGAATATCCGGTGCATTTTCGCCTAAAATTTCTAACAAAATTGGACTGTAATTTCCCGTTAACGCCGGAAACAATATTCCGCCATTTTGTCCGCAAAGGGGAAAGGCATTTTTTGCTGCTAAAATATGTTCAGATGATTCTATAATAGGAACCGTTACCGCCCAATTATCCACCAATGCAACCGAACAAGCAACCGGGGAAGCAGCGCGAATAGCTTGCACCCCTAGACCATGTGCAAGTAACGCATGATGAGAGGTTTGCCAAATGTCTTTGATGCGACTTACACGAGTTCCGGGCGCGTGAGGCGGATCGCTATTTACCGCATAACTGAGATGGGTAAAACAGGGAATTTCATTAATCGTTATCCAGTGGGTAATGCGATCGCCTAACCGACTCACAACAATACTAACATAATCTGCAAAATCTTGGGCGATTTCTCGACTCCGCCAAGACCCATATAAATCCTCTAAAGCTTGAGGACTATCCCAGTGAAATAAAGTTGCATGGGGGGTAATTTTATGTTCAAGTAAACAGTCTACTAAACGTTGATAAAAATCGATTCCGGCTTGATTAATTTCTCCTCGTCCGTTGGGAACAATTCTAGGCCAAGCAATACTAAACCGATAATGTTTAACCCCCAGTTTAGCCATCAATTTAATATCACTTTCATAGCGATGATAATGATCGCAAGCAACTTCTCCGGTATCTCCATTTAAAACTCGTCCGGGTGTGGCGCTGAAGGTATCCCAAACACTCGGTAAACGCCCATCTTTTCGGGTTGCGCCTTCAATTTGATAAGATGCAGTTGCCGCACCCCAAATAAAGTTTTCTGGAAATTGATCATTCATGGTTGACCTCTGAAATTTTTATCAAATCTGTTCTCTTTCTAAGGTACAATACAGACGGGAAAAAGTAACGAGTTTAATTATAAAATTTGATGAGGTTGATTATGTTTAAGAGATTGTCACTGAGATGAATATCAAGTCAACTCTAAATTTTTTACGGAGTTAGACACATAAATCTTCACAGATATTGATGATATCTAATGATAAAAAAAGACACGCTAACGACAACAATTTTCCCTCTTTGTGTCTTCGTGTCTTTGTGTTTTTCTTCTTTTTTTAGTTGAGAGGTTCTGCTGACCGTGTGCCAACAGATACCCCAATTCCTATTTCTCAATATTTTAGGAACGTATTTCTACTGATCTTCAAAACGGTTTGAAAATGTTTGAAAATGTTTGAAATGTTTGAATAATAGCTTCGGGTAGGATCAGAAATTGTATTCCGCTAGCAAAATGATGCGCCCAGCGAGGAAAATGGTTAAACCCATCAAAAAACGACAACCAGCCTAAATTGTCCCCGGAGTTCTCTGACTTGAGAGTATTAAATCTATTCCTCTAGGAAGATCCCGGTTTATATTTTGAGGATCTATCCTAGAACTTGATAAGTTACTTAATATTATAAGTAATCCTAGAAATTAAATGGGCTAATTTCTGACTTTATCTTTTTATTCTCAAACATTTTAGGAGGCTATTATGGCACAACTCACCGAACAAAAATGTGAAGCCTGTACCGCAGATGCAAAACCCGTAACTCAAGAAGAAATTCAACAGCTTAAACCGCAAATTCCTGAATGGGATTTAATTGATAGCCAAGGCGAAACTCGTTTACAGCGAACTTATAAATTTCCCGATTTTAAAACCGCTTTAGACTTTACAAATCAAGTCGGAAATGCAGCCGAAGCAGAAGGACATCACCCAGCAATTACCACTGAATATGGAAAAACAACCGTTACTTGGTGGACGCATACAATTTCTGGATTGCATCGCAATGATTTTATTATGGCAGCTAAAACCGATGATCTTGCTCAAAGCTTCCAATAAACTCTCACTCAATCATCGTTTAAATTAAGTGTTTGCATCCTCTCTGCAAACCTTTTTTCATGGGTTCAAGTTGCTTGAGTTCAAAATAGATTTTGATTCAACTTTTTTTAATCAACATTAGATGAGAGAGGGACAATTTGCCGTAATTTTGGAGAATTTGTAATAAAAATGTATTACACCATGCTTTAGTTCTAAGCCTTGATCAACTGGACATCATGCCAAGGGTACGAGTCAATACGCTTGACAACTTTGCTGAAATGTGTTACAAACTATATATGAATTTAATAACAGTGATTCAGCAATTCTTCACTGTGAACTGGGGTTAGACTGTGCTACAACTCTCAAGGGTTTTTGTCAACAAATAAAAACCAAATTTTAAGAATCAAAACTTTATATTTTTATCGATAAAAAGTGAGTTAAATTTCTCGTTTTTATCCGGTTCAATCTCGTCAGTTTTTGCAGCCGGATAGATGTTTTATGCACGGGAGGAAAAATAAGAAGTGAACTTACTAAAACCATACCGTTTTCACACAAAGGCGTTTATTGAATGCCTTGCCAACCGCATCCTAGAACAGATGCAAACGACAACACATTTTGCTCCGAATTGGCCGTTTGATGGCTCTTTAGTGGCTGATTTTCTCGATTTAGGCGTTGTTTGGGATGTTATAGAACCGGACGAACAAGGGGCGATTGCTGCGAGAATTTTACCGAGAGAACGACTGATTGAGATTAACGAAAATATTCTCAACAAACCTCAAGGCTTCATCGAATCAACCCTCGCCCACGAAATCGGCCATTGGGTCTTACACGTGAACCATCAAGCGATTCTCCAAGCCGCCACAGACGTCGAAGAACCCTTTGTTTGTCGCTCCCAGAGTAGCATCGCTCAAATCGCCTCCATAGAATGGCAAGCTCAATATTTTGCCAGTTGTTTGTTGATGCCGCGCTATATTATGGAGCAGAAACGCCTCAGTCGAGACTTAACAAAATGGTCACACCTCTATGAACTCCGTCAAGAATTGGGCGTCAGCATCTCCAATCTGGTTTGTCGCCTGCAAGATTTAGGCTGGATTCATATTCGTCCCGGAGAACGCACCATTTATCCCGGTTGCGAAACCCTCAAACAACCCCAACAGGTTCTCAATCAGCAGGCTCGGGGTCAATCCCTGAGTCGGTGGATGATGCTAGAAGAGGCCAAACGTTAATTGTCCCTAGCCTCAACTCGGGACTTCGTTGCAGCAAAAATCCGGTTTCTCCCCACAGAAGCCACTCTCTGACGACCTTCTGGGGAAATCTGAGATTGCCGCGTTTAATTTTACATTCACAGCCGCTCTAACACGCTATATTTACAGTCTGAGCAAAGTGAATTTGTCAATAACCCTATCTATGGTGTAGAAATCGCTATGACTGCCCTTCCCCTTTCTCGCTGGGAACTCCAAAACCCCCAACAACTCGCCGAATTACTAACAACAGCCCAAACCTGGAAAGAAATTGAGGCTCTCGGAAAAGCATACCCCGACTGGAAACGGGAGGCTTGGGAGTTGCTGTCCCCAGAGAAACGGGAATATATCCAACAACTCAAACAGTGGAAAGATTGTCCCACCGCTCAAAAATTTCCCCTTGGTTGTACCGTTGAGCGAATTAATAGCACCCAAGGACTAACCGGACAAGTAATTAGTTACTGGAGTGCCTATGGTATTGATTATGTCATGTTTAGAGTTGGACAGGATATTGACTGGTGTCAGGCTATTTTTTTGAAGAGAGTTAAAGCAGATAATCAATCCTCAGAAAATTGAAACTTTCAATCTCAACTCATGTAAATGTAGGGTATTTTGAAAGAAAAAGGTAAGAATAGTAGACCGAGTGCGTTAAAATGAGCTGGAATACTGAGCATCAGCCCTTAATTAGCCCAGGCTTCATAATTTCGGGAGTCGCTTTATGTCCAGATTGCTGATAACGCAATATCACGCAGAAGTTGAAAAAATCATTCGCTATGGGGGTTCTCGCAAGGAAACCAGCATTCGCAACGCCTTTGAACGTCTGCTGAATGAGTATTGCAAACCCCGCAGCTATCTGCTGATTCCCGAACTGGAATTCAAAACCAAGTTCAACACTACCGTTTTTCCCGATGGTACGGTTAAAGATGCCATCCGCTTGGAGCATGGCTGGTGGGAGAGCAAAGACCAGTATGATCACCTCGATGAAGAGATCGAGAAAAAACTGGAGTTGGGCTATCCCGACGAAAATATTCTCTTTGAAGACTCCCAAACCGCCGTTCTGATTCAGCACAGTCGGGAACAGTTGCGGGTTTCGATGCGGGATTCCGAAGCGCTCGATGGGCTGATCTCAACCTTTGTAGACTACGAACGCCCGGAAGTTCGGGACTTTCGCTCCGCGATCGCCAAATTCAAAGAAGACATTCCCCACATTATAGAAGCCTTACGACAGATTATAACACAACAGGAAGCCAGTAATACAACATTTCGGGAACGCCGCAACAGTTTTTTAGAGGTTTGTCGCCAGTCAATTAACCCGGAAATTGAGATTTTTGACATCCATGAAATGCTGATTCAACACATTCTCACGGAGGATATTTTTACCAATATTTTCCACGAGTCGCAGTTTCATCGGGAAAATAATATTGGCCGAGAAATCTCGGAGATTGTCAACACTTTTTTCACCGGAGCCACCCGCAGAAACACGCTTAAAAGCATCGAACATTACTATGCGGTGATTCGTCGCAAGTCGGAAAATATCGCCAACCACCACGAAAAGCAGAAGTTTCTTAAGGCGGTTTACGAGAATTTTTACAAGGCGTATAATCCGAAAGCGGCGGATCGGTTGGGGATTGTTTATACACCCAATGAAATAGTCCGCTTTATGATTGAAAGTGCGGATTATTTAGTACACAAGCACTTTGGGAAGTTGTTGAGCGATCCGGGGGTGGAGATTCTCGATCCTTGTACGGGTACGGGTACTTATGTGACGGAATTGATTGAATATTTACCGGCTGATAAGTTGGAGCATAAGTACAAGCATGAAATTCACTGTAATGAGGTGGCGATTTTACCCTATTATATTGCCAATTTGAATATCGAGTTTACCTACCAGCAAAAGATGGGGAAATACGAGGAGTTTCAAAATATTTGTTTGGTGGATACTTTGGATCATTGCGGGTTTGCCGGGAAGCAGCTTGATCTGTTTGCCATGAGCGTGCAGAATACAGCCAGAATTAAAGAACAAAATAGTCGGACAATTTCAGTGATTATTGGTAATCCGCCTTATAATGCTAATCAAGAAAATGAAAATGACGATAATCAAAATCGAAAATATCCCGAGGTAGATAAACGAATTAAAGAGACATATATCAAATACAGCAGAGCTAAGAAAACTAAGCGCTATGATATGTACTCTCGATTTTATAGATGGGCTACAGATCGATTAGGTGATAATGGGATACTGGCTTTTATTACCAATTCAAATTTTATAGATTCTGATGAAGCTGATGGTTTTAGAAAAGTTGTTGCTCAAGAGTTCAGCGACATATATATAATTGATTTGGGTGGTAATGTTCGAGCCAATCCAAAGCTTTCAGGAACTAAAAATAATGTTTTTGGTATTCAGGCAGGTGTGGCAATTAGCTTTATGATTAAAAAACCTTCTCAAGGTAGCCCTTGTAGAATTTATTATTCGAGAAGACCAGAATTTCAAACGGCTGATGAAAAGAATAAGTTTTTAGCAATTACTAAATTTGAGCAGATTTCCTTTAACCCTATTCAACCCGATCAAGAAAACAACTGGCTTAATTTAGGAGATAGCAATTTTAGTGATCTAGTACCGCTAGCTAATGAGGAAACGAAAAAAGCTAAAATAGAAAATGAGGAATGCGCTCTTTTTAAAATTTTTTCCATAGGTATTTCGACTAATAGGGATGAGTGGGTTGTAGATCCTTCACCAAAGAACTTACAAGATAAAATCAGGTTTTTTTCTGATTTATTCAATCAGGAAAAGAAAGAGACAGATGATAACAACTATGACAATAGAATCAAATGGTCTAGGAATTTGAAGAGAGATTACTCTAGAGGATTAAAAGAAGAATTTGATCCTCAGCGAATTGTAAAATTTCAATATCGACCTTTTACACCTCAATATTTATACAATTCAGATATCTTTGTCGATGAGCATGGTGCAATCTTACAATTCTTCCCAGGAGCAAGCGATGAACGCGAAAATCTGGCAATTTGTCTAACAATTCACAAACAAGTTCCTTTTGTTGTTCAGTCTTCTGGTTACTTATTCGATGCCGGTATAGGTTCTCGTGGTTCACATGGAGTTGCTCTGTACCGCTACGATGAAAATGGGAACCGCCTTGACAACATCACCGACTGGGGTTTAACCCAATTCCAAACCCACTATAAATCCCCCCGTCCTGCGGACACCCCCCTTGACAAGGGGGGCAGGGGGGATCAGATCAGCAAACTCGACATCTTCCACTACACCTACGCCGTCCTTCACCATCCCGCCTACCGTAGCAAATACGAACTCAACCTCAAACGCGAATTTCCCCGCCTCCCCTTCTATCCGAACTTCCATCAATGGGTAAACTGGGGTAAAGCATTAATGAATTTGCACCTCAACTATGAAACCATCGAACCCTACGGCTTAACCCGCAGGGAACTCAAGAGCAAAGCCACCCCCAAACCCAAACTCAAAGCCGACAAAATAAAAGGCATAATTATCCTTGATGAAAATACCCAACTCATCGGCGTTCCGGCGATCGCCTGGGAGTACAAACTTGGCAACCGTTCCGCTTTGGAATGGATACTCGATCAATACAAAGAAAAGACACCCCGCGACCCCACCATCGGCGAAAAATTCAACACCTACAAATTTGCCGACTACAAAGAACAAGTGATCGATCTATTACAAAGAGTCTGCACTCTTAGCGTCAAAACAATGGAAATAATTCAACAAATGCCCGATACTGTAGAACATCAGGGTTAGTCAAGCAGAGGAGAATAAGAATTGAATACGATTTACATCGTCTCAGATGTAAACCCCAGTGCAAGCGTCTCGCTTGCTGGATAGTTCTTTAAGGTTTAAAGCTTGACCTAATTCATTTTAAAAACTATTTTTTGAAAAACTATATAAGCTGTTATACATTTAGATTTGGTAAGGCTAGCGACCAAGATGGTCGCACTATCCGGTTTTTAATCTGTTCAATAATCGGGTTTCAATGACGAACAGCTTATCCTTATTTTATCATCGATCACCTCTAGCAAATCTTAAGCGATCGCCATCCATTTCTATTCTACTCTATTTTACCTCAAATTCAACTTGTTCTAACACTATTTTTGCCAACTTTTCCGCCGCTCCCGGTTCCCCTCGAACTTGAATTAAACGATCGCGCATTTGTTGTAGTTTTTCGGGATTTTGTAAATAATCTAACGCTAACTCCGCCACTGTTTTCGCTTCTAACTTTCCAACTAACTCCGGGACAATTTCCGTTTTCGCCCAAATATTCGGCCAAGCAAACCGTTTCCCCTGTTTTAATACCATCCAATTGATCGCTTTTGCAAACATTGAACCTGCTAAGGGTAAATTCGCTAACAGCCCCGGTATTCCATCCCAAGCCCGCATCGCATCTAATTGTTGGGTGGGAATCAATACAATCATTGGCACGCCTAAACACCCTAATTCAGCCGTATTCGCCCCAACTGTTGTTAAACACAACCGACATTGAGACAACAACCCATAAGCAGGGGTTTCAGTGTACAAGTAAATTTTTAAACCCGATTCTAACTGAAAATAAGGCGGATTAGCATCCTGTAAAATTGCCTTAAAATCACCGATTTGTGCTACAATAGGATTAAACTTTGGATCGGCAAATTGCGCTAACGTTGATAATTCTAACGTCGGGGCGACGGGAATCATAAAGCAAGTTTGAGGTCGTTTATTGTGTAAATATTGGGCGATCGCTAAGGTTAACGGCACACCTTGCGCTAATTTTGCAGGTTTTGAACCGGGTAACAACCCAATTAATTCAAGATGGCGATCGCTGAAAAACTCTAACCCCAGTTGTTGATTTTGCCTCAACTGTACATCCGCCATTAAATCCCCAACAATCTTAAATTTAGCAGAATATTGACTGGGAATTGCTTCAATCACCTTAGCATTCATCGCCGCAAAACTATCTATCCATCGCCACCAACGCCCATCCCATTCGGCATAAATCACACTCCGATAGCCTAAGCGTTTTGCTGTGATTACGGTAAAAAATTGATCGCCCCCCAAAAAAACAACCACACCTTGAGGATACCAGTCCCAATTTTCGGCGGTTTTTCCTGATAATAAAAATTGCCAAAAATAGTCTGCACTCTGAACCCGATCAATTTCTGGATAAGAACTTGCGATCGCCACTTCTTTTCCGGTAGCATGAGGACAAGGCGAAAGGATGAGAGAAATTCTCACCTTTTCCCCTTGATTTCCTAACTGTTTTCGCAATGCCTCAACCACTGGACGAACCCAGGTTGTGAGTTCTCCAGGGCCGTTAGAAAGGATTATAATATCAATAGGCTGCACCATCTCGTTTCTTGAATAAAAACCCAAACCACGTTCGACACAAAGATTTACTTAATTTAAAGGGGATGTGTCCAGTGATATTCCATGTATTTTGTAGTGTTTAAAGCGACTTCTTGACCTAAGAGTTTTGCCACCACATACAGCGACAAATCTATTCCGGCGGCAATTCCCCCCGAGGTGAGAATTTTGTCTTCCTCCACAAACCGTTGATTTTCGACAACTGTTGTATTGGGTGCAATTTCTCGCAGTAAGTCAAAGGCTTGGTGATGAGTGGTTGCTTTTAAACCCTCAAGTAAACCTGCTTTTGCTAAAATTAAAGAACCCGTACAAACGGACATCACGAACTCAGCATCTTGAGAACAGGTTTTAACCCAATCTAAAATCGGCGATCGCTTCATCGCTTCTCGACTGCCAATTCCGCCCGGAATGATTACAATATGAGGAGAGGGGCAATCAGCCAACGTATATTCGGGATTAACACTCAGCCCATTTTTGGCGCGAATTGCATCTTGGGTTTCCGCAACGGTGTACACCTGAAACGGTTGATTTTCATCGGATTCTGAGGTCACAGAAAAAACCTCAAACGGGCCTGCAAAGTCTAGAACTTCGACATCATTATAGATCAAGATCGCAACATTTTTTTGGGTCATTGTCTTTACCATTCACTCAAATGATCAATCTCTTAAAACCAAGAGACATTTTTGTTGTCATTTCTCAACCCAAACAATGATGAAAAACCTTTTAAAATCTCGTACTATTCTCCGCTTGAGTCTTGCCTTTGTAACCATTTTGATAGTTTGGCAATTATTTTCTTCGGCTCAGGCTTCTACCAACTCTCAACTGGAATTTCGGATTCGGCGCTTAGAAACTCAAATCGGTCAATTGAGAGGGGAAATTAGCGGTTTAAGATCACGATCTTCTCCCTCGGTTAATATTGTTGAAGTTCCGCCTGTTGAAAATATTCCGCCCGATCCGCGATCGCATTTAATGTCTGGTGATCCGATGTTTGATCGATTAGCAACACTGGTGATTGAACTCAAACAAGATTTTCAACAACTTCAGCAGCGTGTTGACCAGATCGAATCTCAGACCGAAACCTAAAAACAGCAAGAGATTGAAAATCCTTAAAGTGCTGCTCTACAATTCATTTTGATCAAATTCAATCCGAAATCGGGAGCAGCACCAATTTATTAAATCAAAAATTAACAGCGTTTCCAACTATTGGATGATATGGAAGTAGTAAGCGGCCACCAAAAAGTTGATTGCTAAAAGTAAGATAGCCCAGAAAGCGCGAAAAGTGTAAGGTGCTTTGGATTGACTCTTTGTCATAAACTTAATTCCCAATTCGATGACTTTATTAAAGCATAGATGAGATCATTTTCCGACAAATGGGGATCAATCTCTTTCCTAAGCAAGATCAGTCTATTTCTCCAGCATGATAAGAACTGCGAACAAGTGGGCCTGATCGCACATGAGAAAACCCCATTTCTTCAGCGATCGCACCGAACCGTTCAAATTCGGCTGGAGTCCAATATTTCTGCACAGGTAAATGTGCTAGAGACGGACGCATATATTGACCCAGAGTCAGGCGATCGCATTCAATTGATCGGAGATCTTCAAGGGTTTGAAGAATCTCCGCTTCGGTTTCTCCATGTCCTAACATTAATCCGGACTTTGTGGGAATAGTTGAATCCAGTTTTTTAACAATTCTCAACACATCCAACGATCGCTCATACTTAGCACCCCGTCTAACCGTTGCTTGTAGACGTCGGACGGTTTCGACATTATGGTTATAACAAGCGGGTTGAGCGGCAACGACAGTGGCAATGCGTTGATATTGGAGTTCACTGGGATCACCCCCACCCTGTCCCCCCCAAAAATCCGCCGTCAGGACTTCAATCTCGGTTTGGGGGTTATGTTGCCGAATCGCCTCCATCGTGGCGACAAACCAAGCTGCACCGCCATCGGTTAAATCATCTCGGGCGACAGAAGTCAACACCACATAACGCAACCCAAGAAGCTTTACCGCTTCGGCAACCTTTTGGGGTTCATCCGGGTCTAACGGCATAGGAGCATGACCCTTATCCACTTGACAAAAGGCACAGGAACGGGTGCAAGTCGGCCCCATTAGCAGAAAAGTCGCCGTACCATTGGCATAACATTCTCCCCGATTTGGGCAACGTCCCTCCTCACAGATGGTATGAATGTGGCGCTGTTTGATAATACGCTGAACTTCAGACAGTTCACTGGCTTTTCCAATCGGACGCCGCAACCAGTCTGGCATCGCCGCCACAGTTGATCGTAGGGAATTAGGTTGAGGCTGAGGTGTAGACGGGGAGTGAGTTGGGGTTGACATATTCCAAGTTAAAATCTTATCTATTTTGCCCTTTGAGGCTGATCCAGATTACTCTAATGTATGAAAAGAACTCGGGTAGAGTTCTAAGCTATGAGTCACAATAGACTCAAAGAGGAACACTTAACTCATCACAGGGAGTCAGTCGTGGCAGGTCGGAAAATCCTGGTTATTGATGATAGCAAAGTTATTCGAGTGCGAGTTCGGGAAATGCTGCCTCCGGGTAACTTTGACGTCTTAGAAGCCAAAGACGGTAAAGAAGGACTCGAACTGGTTCATCAGGAACACCCCAACTTGATTATGTTGGATTTCCTGTTACCCAAGTTGAGCGGTTGGGAAGTGTTCCAGCAGATCCAAGCTCATAATGATCTGCGGAAAATTCCATTAGTGTTAATGTCGGGTCGTAAAGAGGAGGTCACTGAAAAAATTGCTGAACCGTTTGAGTATTTTGAGTTTATCGAAAAACCCTTTGAGAAAAAGCAACTGATCGAGGCGATCAAGTCAGCTTTTGCCAAGGCGAACAAAGTCCGAGAACCCCAACCGAGTGCTGCACCTGCTGTAACTCCAGGAGCGCTATCAACGGCTGACGCGGCGAAAATTCAAGCCTTAGAACAGCAAATGGTCAAGATGCAAGCGGAGATGAACGCCCTCAAAAAACAACTTGTTCAACTCAAGGCTTTTGTTCTCAAACAAAAAAAGCCCTCTTAAGCCTGAGAGGGGAACTGCTAAAATTCAATGTTCATTCCCTGATTCGCGTTATGACTCTAGATGCTTCTTTTCTCACCCAACTGAGTGCGACGGCAGACCCACTCACGCAACGGTTGGATCAATTTTCTCAAGCCAAAGTCTTAGTTGTGGGAGATTTAACCCTAGACGAATATCTCACGGGTCAGGTGGAACGTCTGTCTCGTGAGGCGCCGGTGTTAATTCTCAGACATGAAGCGACTCGCCAGATTCCCGGAGGTGGGGCGAATGCGGTGTATAATCTGGCGAAACTGGGTGCAACGGTGAAAGTCGCGGGTTTTGTGGGTGAGGATGAACAGGGTTTGGCTTTGCGGCGAATTTTTGAGCAAGCGGGAATTGACACTGGGGGAATGTTGCTAGACCCTCATCGCCCGACGGTGACGAAAACTCGCATTTCCGGTCATGCCCGCCAGTCGGTGACGCAACAAATTGTCAGAATTGACCGCAAATCTGATGATTTACCGGATGCGGACTTACAGTTACAATTGGCTGACTATATTCGCCAACAACTGGGGACTGTAGATGCGGTGGTTTGTTCGGACTATGGGGATGGGGTTCTCACGCCTGGGACGATTAAAGCGGCTTTGTCTCATCCTTTGACGGTGGTGGATACACAGAAGGATTTACATCGGTTTCCGGGGGCGAGTGTGTTTACTCCCAACCTGCCTGAAGCGGAACTGGCGGTGGGATACTCGATAACGGATGATCACACCCTCGCTCAAGCCGGAGAGGACTTGTTGAAACTCACCCAAGCCGCTCATATTTTGATTACTCGCGGTGAAGATGGGATGAGTCTGTTTTCTCGTTCAGACAATAGCAGTCCGATTTTATCCCATGTTCCGGCTTTCAACCGCACAGATGTGTTTGATGTCACCGGAGCGGGGGATACGGTGGTTGCAGCGTTAACGCTGGGGTTGTGTAGGGGGGCTTCGATGCGGGAAGCGGCTATTTTAGGGAATTTAGCCGCGAGTTTGGTGGTACGTCAGTTTGGGACGGCGACAACGACGACTGAGCAAATGAAAGAAACCTTGCGATCGCTTGTCTCGGAACTGAGTTCCATCTAAAATTAGCTAATATTTTATTGATTTGGATCAGCTTTAAATGCAACTCTCTCAGACGGCAATGACCAGCTTTTCACCTCACCTAAAGTTACTGGCATCTGAAGCACCACATCAAGGGTAAAACGGAAAACTTTGCGCCCCCGACGACTACTTTCCGGGTCGAAAAACTCAAGCTTGACATCCCAACAGTCACTGTTGATGCGACAGAAGGGGCTTTTTTCGACTTTAATGGTGTCGAGTTGCCGACGTTCAGCGATCGCTTTCGCAAAGACGGAAGCCGCTTGGAAGATGTTGGTGGCGGCGAAGTTGAGGGCGCGATCGCGCGAAGTCTGCCCCACATTGCGGAGATCGTTGTAAACTCGGTTCAGGAACGAAGTCAGAGCTTGTCGCACCAGAGGTTCTTGAGCTTCGTCCACCTGACGAGAGATCGCCGCCATCGCCGCGTTGACCAGGGTATTCACTTTCCAGCCGTACATTCCTCGGATATCATGTACCTTCACGACTGGCACAACCTGACCAGAGAATAGTTCAACTTTGCGGTTAGTTTGTCGGGCGGGGATGCTAATTCGTTCTACAAATTCATCACTGCTTTCTGGTTCCAGTTGACCCGCCAACATCAGCACAAACATCTCGTAGATCTGGTCTGAAAACGCTCCTGTTGGCTCTAGGACATAGATCGTGTCTCCATCCAGGCTCAACGTCCAGATCAACGAACGGCTTTCGTCTGGGTTGCGATCGAGGTGTTCAACCATCTGACGGGGATCGTAGGGGTCTGGCGGAACCAAGATGCTGTCCATTTCTACCGGAGCCATCCGTTCTTTGAAGACTGAGTAACACTGCTGCTACACCGGAGACAATCGGCTTGGCTAAACTTGTCCCACTCAGGCGGTGGGTGCCACCACCCGGTTTCGCCCCCAGGATGTCTTTGCCAGGGGCAAGGATTCCTTGGTTTTTGTAGGTTTCGCCCCAGTTGCTAAAGTCCAGGGCTTTGCCATTCCCATCCATCGCCCCGACCGCTAGCACAGATGGCAAGGCTGCGGGTACGTGTAAGCAATCGCAACCATTGTTCCCCGCCGCAGCGACCAGCAAGACGTTATTTTGTCTGCACAGACGAACGGCATTCTCTAGCCAGCCATCGGCTTCGCCAAAGTCAGTCAGTTGACCTCCACTGAGGTTGATCACGTGGGCTCCAGCATTGACGGCTTGCTCGATTCCCCGAGCCAAATCTAACTGGGAAGTCTTGCGGCGGTCATCGGCAAAGATCGGCACGATTATCCCCTTGCAATGGGGAGCGATTCCCTGCACTGGGCTGCCCGGTTGCCCAAAGATAATGCTGGCAACGTGGGTTCCGTGCATGGACATATTGCCATCAATTCTAGGAGCCTCTTGAACCAAGGTGGGAAGATAGGTTAAATCAGCGCCTTGGAAGCAAGGATGATTTTGGTCAACAGGACCATCCAAAACAGCCACACAAATACTACTATCTCCTTGGGAGATGGTACTTAATTTCTCTAGCATTTAAACGTATTTATTCCAAATACTAATCAGCATAGAGTCGTTCTTTTACATCTATTGCTAGCTGGGTTTTCACCTTGAATGTAAGGTAATCAAACCCAGTCTACTCTAAGTCTAATCTTTGAAAAAAGACTATCATAACATTGTCTTTAAAACAAGGGATTAGTTTGATTTATGCACAATCCTATGTTGGCTAGATGCTCCAACAGACGGTCACTTTAAATGACTGGTTTGTTAAATTGGCTAGTGGAAGAGCGTTTAGCTCAATCCCAACTCACTACAAATATCTAAACATAGTTATAAGCAAAAGTCTAACTTGTTTAAATAAAACTTTACAGAGTTCTTGAATCTGTTGAATTTTTAGTAAAATGGCCTATTCTGAAGATGGCTTTTCCGTACCGACTTTTGATCTTAATGAAGCGCGAATACTCGCACCAAAATTGTTTTTGGTGTCGGGACAGGGCTTTGAGGCATTCCCCTGTAAATTCAGAGTCAGGGGCGAACGGTTAACTTTTGCAACTTTTTTAGGATCTAATAGTATGAACCTGCTATTTTGTGGTACGGTGCTACGGTAATTTGTGTAGCAATCGGGGTTCTCTCGGAGGCTGGGATTCAAAGGATCAGCCGATACAATTTTCAGGGATGGCTCAGGCTGAAACCCTTGATTAAGCTAGATTCTAACCTGACGGGAGAGCCAAGCGGAACGATCAAGGGAGATTTGATCGTCTTGTTGGCTGATTGCGATCAGTCCATGAACGTCAAATCTTAGAAAGAAGATTCCCCCGAATAAATTTTGGGAAGTGTCAATTGACGCCAATCCAATTTCTTGTTAGATTTTGCACTTCTATTACAGTTTGTCGGAGAAAAGCCGTGAGTTCACCATCCCACCGCAACTGTGAATCGACCTCGCATCTGATCAAGTTCGATCATCAATCGTCTGAGTGCATCAATCGTTGTTCTAAACCTTTGAACTCCCGCGCTCTCAAACTTCATGGGTCTAACCTCAACTGTGAGTCGGTTCACCTGCCATTGAGTGTAAAATTTCAGCGTTTGTCGTTTTTAGTCGTTGCGATCGCCAGTCTGAGCCTTTACCTAGATGCCGCTCCGACTCTAGCAGAACCGTTGCTGAGACAACAAGTGGATCAAACCCCTCAGTCTCCCAATATCCCTGCTAACATCATTTACGTGAGTGCTTCCACTGGAGATGATGGGGGTAACGGTTCCCAAGAGTCTCCGTTGAGAACGATTACTCAAGCCTTAAATCTCGCTCAAGCCAATACCGCAATTCTTCTCGCGCAGGGAACCTACAGCGCCCAAACAGGCGAACAGTTTCCCCTAATGCTCAAACCCAATGTTACCATTCAAGGCAATCCCAACACTCGCGGAGAAGCGATTATTATCTATGGTGGCGGCTTCTATACCAGTCGCACCTCAGCCAAACAAGACATTGCGGTTCTCGGGGCTAACGGGGCGAGAATTAGCGGGGTAACAGTGACCAATCCCAATCCACGCGGCTATGGATTATGGGTAGAATCGGCTTCAATGATTATCTCTAATAATACCTTTAGCGGCAGCACCCATGATGGTATTTCGGTTGTTGGCAGCAGTGCGCCGTTAATACAAGAAAATAATTTTAGCGGAAATGGAGCGAACGGTATTACTGTTTTTGGTTCCTCTCGCCCAGAAATTCGCAATAATGAATTTCAAAATACTGGATTTGGAATTAATGTCTCCCAAAATGCTGCTCCGTTTATCGCTGGAAATCGGATTATTTTTAACAAAGATGGGATTGTGATTCAAGCGAACGCCCGTCCGATTTTAAGAGATAATTATATTGAACGCAATCAACGGGATGGAATTGTGGCGATCGCTACGGCGTTACCCGACTTAGGAAATGCTACCGAACCCGGTCATAACGTCATCCGCAGTAATGGCCGCTATGATGTCAACAACGGCACGAAAACCCAAGTCATCCAAGCCTACGGAAATCAACTCACTTCAGCCAAAACCATTGGTTCAGTCGAAGTCATCGGAAATTATACCGCCCCGAATGCCCCCTCTCCCATCGCCCAGCAACTTACCAACCGCGTTAATCACGACTCGGCTAATAACCCCTCCGCTATTTCTCCTATCAATAGCAGCGCCGCCTTACCGGTATTCATCCCAGAAGCATCCACTTCTCGCCCAACAGCCCGAAATCCTCGTCCGACGGCTTCCCCTCGCCCTGTGTCTATTGCGGTTCCCCCACCCCAAATTCAAGGGATTTCGACACCGCCTCCTACTCCTGCGCCTGTTGTCGCCAATTCTAACTCCTCTGGGAGATCTTTAATTCTCTCCAACCTCTCCTCAACCTCTGCTTCGGAATCTACCGCTATTCCTATTGCGGTTCCGCCGCCTGAAACCGGAGAAGTGTTAAATTCCTATCCGCCCCAAAATTCACCGCCGCAAGCGTTATCTTCGTCGGGTGTGTTACCTGTTCCGGGTTCTGGTATTCCCCTAAGTGGCGAAGGTTATCTTCCCCCGGGTTTAAATACTGGCCCTTCTGCAAGTCCGCCTGTCGGTCAGTTGACCCCTCTAACAACGGCTTTAAGAAGTTTACAGTATCGTGTCGTTGTCGAGGATAATAGTGAGGGGGCTTATCAACGAGTCAGAACGGTTGTTCCTGATGCGTTTCGCACGGTGGTTCAAGGACGCTCAATTATTCAAGCAGGCGCTTTTGAAAGTCGTGCTAAAGCCTCGGAGGTGATACAATTGCTAAACCGAAATGGAATTCGAGCTAAACTCGAACCCTATAATTAGCAAATCCGTGACGATGTGAATTAATTTTTGATTAATCAAACTCTCGGGTGTGTTTTTACTCTTTTTTTGATCGATGAACACTAAAATTAAACCGAACTGGGCGGGTGAAGATTTGTTATCTCGTTTCGTGAATGTGTTAATTAAAACGCCTCCCATTTACAGCGTGATGAAACATCAAGCTAGACAGGTTTTCATTAAAACAGCCGAAAAAAACGGCATTTATTGGCGGAAAAATTACAAACAATTAGAAGACTCAACCGTTAAAAGTTTATTCTCAAAAATTTGCGATCAAACTATTATTTATCCTGATTATTATCAACAACCTTTTCATGCTTACGAAACCGGAAACTTAGGTTGGGATGCTGCATTTGAAGCTGAATCTGCTACCTATTCAATGGGGTTGAGAGTTTGGCGAGATGAAAATCTCAGTTGGGAAACCGCCCACGAAAGATTACGTTATAGCTTTCATCAAGTTCTTGGAAAATATCTCCCTCAATCTGTTAATAATGTCTTAGATATCGGCTGTTCAGTGGGAATTTCTACCCGAAGTTTACATGATTATCTTAAACAAAATTATAATCCTCATGTTCAGACGATTGGTTTAGATTTATCGCCCTATATGTTAGCCGTCGCTCAATATCAAGATACTCAAGCCGAAATAGAATGGAAACACGCCCTTGCTGAAAATACAGGCTTTCCTGATGATTCCTTTGATGTGGTTACTCTACAGTTTCTCATCCATGAACTACCCCGTCAAGCTACTCGTAATATCTTTCAAGAAGTCTTGAGAATTCTGCGCCCCGGTGGCTGTTTAGCAATCGTTGATAATAATCCAAAATCTCCCGTTATTCAGAATTTACCGCCTGTGTTGTTTACTCTGATGAAAAGTACCGAACCCTGGACTGATGATTATTATACCTTTGATGTGGAAGCCGCTTTAACAGAAATCGGTTTTGACTATCAAACCACTGTTGCTAGTGACCCCCGCCATCGTACAATTATTGCGATCAAATCTGAATAAGAGCTTGATTTGTTTGATTTGGATTGATGGAGAATTCTTAGATCAGTGACGAGTGTAGAGGGGGGTTTAAACAGTTTACAGTTTACAGTTTTTACAGTTATTACTGGTTACTGTTCCCTGTCTCCTATCCCCAGTCCCCAGTCCCCAGTC
>NZ_LATL02000313.1 GCF_000972705.2 Limnoraphis robusta CS-951 | reverse complement strand
GAGTTTCTGGAGTTTCGTTCCATTACTCAGTTTGTTGTTGGCGTAGGCTACCCGAGAAGCGTAGCTCAGTGCATCCCGATAAGCTAAAGTGACCTGTCTCACAGCTTCTTTTTGCTCTGGAGACAGGTCTAATTTGAACTTGGCGGTCACAACTTGCTTCACGGATAAACCTTCACGAAATGTTTTCTAGCTTAACGAAGGTGAAACTGGATTGTCAAGTAGCAATTTTCGGGGCATCGAGTCCCTCAATTGCTGCGCTATTCCTCCCCACGCCGTTTCGCTACGCTTCACTGAGCGTGGGGACTCCCGCGCTTTCGTTGAACATTTTAAAAACCATGATAAAATAGAGCCGATGTTAAAGCCCTAGCATCGTCATAATTCAAAGGTTAATTCTATCACGGTTAATCACCTTTGTTGTCTGGTATTTATTCCCGAATTGATTAACACCCTAACCTGAGAGTTGTAAAGACCGACTTGCGATTAACTTGGTTTAAAATCACAGACGTTTCGTTACTCAAGCTGACATTTTCTGAGTAAACGATGAGTGAAGACGATGCCAAGTTATTGCGTTTACGTGTCGTGCTGTACCGAACCGATTACAGAAGTTTGGCTTCTGTGATTTAGTCTATCATCTGCGCTGTCATCGTCTCCTAAAAAGGGATATTGATCTAGGCATTTAACCTTAGAACGAGATTATACATCAGTTAAAAATTTTGGTCAATTTTTTTGACTCACTTTCGGGGAACCTGGGGTCAGCAGTTATTTTCGAGTTTTCCACCAACGTTTAACCAATTTTTCCATTTCTACCCAGACAAACATCAAGCTACTAAACCCAATACAAATCGCAAGTTCTGTCCCATTTAACCAATGCGTCCCAAAAAATCCCCGTAACGGTGGGACATAAATCAGTAACAACTGTAAAATGGTCGTCAGGCTAACGGCTGCCAATAGATAGGGATTGGAAAACGGATTAAGTTGCACCGTTAAACGAGTATCGGAACGCACGGCCAAAGCATGACCCATCTGAGCAAGACATAAGGTGGTAAAGACCATCGTTTTCCAGCGTCCCGGATCACCGCCAGTTTGCGCTTCTCCATGCGCCCAGACCATTAAAACAATCGTTAAAATCGAGAAAACGATGCCAATTCGCACCATATAAGCCCCCAACCCTCGGGCAAAAATACTCTCACGGGGACTGTAGGGGGGACGCTTCATCACGCCCGCTTCAGCCGGTTCAAGGGCTAAGGCTAAAGCGGGTAAACCATCTGTGACGAGGTTCATCCACAAAATTTGCAAGGGAGTCAACGGAACTTCTCCCAAACCCAGTAACGGAGCGGCAGCAATCGTTAACACTTCCCCAATGTTACTGCCCAAAATATACTTCACAAAGCGCCGAATATTGCTATAAACCACCCGCCCTTCTTCGGTTGCCGCTACAATCGTCGCAAAGTTATCATCCAGCAAAATCATATCACTGGCTTCTTTGCTGACATCGGTTCCCGTGATGCCCATCGCAATGCCAATATCAGCCTGTTTGAGGGCGGGTGCATCATTAACGCCATCGCCTGTCATCGCCACAAATTCCCCACGTTTTTGTAAGGCTTGGACAATTCGCAGTTTGTGTTCGGGTGCCACCCTCGCATAAACACTCACCTGTTTGACTTGTTGTTCGAGTTCGGCTTGGCTGAGTTGCTGTAACTGTTGACCTGTCAAAACGGTTTCACCAGACTGAGAAATGCCCAATTGTTGAGCCACAGAAGTCGCGGTTAACTGATGATCTCCTGTAATCATCACCGGACGAATTCCGGCTTCTCGACAGCGTTTAACGGCTTCTCTGACTTCCGGGCGAGGTGCGTCGAGCATTCCGACCAAACCCAGCCAAATTAATTCTTGTTCGCTGCTGTCTTCATCGGGACTGGCGGGTAAATCGTTTAAAGGTTTGTAAGCAAAGCCAATGACTCGCAGTCCTTCGGCGGCTAATTGGTCATTTTGTTCTAAGATTTGCTGACGGTGTTCAGGCTCAAGGGGAATGCTTTGGTCTGCGGTTTGAACGTGATCGCAACGTTCTAGAATCAGTTCGGGTGAGCCTTTCGTAAACATTTGAAAGTGAGCGTTTTTCTTTCGGATAGCTGCATCTGCATCTTGACAAATGACGCTCATGCGTTTGCGTTCGGAAGAAAAGGGAATTTCCGCTCGACGAGGCATTTGTGCATCCCAAGTGGATTTTGAGATGCCGGCTTTTCCTGCGAGGGCGAGTAAGGCGCCTTCTGTGGGATCGCCTAAAATCGTCCAAATATCGTTGTGGTGTTTGAGTTGAGCATCATTACACAACACACTCGCCACGCATAACGGTTGAAGTTCTTGCTGGTGTTGGGGGGTTAATCGGGGTTTCTCTTCTGGGTTCAATTCCTCATCGCGGGAAATCCGATGCAGAGGTTGGAACTCACCCCAGGGCGCATAACCTTCACCTGTTACGAGAAACGCATGATTGAGGGTTCTCACCCACTGCACAACCATTTTATTTTGGGTGAGGGTTCCGGTTTTATCGGAACAAATGGTGGTGACTGAACCCAAGGTTTCCACGGCGGGAAGTTTGCGAATTAACGCATTGCGGCGTACCATGCGTTGAGTCCCAATGGCCAGGGTGACGGTGACAACGGCGGGTAAACCTTCGGGAACAACGGCTACCGCCATACTCAGGGACACTTCGAGTAAATGTTCAAAATATTCAAACCCAGCACGAATAATCCCACCGATGACGACAATTGCCACTAAAAGCAGTGAACCACTAACCAGCACGTTTCCCAGTTGCGACATTCGCTGTTGTAGGGGGGTGGGTTCGGTTTCGACGGACTGAAGCATGGCGGCAATTTGTCCCAGTTGGGTCTTCATTGCGGTGTCTGTCACCAGAACTTTTCCCCGTCCACCGACGACTTCGGTGCCTTGGAAAACCATGTTAATCTGATCCCCCAGGCTGGCATCTGCGGCTAATTCTGTCTCTGCGCGTTTGCTGACGGCTTCGGCTTCTCCGGTGAGGGTGGCTTCTCGCACTTGCAGGTTTTGGGCTTCTAGGAGGCGACCATCGGCCGCGACTTGGACTCCGGCTTCGAGAAACATGATGTCGCCCGGAACTAATTGTTGAGAGTCGATTTCTATTATTTCGCCGTCTCGCAGGACTCGCACTTTGGGGGAGGAGAGGTTTTTGAGGGCGGCTAGGGCTTTTTCGGCGCGACTTTCTTGAAAATAACCCAGTAAACCGTTGAGAATGACGATTGCAAAAATGGCGATCGCATCTTTGGGAAAGTTGTCATTTCTCAGATCAAGGACGGCGGAAACCACGGCTACGGCGATCAGCATCACCAGCATGATGTTGGTGAACTGATCCCATAATATTTCTAAAGGTTGGCGTCCAGAGGTGGTTTGAATTTCATTGAGACCATATTGCTGTTGTTTTTGCCTAACTTGCTGCGGGTTTAAGCCCTCTGTGGGGTTAATGTTCATCAACTGCAAGGCCGACTCAATGGAGTGAGTATGCCAAGTCATTGGGGAGTTGAGTGAGGAGCGATCGCCAGATGGAGAGGAAGATTGAGTCGATGCCATGAGGAGTTAAAAGCTACCAAATCACTATAGGAAGTTTACAAACCTGCCCGTACCCAAGTCCGAATCAAGGGATAAATGTCTTTGCTTATTCTTGATTTTAGCGAAGAACTTAATCTTAGAGTTAAAACATCATTTTTTTTTAAGTAAAAACCTATTGTTGCTGAGTAGATTCTACCAGTCGAGCCGGGGTAACATCAAATATCACTTTTAAAGATAATGTTAATTCTTGCTTAAGAAGTTCTTCAATCAGGGCGACTTCTTCGGGAGTTATGGCATCGGTTGATCGAGCCGTGACCAAAACAGTTGGGGGTTTTCTACGCCAGCTAATACTGACACGCTCGACTTCAACATCGGGTCGATCTACGAGGGAACGAGTCACTAATATTTCTCGGATTGAGTTATTAATTTGGGCATGATTCACCAGTTGAAAAAAACGAATTCCTAGCGGAATGACTAGCATCATTATTAGGAATAAAGAAACACCCCAAGACAGGGTTCGGGCTAACTCGCTACTTCTGGCGTATCCGGCTACAACATAGACGACTAAACAAGCGAGATTAATCCCGATTAAGTTCGTGATATACAACAAACTCGCTCCTAAAGCAGCATCCCATGTTCCCTGAGAAATTGCAATTCCAACTACACAAATCGGCGGCATTAATGCCACTGCAATTGCGGTTCCTGGAAGGGCATCTCCCACTTTGGGACGAATTTTTGCATAGCCGCTAACCCCTCCGGCGACAATCGCAATCAACAGATCTATTAAGGTCGGTTGTGTTCGGGATAAAATTTCTGAACCAAATTCAGGAATCCGAATAATTAGACCAGCAAACCCAGAAAATAATAGGGAAATTAGAGTTCCAACAATAATCGATTTACCACTCAAACGCAGGAGTTTTAAATCACCCTCTAAAGTGGCAAAAGACATTCCTCTTAAGGGTAACATTAGCGGTGCGATAATCATCGCACCAATGATAACTGCTGCACTATTAATGAGTAAACCTAGTGTAGCAATCAAGCAAGAACTAATGGTTAAAACCAAATAGTTTTGAGTTAATTTTGCATCAGTTAATAGAGATTCTCTTAGTTTCATAAATGGGACAGATTCTAAGGAAAAATCTACATCTTTAATCAGTTTATAGTTTTTTCGCATCAAAGATTATTTAGCACTAGGTTTTCCAATTCATACCCCAAAAATCCTATTTATTCTAAACGGTATTTTATAGATTGACAAGACTGACGGAGGTTGGATCTCTAGTTCAAAGGAGAATCCGAAAAAAACAATACAGGGTTATATAGACGGTTATTAGAACTTGGCTATTTTTCATCTATCTAAAGATAGAGATTTAACGGTTAAACTCTGAAAGAGATTTTCCAAAACCCTAAAAACTCTCTAAATTTTAATCGGCTCAATCAAATGAGTAAATCATCATATTTATGGCAAGCGGAATAGTTCGATAGATTTGAAATTTAATCAGAGTCTCTCTTTAGATCAAGGTCATTTGATCGGGAAGTTTCTAAGATACGGAAAGAGCAAAAATAAAAACTTAATTTTTGCTTTCGCGAACTTATTGTCTGTTAGAGATTACCAAAGCAGGAGCAACACTGAATGTTTTTTCATAAAAAAGAAGTAATTACCAAAGATGTCAAGATTGATGAGCCGAACCCTCGTTATGCTCAACTTCTTTTAGAACAATTTGGCGGCGCGACAGGTGAACTTTCGGCAGCATTACAATATTGGGTACAGTCTTTTCATACCGATCATCCTGGAATTCGGGATATGTTGCAAGATATCGCCATTGAGGAATTTAGCCATTTAGAAATGGTTGGCCGACTGATTGAAAATCATACTCGAAATGTTGATCAAACTGAAGCCTTTCAGAGTACATTATTTGCAGTACGCGGTAAAGGGCCTCATTTTCTAGACTCTCAAGGACAAGCTTGGACAGCCGCTTATTTAAACGAAGGGGGCGATGTTGTCCGAGATTTGAGAGCGGATATTGCAGCCGAAGCAGGTGCGCGTCAAACCTATGAAGCGTTAATTCAAGTTGCACCCGATCAGCAAACGAAAGAAACTTTAGTTCATTTATTGACTCGAGAGATTTCCCATACGAAAATGTTTATGAAAGCATTAGATTCAATGGGTAAACTCACCGAACCCTTCTTCGGAAATGTTCAACCCGATGAAACGGTTGATATTTACTATAACTTATCAACCAACGGAGAAGATCATCGCGGTCCATGGAATTCTGATGAGAATTTCCGCTATATTGCTGATCCGATGCCACAAAAAACTCAACGATAATAGACAAGGAGTAGGGGCGCTGCGGTTGGCGCCCTTATCGTTTAACTTGCGCCTTTTTGTCTTAACTCATAATTGCCATTTCGGGAGTGTTAACAGGTTCGTTTCCGGTTACAGTTTGTCGGTTGTGAAGATCAAACTTGTATCCTTCCGGTAGAATATGAAGCTTAACGCCAGACAAAGCCAAACCTTCATCTCTTAACAGTTGTCCGATGTTATTATGGGTGATTTCACTTAAATCTACAATGGTACAACTGCCATCCCCAACCACATAAAATTGATGATCTCGCACCACAATAGCGGTATTTTCATCAATCCCTATGCCAATTAAATCAGGATGACGCGCCACCGCAGTTAATAAGCGTCCTAAACGTCCGCGTTGAGCAAAATGTTGGTCAATAACGGCTTCGGGAAAAAAGCTCATTCCTTGTTCCATTTCGACAATTTCAATACGAGGATGAGTCTGTCCTTCTCCTTCTAAAATCATGTTCGTAGACATCATACTTGCACCCGCACTGGTTCCCCCAACGACTAAGCCTTCGGTGTATCTTTTTAATAAGGCTTGATGCAAAGCAGTATCTTTGAGAATTTCGGTAATTCGCGCTTGATCACCGCCTGTAAAAAAGACTCCTGTCGCATTGTTAATCGCTTCTAATGCTGTCGAAGTTTCTGCATCTTCTCGTTGAATGGTATCAATAATCCGAATATTTTGGATTCCCAAGCGTTCAAAAACTCGAATGTAGTCATCTCCCACTTCTCGGGGTAATTCAGTGGCTACCGTCATCACGACAATTTTGGCTTCCATTCCACCTGCACAACGCACAAATTCTCGTAAAATTTTGCATTCGCCGTCTCGATCTTCCGCTCCGCCAATAATTACCAATTGTCCCTGATGTTGATTCGATGTCATACAAAACTCCTATTCTGCCCAGATGAGGCATAATCTCTAATTTGAACACGAATGATGCCCTTTAATTAACCTTCTTAAGATAGAAATTAAAGCCGTCGTTTTACCGAAAGATAGATAACAGTTAAGGGCTTTAAATCGAACAGATCTGCTCAAAAATAGGTCTATTTTAATGTCAATGCTAAGGCGATCACTGGCTTTTAAAATATACACAAACTTATACTTTTGTCATCTATCTTAGGAAAAAAATATAGAGATTCTCAGGGGTGTTCACTGAGTATTAATGCCAAATAACTGCGATCGCAGTTATATTAACTGATGACGGCGCATTTCTAAGCCTCTCCCACTCTCTCAAATCAGATTCATGTCCCCATCAACCCCCACTCGCAAATACAACTTAACAGAAGGTTCTGTCGGACTCAAACTCATCGCCCTCACTTTACCAATGGTTTGGGGCGTTTTTTCGGTCATTGCGTTTGACCTGGCTGATACTTATTTCGTGGGTAAACTGGGAACCCCCCAACTCGCGGCGATGAGTTTTGCTTTTCCTGTTTTCATGGTCATGGGAAGCTTGGCGATCGGACTGGGAACCGGGGCGGCTTCGGTGATTTCTCGCGCCATTGGTGAAGGCGATCGCGATCGAGTTCAACGATTAACTACAAATAGTCTAACATTATCTCTGTTTATTGTTGGTATTGTTATTCTGATTGGACTCGCAACAATTGACCCTTTATTTAAACTTTTAGGGGCGAGTCCTGAAGTCATTCCCTACATTCGGGAATATATGAAAATTTGGTATCCCGGCATGATTTTTCTCGTCGTTCCAATGGTGGGAAATAGTGCGCTTCGTGCAGCCGGAGATACCACTATTCCCAGTCTAATTATGACCTTTGCCGCCTTAATGAACGTTGGTTTAGATCCTTTGTTTATTTTTGGTTGGGGGTTCATTCCTGCGATGGGTTTAAAAGGGGCAGCGATCGCGACAGTCATTGGTCGTTCTCTGACGTTCATTACTTCTTTAATGATTCTCCATTTTCGAGAACGGATGATTCTTTGGAGTTTAAGCTGTCTGAGAAATTTTTGGGACTGTTGGAAAGAGATTTTATATGTGGGTTTACCTGCGGCTTCGACCAATATGATCACACCAATTTCGATTGGGATTATCACCAGTTTATTAGCCAGTTATAGTCCTGAAACCGTTGCAGGATTTGGGATTTCTTCTCGGATTGAATCATTTGCGATGATTGTGTTTATGGCACTTTCTAGCACGATTGGGCCGTTTGTCGGTCAAAATTGGGGTGCAAAACTCTATGGACGAGTCCATCGTTCTTTACATTTATCTTATTTATTTTGTATCGGTTTCGGGGTTTTTGTTGCGGTGATTCTTTTCGCCACTTCATCACAAGTCATCAGAATATTTGACACGAACCCGGAAGTTGTTAATACTGCTACTCGTTATCTAACGATTGTACCCATCAGTTATGGAACTCTAGGGATTTTCTTAGCGGCTTGTGCTGCATTTAACGCCCTCGGAAAACCCTTTCCGGCTGTAGTATTAACGCTCTCTCGAATGGTGGTATTATATGTACCGTTAGCCTATTTAGGCAATTGGTTATTTGGCTTGAATGGGATTTTCGCGGCTGCTTGTGTGTCTAATTTAATTGTTGGTTTAACCGCAATTATTTGGACTCGTCGATCTTGCAGTTTGAAGGCTGTTCATCCCTTAGAACATCCGGTGATTTTACCCTCAACCCAACCCCCGATTCATCTTCCAGATGTTCAAGATAAAACGCCTCGATAAAAATTAAGTAGCTAGGGATAATTATTGCTCAATAAAAAACCCTCGTTGTTGGGATGAGCGCCCCCAAGCACAACGATCAACTGGTTATATCATATCCGACTAATCAATAATAATTCGTAGGGGCGGGTTCAGTCAAGATCTTTACTACTACTCCGAGATTGATCTAAACCCGCCCCACCTCATAACAGAATTAATCAACCGGACATCATATTATTTGTTGATTTTTGAGAGTTTACTTATTCCCTTAGAAAGATGAGGAAAATAGGAGTTTTTGTTAATATTCTATTCGAGAGGAGAACACTGGAGACTAACTAAATCGTGAAAAAATATCAGTGTACAGTATGCGGTTATGTTTACGATCCCGAAACAGGCGATCCCGATGGAGGAGTAGAACCCGGAACAGCATTTGAAGATATTCCCGAGGATTGGGTTTGTCCGGTTTGTGGGGTGGGGAAAGACGATTTTAAACCGATGAATTAATGTTTAAAGATACTTCAAAAACCCGCTTTCTCTTTATAAATATCCCAAAAACTCGGTAACTCTTGCGAAACTGGGTTTTTATGATAATAATGTAGGGGCGGGTTGATTACAGTGATCAGTTATGTGACCAAGTTAATTTGTTTTTGGATACCCGCAGCCATAGAGTTCCCCCAGAGATGAGATTAGGAGAGTTAGTTGTGTTTACAGTATACTCGCTGTTTCGTTGGGGTCAAGTTTATTGGGTTATGGGAAGGGATTAAAATCGTTCGCTAAAAGATTAAGTCCGTAGCCCATAGAACTCTGTTAAAATTTAGCTAATACAATTTCTTTCTAATCATGCAACTTTTGATGATCCCCCCCAACCCCCCTTGTTAAGGGGGGTGGCGAAGCCGGGGGGATTAATTAGATGCAGCTTCATAAAGAATTGGTATAAAATTTGAGTCAGTTTTAACCCACTTCAATTATTTTTTAACTATGGTACAAATCACCATCGATATCCCTGATGAACTCGCCATGCGGTTAGCTCCATTTCAAAATCAACTCTCTGAACTTTTGACTCGTCTGATCGCAATAAGTTTGCCCGAACAATCAGACAGCAATTTATCTCAACTCAACCTTACTCCACCCTCAACCTATCAGGAAATTTTGGATTTTTTAATTAGTCGCCCGACCTCTGAAGAAATTATCAACTTTAAAGTCTCCAACCCCTCCCAAACTCGTCTGCAAACTCTGCTGCAAAAAAATAGAGACGGGATTCTCACTCCTACAGAAAAAAGCGAACTCGACCTCTACCAACAGCTTGATTCTCTCATGGGTTTACTGAAAGTTAGGGCTTATGTTGCCTTAAATTCTAAGACAGAAGGTTGATAGGGGCAATGACATATATTCCAGCAGCACCCTGAAATTATATTTTCTTTTTTTCAACTCTCGACTGCAAAGTATAGAGATTATCTTTTAGCTGTGTCGGTAATAATAACTCCTCATCTTGAATCTCTAAAACGGGCTGTAGTGCTTGAATTAATTGCTTTAACTTTTCTCGGGGCATCCGATCTTCTTCTACAATTAAATTAAAACTAATCGCCTCTAAAAGGGTGGCGACATAGCTGCGAAGTTCTAAATCTCCTCCTTTATCTTCAACGACGTTAACCAAAACGTTAACAACTTCTGATGAATTGTGACCCATTTCTGTTAACGCCGTCGCCGCATGGCTGCGAATTTCTACATCATCCTGTTGATCTTCGAGGACGTCAATAAAAACTGCAACCGTTTCCGGGGAATTTTTCGCGATCGCCCTCAACGCACCCGTCACATAAACCCGAACTTCTGAATTCTCCTGTTTATTCTCTAAAATTTTTACCAAAGTTTCAATGTCTTCGGGCGAACCTTGACCCATTTCTCTTAATGCAAAAGCCGCCATACTGCGAACTCCCACATTATTTTGTTTGTCTTCAACTTCCCCAATTAACGCTTTTATTACTTCCGATGAATTTTCCCCAATTTGACCCAAAGTAAAGGCGACACCCCGGCGAACATCTGCATCTTCCTGTCGATCTTGAACGACTTGAATTAAAGCGTCAATGGTTTCGGGTGAACTGTCTTTAATTGTGGTCAAAGCAAATGCAGCGATGCGGCGAACTTTGCTGCTACTGTTTTGATCTAATACCGTAACAATTAAAGGTTTAACTGCATTTTTTCCGCATCGGATAACGTTTCCATAGGGAGGATCGTAAAGTCTATTAACTTCTTCAAATTCTTCGATATTGGCTTGAATTTCTGCTTCTGAACAGCTTTGTGCGTTGCCAGGACTCGCAGAAAGCAAGGGAAACGAAAGGCCTAACAGGATTAATACAAAGTTAATTTTTTTCTGAATACCGACTTTCATTAAATTACCTCTGAGAATAGAGTACAAAAGTTTAGTTTGGCTTCTATAGCAGAGAAAGAGTTGATTAGGACACTGTTTTTCTGTCAAATCCTTTTATGATAAAGGTTTCAATTCTGTCTCCTGTCTCCTGTCTCCTGACTTCTGCTATAGTATATTTGCTGTTTAATCGGGATTAAGTTCATTAAGTTACAATAAGGCTTGAAAATCCCTCGTTAATTGAGCGACTCATCTCTAAAAAACTACGTCAATATCTTACTCAATTTTAATCGGTCTCAACCGACGATCGCCTATTGCTTCAGAAAGAATTTATGAGTCGATTCGGGTTAATCCCTCAAATAATCGCCCAGAGGACTGCCATCCTACGCAAAAACGGGTTTTTATTTTCCTCCAAAATAGACTTGATGAATGTTTAGCCTCACTTAGATTTAGTTGCGATCTCTGGGGTCATCAGCCAATAGAAATAGATCTGTGGGATATTTTCGATGAGACTGCTTTTGATCGATTTGAGGAAATTGCTCGCTTCAAAATGAGAATGTTCTATCGTCAGAAGGATTAACTCGTCCTTAACTTTATCTAAGATAAGAATAGAAAAATAAATTTTTCATTTAAGGAGATAATTATGAATAGGTTTCTCAGTGGTATTACAGTTAGTTTTCTAGCGTTGGGTCTAACCTCCCCAGCATTCGCACAGGATAGACCCTCTCTTCAACAACCGACTACACCCAGTAGCGCTCAGACCACTAAAAACGATTTTGTTTGTAACTATCAATATAAGATAGGAGATGAGACGAAAGAAGCGAGTGTCAGTGGAACAACTCGTTTACAAGCTAAAGAGCAACGTTCTCAGCAAATCGACCGTTTAGAAGAGGAAGCGGATCAGCGAGGTGAGAATTTTGAAGTCACATATCAACTTTGTCGTGATCCGTTTGGTCCTAATTAATCGGTAGTCGTGAAGAGTCGCCGTATCAGTCCCCAGGGATTGAAATCCCTGGCTGATCACTCGAGAAATTGATTTCTGAGTAGTAAACTTGAGTTAAAATCTACTCCAGAGATTAATGATGAAAATTGCGATCGCACAACTCAATCCCACTGTCGGCGATATTACCGGAAATGCTCAACGTATTCTCGATGTCGCCCAACAAGCTACAGAAGCAGGTTGTCAACTGCTATTAACCACAGAATTGGCTTTGCTAGGTTATCCGCCGAGAGATCTGTTGATTCGCCCCAGTTTTATCGAGGCTGCGATCGCTCAACTACACATTTTAGCTGAAAAATTACCGCCTGAACTTGCAGTTTTAGTCGGAACTGTCCAACCGAATCCTGAGTTTAAAAAACAGGGTAAGCCGTTATTTAATAGTACCGCGTTAATTCACAATCGTGAAATTCAGAAGTTTTTTCAAAAGCGGTTACTCCCGACTTATGATGTATTTGATGAAGATCGCTATTTTGAATCCGGAAAACAAAGTGAATATTTTACTTTATCTAATTCTACCACATCTTTAAAAATTGGGGTGACAATTTGCGAAGATTTATGGAACGATGAGGAATTTTGGGGAAGACAAAACTATGCTTGTAATCCCATGAAAGCTTTAGCGGAACAAAATGTTGATTTAGTGGTAAATTTATCGGCTTCTCCCTACCAAACCCGTAAACAAAAACTCCGTCAAGCGATGCTGGGACATAGTGCAGAACGTTATCAAACTCCGATTATTTATGCCAATCAAGTTGGGGGAAATGATGATTTAATTTTTGATGGGTTTAGTTTTGCTTTTAATAAAAACGGTGAATTAGTTCAGTGTTTAGCGGGATTTAAAACTGATTTTGCTATTGTTGAGTTTGATTTTGAAAAACAAGATTTAATGGCAGCAACAACGGTTAAATCTCTAGAAAAGTCTTCAAATGATCATCCGGGAAGTGAAGATGAAGAAATTTGGTTAGCGTTGGTTTTGGGTGTGCGGGATTATGTGCGGAAATGTGGTTTTTCTAAGGTTGTTTTGGGGTTAAGTGGGGGAATTGATTCGGCGTTAGTTGCGGCTATTGCAGCAGAAGCGGTGGGAGAAGAGAATGTTTTAGGGGTATTAATGCCTTCTCCTTACAGTTCCGATCATTCAGTCAATGATGCGTTAAAATTGGCTGAAAATATTGGGATTAAAACCGAACTTTTACCGATTTCTGAGGGAATGAAAGCCTTTGATAACACCCTTGAACCCTTGTTTACAGGGACAGAATTTGGCATTGCCGAAGAAAATATTCAATCCCGCATTCGAGGAACATTATTGATGGCTATTTCTAATAAATTTGGTCATTTGTTACTCTCAACTGGAAATAAATCAGAAATGGCGGTGGGATATTGTACCCTGTATGGCGATATGAATGGGGGATTAGCGGTGATTGCAGATGTTCCTAAAACGCGAGTTTATTCAATTTGTCATTGGTTAAATAAACATCATCAAAAAGAAATTATCCCCAATAATATTTTAACAAAGCCTGCCAGCGCTGAACTCAAACCCGGTCAAGTTGATCAAGATTCACTCCCCCCTTATGAGATTTTAGATGATATTTTATATCGGTTAGTTGAAAAACATGAATCGGTTCAACAAATTATTGAGGCCGGACATGATTCTGAGATTGTTCAAAAGGTGGTAAAATTAGTCATGCGGGCAGAATTTAAACGCCGTCAAGCCCCTCCCGGATTAAAAATTAGCGATCGCGCTTTTGGGACAGGTTGGCGGATGCCAATTGCGAAAGCAACAAGTGGAATTTAAGCTTAAGATTTTGCATGAACGGCTAGGGCGTAATCTCGAAACCGTTCTAAATCTGCTTGAATGGTTGATTCTACCAGTCGTCCTAAAAAGAGATTATCCATCAGTTTACCTAAAATCCCAGGAATGGCATAGGAAAACGTCAGTTTAACAATACTACTCCCATGACGATCATAAAATCGAATGGCGCCTTGATTCGGTAAACCATCAACAGATTCCCATTGAATAATTTGATGGGGAACCTGTTTCAAAATCCGAGACAGCCAAGTAAACTCAAACCGACCTGCTGCTAATTTCCAACGGGATAATTCGGGATTATCTTCTAAGATTTTAACCGAATCAATCCATTTCATCCATCGGGGCATTTGTTCCAAATCTGACCAAAGACTCCAAGCTAATTCTATCGGAATTGGAACTTCAACTTGAACGCTATGTTCTAACCAGTCTGACATCGGATTTTAGAGTTGATAGAGTATATTTTTAGAGGGAAATTTAAAGCATTTATAGCAGAAATCAGGAGACAGGAGACAGGAGACAGAATTGAAACCTTTATCATAAAAGGATTTGACAGAAAAACAGTGTCCTAATCAACTCTTTCTCTGCTATAACTCTAAAAAATTCCCTCTATATTGTCAGTTTTAACCTGTTGTTACCGCCGAGGGTTTCATCAAGTTAGCTGTATTATTTAAAAGGGCTTTTGCGGCTTGATGACCCGAAAGTGTCGCGCCTTCCATGCTATCAATATAATCCTGTTGGGTATAACTTCCAGCTAGGAAAAAGTTAGCTACAGGGGTTTTTTGTGCAGGACGATAGGGGTCCATTCCCGGCGCTTCTCGATAGAGAGATTGAGCTAATTTAACCACACTATACCAGGTCATCTTGAGTTCTCTTGAAGACGGGAATAAATCCTGTACTTGTTTGAGAACGTGTTGGGCGATTTCTTCGTTACTTTGTTTGATAAACGGATCTCCAGGGGTTAATACTAATTGTAGCAGTGAACCCTCGCCTTGACGATAATAATCTCCCGGACTGGTTAAGGCTAAATCCGCAAAACAGGAGAAATCAGCATCACAAGTATACAACAAGTTATCAATGCCAACGGCTCGTTCTAACTGTTTGCGTTGTTGCGGATCATTGAGTTCTGTTACCCAACCATCAAAGCGTAATTGTACCGTTGCCACAGGCACAGTATCAAGTTTATAGATATTATCAAATTCCGACCATTTCCGCCAATCTTGGGGTAATATTTTCTGAACTCCGGGAACATCACAAGCACAAACATAAGCATCGGCTGTGATGGTTTCTTCGGTGTCTCCAGAAGCTACAACCATAGCTGTTATGTATGTTTTGCCGTCTATTTGTTCGTATTGAATCTCTTTAACCCGGCGTCGGGTGTAGATTTTCGCGCCTCGTTCTTCGAGATAATTAATAATCGGTTTATGGAGATATTCATGGGGGGAACCTTCCAACATTCGCAACACAGAAGCCTCAGTTTTTGCAGCAAAAAATTGGAAAATTGTTAGCATACACCGAGCGGAAATATTTTCCGTATCGATAAAACCCAGTGCATAGGCGATCGGGTTCCACATCCGCTTTAAACTACCTTCTGAACCGCCATGACTGCGGAACCATTCGGCAAAACTAATTCGATCTAAATCTCGAATGGTTTTCATCGCCCCTTCAAAGTCTACCAGTCCGCGAACGAGAGGACTTGTACCTAAAGCGATCGCGTTTTTCAACTTATCATAAGAAGACAGTTGAGAGGTGGTAAAAAAGGCTTTGAGTCCGTTAAACGGAGCGCCTGTAATGAAGCGAAAATCTAAACTTCCTGTTTTTCCGCCTCGGTTAATAAAGGTGTGAGAATGTTCTTTTAAACGCAGATGTTCAAACGCTCCCACCTTTTTCATTAAATCAAACAGATGGTAATAACAACCAAAAAAGACGTGTAAACCCATCTCAATATGATTACCATCGGGATCAACCCAACTGCCGACTTTTCCGCCAACAAAAGGACGAGATTCAAAAATTTCAACTTGGTGTCCAGCCTCGACGAGATCGACGGCTGTTGCCATACCCGCTAAACCTGCTCCAGCGATCGCAACCCGCATTTTGCCTATTTATAACCTATTGTCTTCACAGATTGTAACAAAAAACGGCAATCTAAACACTGTAGGGGCGGGTTCTGTCGATATGTCTGTCTGGTGACAAATACCCTCTGTAACCCCGCCCCGTTGTATGGGCAATAGCCACCAGAAGTTTTGTTGGGGCGGGTTCTGTCGATATGTCTGTCTGGTGACAAATAACCTCTGTAAACCCGCCCCCTTCGTCGATCAGCCTCAACTCATCAATAACCTCTGTAAACCCACCCCCTTCCTCGATCAGCCTCAAAAACCCGGTTTCTTTGAGGGTTTTTCTGTCAAATCAAATAGCACACGGGGCGGGTTTATATAACTTGTCTATGGGAAAACATACATCTGGGCGGAACCCGCCCCTACATCTTTTCAACTGTCGAGGCGGGGAAGTGTGATGGTGAAGGTAGAACCCACGTCAACGGTACTACTGACTTGTATAGAACCTTGATGGGCTGTGATAATTTGTTTAACGATGGCTAACCCCAAGCCAAAACCCCCTGTTTTGCGGGTTCGGGCTTGATCGACTCGATAAAAGCGATCAAAAATGTGGGGTAGATCTTGGGGCGGAATACCCATTCCGGTGTCTGTTACCGAAATCATTACCCAACGGGATTCATAGATTAATTTTAGGCTGATTGTTCCTCCCGAATTTGTATATTTAAAAGCATTATTGAGAAGATTTTCAATGGCTTGACGGAGTAACTCGGGTTCGGCGTGAACTAAAATAGATTGTTGGGGAAGTTGAGTCAAAAAGGTTAAATTTTTGTCTAAGGCTAAGTCTTGATAAAATGTTGCTAAATCCGTCAAAAGTAGAGTCAGATTAACGGTTTGTAAGAACTCGGGATTGAGTTTACCTTCGTGACGGGCTAATAGCAATAAATGACCGATCAAAACTGTCATAGACTTCGTTAATGTGACAATTTTTTCCAGACGTTGGCGGGGAACTTCATCACAGCCAGGGGCGAGTAAACCGACTTGGGCGTTGCTGAGAATGGCGGCTAAAGGGGCGCGTAATTCGTGGGAAGCATCGGCGGTAAATCGGCTTTGGGCTTCGTAAGATTGACGAATGGGTTGCATTGCCATTCCCCCCAGTAACCAGCCGGTTAAACCAATAATTCCCCAAGTTATAGGCACGCCCACTGTTAAAAATAAACGCAGTTTTTGGGTTGTATCTTGAAAGGGTTTTAGGGAGGTAGCGACTTGCAAATAGCCGATTAAAATTTCATTATCAACAACAGGAATGGTTAATTGTCTGACTTGAATATTAGCGGATTTAAGCGTTTTAAATCCTAGTTTTATTCTATTTTTTTCGGTGGGAGATTGACCTATAAACTGCACAATTTTTCTTTCTTGATTGTACCACCGAACATAGATTAATTCACTCCCAAAGCCGGAATTACTCCGGAGCATGAGCAGGTTTTCAAATGCGATTTTTGATTGACCTTTGCGAGTGTTCAACTCAACGGTTGACGCCAGCGCACTGGTTCGATCATATAAGGCATTATCGAGCGCCCACAATTGATCTCGAGTTTCGATATAATAAATTAATTGGGCAAATACGATTAATATTCCTCCCATTGACCAAGTAAACCAACGGGCTAAATTCCGACGACTTTGACTAAACATTTTTGATTAATACCATTTTTTTCTAATCATTCAACTTTTGACCTTCGCGTAGCGTGCTGTCAGGCGTATCCCCCCTTTATCCCCCCTTAAAAAGCAGGGCTGTTTCATTCTCAGTTAAAAATTGCCGGGGTTGATGGGGTGATGGGGGGAATTTTTATTAACAAAAAGCTATTTTTCATCGGAAAAAAATCCTCTCCCCACCACCCCATCAC
>NZ_LATL02000312.1 GCF_000972705.2 Limnoraphis robusta CS-951 | reverse complement strand
TCAGCTAAACTGCCAGGAGCCGTCCGGCATAATTTCTAATTTGCCGTGACGAGGAATGGCAGACAGGATCTCTATCAATGCACAGGAACTTCCTGTCCTTCGATGTATTTTCTCAACACATCAACAGTAACTCCACCACATGAAGCAATGAAGTAAGATCCATTCCATAATACTGCTTTTCCTCGGTAAGTCTGATTTAATTCTTGTTCAAACTCTTTACGAATTAATCGACTCGTAACCGTTTTTAAGTTGTTAATAAACTTGCACAAATCTAACTGCGGGTAGTAAGAAAAAAGCAAGTGGATGTGGTTGTCCTCGCCAACGAATTCAATAACGAGGACGTTCCATTTTGAACAGAGATTATGTATATGGTCTTTAAGTCGTTCAAGCATAGGTCTAGTTAACACCTTTCTTCTATATTTGGTTGTAAGCACCAAGTGAGCTTGCAAGCTTGAAACAGCACGTCCGGTTGACTTATAAGATTTTGTAGTCACAACACTAAATGATATATGCTACAATCCTAGCATGAGATTAGCATATCAGTATCGATTAAGACTTACGACTGAGCAGAAAGCCAGAATCAACCACTGGCTTGAGTTGTTACGCCGCCATTACAACTATCTTCTAGGGGATAGATTTGATTGGTGGGAGCGCAACAGATGCCCTATTAATTCTTGTTCGATACTGGTTTCTCATTTACCAGGACTAAGAGAACAGCCGGAATACTATGGTCAAAAGCGAGACTTAGTTAGGCTTAAGCAACTCTTTCCTGAATACAAAGACATTCATGCTGATGTATTACAGGATATGGTGAAACGAGTCAAACTAGCTTTTGACAGGTATTTAAAAGGCGATTGTAACGGGAAGAAAAGTGGTAAACCTCGCTTTAAAAGTAAAGGTCGATATAGAACTTTTTCTTACTCTAGAGTCAAGGTTGATTGTATTCAAGACGGGTACATTCAACTTCCTAAACTGGGCAAGATTAAGCTCATATATCACAGACCTATACCAGAAGGTGTCACAATAAAAACGGCTCTGGTCACAAAAAAAGCTGATGGTTTTTATGTAACACTTTCCTTAGTTGATAACACTGTTCCTGACTTCAACCCTGATGATATTGAACCAACAGAGAATAATAGTATCGGGATTGATTTAGGGCTAGAGAAATTTGGAACTTTATCGACTGGTGAAGCAATTCCCATTCCTAAATATTTCCGTAAAGCTGAAGACAAGCTGGAAAAGCTACAACGAAAAGCGGCTAGTAGAAAGAAGGGAAGTAGAGCCAGAAAACTCCTGTACGGAAAGGTTGCCAAGATCCACCAAAGAATTCAAAGGCAGAGAAAGCAGTTTCATTATGAGCAGGCTAATCAATTAATCGCTAAGTCCGATGTAATCTTTATCGAAGATTTAAAGATTCGCAATATGATAAAGCGATGTAAGCCTAAACAGGATGAAACCGGAAAATACTTACCTAATGGTCAAGCGGCTAAGTCGGGGTTAAATAAAAGTTTGGCAGATGCAGGTCTAGGTCAATTTGTCGAAATACTATCATTCAAAGCCGAAAACGCTGGAGTGAAAGTCGTCAAAGTTAATCCTAGAAATACGTCTCAATTCTGTTCAAATTGTCTCAATATTGTACCTAAAGAATTATCGGAAAGATGGCATAGTTGCCCTCATTGTTCAACTGAACTTGATAGAGATTTGAACAGTGCCATCTTAATTAAAAAAGTGGGTCTGGGCGTGAAACTCACTATAAAACGCTCTAGAAGAAATTCAAGAGAAGCGACCCCTATAGCGTCAGCTTAGGGTGTTGAGTACGTCACATTGGTTTACTTTCACAGATATAGCGCTACGCGCTAGGCAAAAGGCAAAAGGCAAAAGGCAAAAGTTAGATAAAAAAGGTTTTCAGCTTTTACTAATGTCCTAACCATAATGCGTAGTGCTATATGTGATCATATAGTTATTCCTACGGGAGTTGTTCAAGAAATTAATGATGGAATGGATGACGACTTGGCTAAAATCTGGCTGAACACCGAAATGAGAATGATTAATTAATTCTCAGACAGATAGCGATAACACTTGAAATAATTGAGCAACTTTAGTTAAATCTTTATCACCCGGAGAACATTCAACACCACTCGATAAATCAATGCCATCGGGTTTTAATAACGTTAACGCTTCTAATACATTCTCTGGCGTTAAACCTCCAGCTAATAACCACGCACAAGCCGGACGAAATTGTTGTAAACTATGCCAATCTAACGTGTGACCTGTTCCGCCGAGTTGTTGAGGATGATAGGCATCTAACAGTAAGGTATCAACGTGATGAATATAAGTTTCAGCCAAATCTAAGGCTTCTGGTGTTTTGACTCGAATGGCTTTAATGATTTCTAAATCAGGAAAGAATTGACGCAAGCGATCGCAAAATTCTAGAGATTCGTTACCATGTAGTTGAATTCCGGTCAATTTTGCTTCAGATAGAGTTTGACGAATTTCCTCGAGGCTAGCATTGGCAAATACTCCGATCCGTTCAACGGTTTTTGGTAACACTTGAATAACAGCTTGAATGTCTTGGGGAGTAATAAACCGAGGTGAACTCGGAACACAAATAAATCCCAGTGTCGTCGCCCCCAACTCGGTGATCGCTTTTCCCTGATCCGGTTTCGTAATTCCACAAATTTTAACGCGCATTTCTCTACCTGAGTCCTTTGTGGTTTAATTCTAAACTCAAATCATTATTGCGATCTTGATGAATCTATCGGAAGTCAGATGAAATATTTTTCCAATCAGACCTGAGTTTGTTGCAAATTTTAACGTCTATGTTAATTATTTCAACAAAACTCTACTTTAGGCAAAAGACTCCCTATAATGCCAGATGATCATTAAAATTCTACCGCATTTTTAGCATCAATCAATTGAATTAGGAGAGCCAAATTTTGATTTACTCATCTTTACTTCTGGCTGTGCAATCTACCGTTCCCTCAACCGCAGCGTGGTCGCCGAAAGTGGCACTGGTAATGATCGCCTGTAACTTATTTGCGATCATGATTGGATTTTATGCGATTCAAAATCGCGGCAAAGGCCCCGCTCTCCCGGTGCAATTACCCGGTTTATTTGCAGGTTTCGGTGTTCCCGAATTGCTGGCTACAGCCAGTTTCGGACATCTACTCGGTGCCGGAATGATTCTCGGACTGAGTAACGCAGGCGTCCTCTAAAGCTCAACGAATAAGGCTGTTGTTGGTACACTGGAAGAAAGAAGATCAATCAATCCTGGATATCAACAACAGGAATAGCGACAGTCAAGGACAAAGCTCATGCAAGCAGGTTGGCGAATTGGATCGATATTTGGCATTCCACTCTATATCGATTCTTCTTGGTTTTTAATTTTGCTCTCGTAACCCTTGCCAATGGCCAGGACTACTTGGAGTGGGGGCAAATCTTGTCGTGGACTGCGGGATTAGCCGTGTCGCTGTTGTTATTTGGCTCTGTATTATTGCATGAGCTAGGGCATAGTTTAGTCGCCAAATCTCAAGGAATTCAAGTCAATTCTATCACTTTATTTTTGTTTGGAGGGATTGCATCCATTGATCGCGAATCAAAAACTCCGGGTCAAGCTTTTCAAGTGGCAATTGCAGGCCCTCTCGTTAGTTTAGGATTATTTTTTGTTTTGAGTTTAACGGCTGAGGTTCTGCCCGAATCGAGTTTAACAGGCGCCTTAGCGGATCGGCTAGCTGGAATTAACCTCGTTTTAGCTCTATTTAATATGATTCCTGGCTTACCTTTAGATGGCGGTCAAGTCTTAAAAGCAGCCGTGTGGAAATTCACAGGAAGTCGTTTTACAGGGGTTCGTTGGGCGGCGAGAACGGGTCAAATGATCGGTTGGTTAGCGATCGCATTAGGATTAACAATCTTCTTAGCAGAAAATCAATTTGGGGGATTGTGGATCGCCTTTATTGGTTGGTTTGCGATTCGGAATGCAACCTCCTACAATCGCATGACTGACTTACAAGAAATTTTAATCAAAATTACCGCCGAACAAGCGATGACGCGGGAATTTCGCGTTGTTGATGCCGATTTAACCCTGCGAGAATTTGCCGATGAATATCTGATTACACCTGATATTATTCCGGTGTATTTTGCGGCGTCTGATGGTCGTTATCGGGGTTTAGTTTCGGTTGAGGCTCTACGGGTGATTGAACGCAGTCAGTGGAATATTCAAACCCTACATGATGTTGTCACACCGCTCGATCAATTAGTAACAGTCTCGGAAAAATCACCCTTAGTTGAAGTGATTAATTATCTAGAAATCCAAAAACTTCCCCGAATTACGGTTTTATCTCCTGCGGGTGCTGTCGCAGGTATTATTGATCGCGGTGATATTGTTAGAGCGGTGTTAACTCAATTGAAAGTTCCTGTTCCTGAAAGTGAGATCAAACGGATTAAATCAGAAGGAACTTATCCGCCGGGATTACCTTTACCTGCGATCGCTCAAATGGCAGCTTCTTATAACAAATCTTAAAGATAGGGTTGAGCAATCCCAAAAACTTTATCATTGATTTAGCTAGATTTTCTCAGTTCAAGCAATCAGAGTTATTATTGGAATGATCAAGTCAGATAAAATGACCTGACTGCTATGCCGATAAAACCGTTTGCTAAAGTTTTTGCTAGACTACCCCTGCGAGTCGTTCTGATTGTTCCCTTTGTGCTGCAAATCTTCGGGATAGTCGGATTAGTGGGCTATCTTTCCTATAAAAACGGACAAAAAGCCGTTGAAGACTTAGCACATCAGTTAATGGATGAGGTGGGAGATCGGGTTGATCAGAATTTTTCCAATTATTTGAATACCCTAGAAAAAGTTACCCGCAATAATGCAGAAATCCTAAAAATGGGGATTTTGCCTTCCGATGATCTCGAACTTTTACAGCGTTACTTTTGGCAACAAATTAAAATTTTTGATCGGGCTAATGCTATTGGAATTGTCACCGAAACGAAAGATTTTTTATTAATTGAAGCTATAGAACCGGGATCTCTAGTTCTGAGAATTTCTAATCAATCTACTCAAGGAGAACAATATAACTACAAACTGAATGAGCAAGGAAATCCGATTCAACTGATTGAAACTCATCGTTACGATCCTCATAACGATCCGCCCGGTAATCCTTGGTATAGCCGAACAAGAGAGGCAGGAGAATTAATCTGGATACACAGTGTTTCTGCGCCTTTAGGTTATGACAAACCGATTGTAACCCTCGTAAATTTTCAACCCTTCTATGATCAGAAAGGCAATTTTTCTGGAGTGGTGACTGCGGCTTTTCATCTCTCTCAAATTGGAGATTTTTTAGCAAAACTTGCTATTGGCAAAACAGGCGAGACATTTATTATTAATTCCGAAGGGTTTTTGATCGCAACTTCTACAGGAGAATTGCCTTTTAATCAAAATATAAATATAAACAAAGCACAATCCCTCAATCCCCAAAAACGTAAAAAACTAGCGATTAACAGTCAAAGTTTTCTCGTTCGCAGTGCCACCCAAGCCTTATTTTACCATTTTCCGAGTCTCAAGCACATTGATCATCGTCAACAACTTAAGTTTAAATTAGACAATAAAAGTTATTTTTTACAAGTCAGTCGAACTCAACAAGACAAAAACTTAGACTTCTTGACGGTAATTGTTGTTCCTGAATCTGACTTTATGGCAAGGATTCATGCCAATACTAAAACCACCGTTATTTTATGTATTATAGCTTTAACAGTAGCAACTCTTTTAGGCATTCTCACGGCTCGTTGGCTAACAAAACCCATTCTTAAATTAAATCAAGCCGCTAAAGATATCGCTCAGGGAAAATGGGATAAAATCACAGAAATAAAACGCACGAATGAATTGGGAGAACTCGCTGATTCTTTCAATCAAATGGCTGATCAACTTCAAACTTCTTTTGCGGAACTCAAAGATAGTGAACATCGCCTGATTCAATATCTAGAAGCTTTACCTGTGGGAGTTTCAGTTCATGATAAAACCGGAAAGGTTTATTATACGAATCAAGCCAGTAGAAAACTTTTAAACATTCAATCTCCTTTGGATGCTGAAACAAAAGAACTGAGTCAAGCTTACCAAATTTATCAAGCGGTAACCGGAAAACTTTATCCCACAGAAGCTTTACCCGTTGTTCGTGCTTTAACTGGAAAAACAGTCTACGCTGATGATCTAGAAGTTCAGTATCGTGATCAAATTCTACCCCTAGAAGTTTGGGCAACTCCGATTTATAATGAACAAGGTAATATTATTTATACAATTGCCGCTTTTCAAGATATTACCCAACGTAAACAAGCCGAACAACTTTTAGCAGATTATAACCGAACCTTAGAGATACAAGTTGCTCAACGCACTCAAGAACTCGCAGAAGCCAAAGAAAAAGCCGAAGTTGCAAACAGAGCGAAAAGTGAGTTTATTGCCAATATGAGCCATGAATTACGCACTCCCCTCAATGCTATTCTTGGGTTTTCTCAACTGATGACTGATTCTAATGATCTTTCAAGTGATCATCGAGAAGATATTAACATTATTAAACGGAGTGGTGAATATTTGTTGACGCTGATTAATAATATTTTAGATCTGTGTAAAATAGAAGCTGGAAAAATAACACTCAACCTCAAAAGCTTTGATTTCTATCGACTGTTAGATGAAATAGAAGAATTATTTAAGTTTAAATCGATTAATAAAGGATTACAATTAGATTTTGAACGAGCTGATGATGTTCCTCAATATATTCAAACAGATGAGATTAAGTTACGGGAAGTTTTAATTAACTTACTCAGTAATGCTATGAAGTTCACAAAAGTAGGCGGTGTATCTGTGAGAGTCAAAAGCTTATCAACTCCAGAAACAGAACCTTTAACCCAAACCCTCTATTTTGAAGTCGAAGATACAGGAGTGGGTATCGCTCCCGAAGAACTCAATCAACTCTTTGAAGCCTTTAGTCAAACTCAAAGTGGAAAACAAGCCCAAGAAGGAACGGGTTTGGGGTTGGCAATTAGTCAGAAATTTGTGCAACTGATGGGCGGTGAGATTAACGTTAAAACTCAAGTGGGAATTGGAAGTGTTTTTAGCTTTAATATTCAGGTAAACTTAGTTAATCCGACAGAAGTTGAAACGAAAATCTCGCAGCGTCGGATTATTGCCCTTGAACCCAATCAACCTTCTTATAAACTTCTAATTGTTGATGATAATCTGATTAACCGTAAACTTTTAATTAAACTCCTAAATCCTCTGTGGTTTGAACTCCAAGAAGCAACAAACGGTAAAGAAGCAATTAAAATTTGGCAAGATTGGGAACCCCATTTGATTTTTATGGATATGAGAATGCCTGTGATGGATGGTTATGAAGCAACAAAACAGATTAAAACGACAATAAAAGGGCAAGCAACAGCGATTATTGCGATTACAGCCAGTGTGTTAAAAGATGACAAAAACATTATTCTCTCAGCCGGATGTGATGATTTTGTTCGCAAACCGTTTGAAGAATCTATAATATTTGAAATGCTTGAAAAACATTTAGGAGTTCGTTATGTTTATGAAGAAACCCATTTAGCTGAAAAGGAAACAATCAGTTATACTTTGGATGCAGAGCGTTTAAAGGTGATGTCAGCAGATTGGTTAGAGGAAGTTTATCAAGCCTCAATGGATTTAGATGATGACTGCATTTTAACGCTGATCGCTCAAATTCCTGAAAATCATGCAACTCTTGCAGCAGCTTTAACAGATTGCGTTCAAAATTTTCGTTTTGATAAAATTATAGATATCATTGAACCGATCAGATAAAAAAATGAATAACCTCTTAGCATCTTCTCAACCTGCAAATATTTTAATCGTTGATGATCAGCCTGACAATATAAAAATTTTAACTCAAATTCTCGGCGCTCAAGGGTATAAGCTGCGAAAAGCAATTCATGGTGAAATGGCTTTAAACTCAGCATTTTCTAAGCCTCCAGATTTAATTTTACTAGATATTGTCATGCCGGGAATAGATGGTTATGAAGTTTGTAAAAAAATCAAAGAAAATCCAGCAACTTCTGATATTCCGATTATTTTTATCAGTGCCTTTAACGAAGCCTTTAATAAAGTCAAAGCTTTTCAAGTGGGCGGAATAGATTATATCACTAAACCCTTTCAAGCTGAAGAAGTATTAGTGAGAGTTCAACTGCAATTAAAACTTCAAGATCAAAAAAAACAACTCAAAGAACAAAATCAACTCCTCCGCCAAGAAATTATTAAACGCCAGCAAGTTGAAACCCAGTTAAGACTATTTGATAAAGCCATCTCTGCTTGTCGCAACGGTGTAATTATTACCGATGCAACTCAAAGCGATCATCCGATTATTTATGTGAATCAAGCTTTTGAAAGAATCACTGGCTATTCCGCTTTAGAAGTTCGGGGTAAAAATTGCCGCTTTTTACAACAGGGAGATCGAGATCAACCCAATTTAGAGATTATTCGGAATGCCCTAAAAAATCACGAAGATTGTTCAGTTATCCTGCGGAACTATCGCCAAGATGGAGATCTTTTCTGGAATGAAGTTTCTATTTCTCCAGTGCGAGATGATGCCGGAAATTTCACTCACTATATTGGCATCCAAACCGATATTACTGAACGCAAACAAATTGAAGAAGCTTTACAACAATCTGAAGAAAAGTTTGCTTCTGCTTTCCGTGCGAGTCCTGATCCAATTGTGATTACAACTCTAGAAGAAGGACGTTATTTAGAAGTGAATGAAAGTTTTTGTCATGTGATGGAATATCAACGAGATGAGGTGATTGATAAAACCGTTAAAGAACTCAATGTTTGGGTGAATTCAAATGAACGGATGAAGTTTATTAAAGCTTTGCAGAAAAGCCAGATGGTGAGGGATCAAGATTTTGAATTTAGAACCAAAACAGGGAAAATTAAAACCCTTTTGATTTCAGCAGAATTGATAGAAGTTGAAAATAAAACTTGTATATTAACAATTGTAAAAGATATTAGCGAACGTCAGAAAATTCTAGCCGCCTTAGAAGAAGCCAACCAAAAATTACAACATTTAGCCAATATTGACGGTTTGACTCAAATTGCTAATCGTCGTAGCTTTGATGAAACATTAGATCGAGAATGGTGTCGAGCGACTCGTGAACAACAACCTATTTCTTTAATTCTGTGTGATGTGGATTATTTTAAAGCTTATAACGATCATTATGGTCATCAAGCGGGAGATGAATGTTTAGTTCAAGTTGCTCAAGCAATGGCTCAAGCCGTCAAACGTTCAACCGATTTAGTCGCTCGTTATGGCGGTGAAGAATTTGTAGTGATTTTACCGAATACGGATGTTGATGGGGCGGTGCAAGTCGCCGAATTAATTCGCGATAAAATTCGACAGCTTCAAATTCCTCATGTCAAGTCTGATATTAGTCAATATATCACCTTAAGTTTAGGGATTTCGAGTCAGATTCCGAGTTGTCTGACTGCTTCCAATCTTTTAGTGAATGCAGCCGATCACGCCCTTTATCAAGCCAAACAGCAAGGACGCGATCGCATTATAGCAGAAGTCAGGAGACAGGAGACTGGAGACAGAATTGAAGCCTTTATCATCAAAGGATTTGACAGAAAAACACTGTCCTAATCAAAGGCTTCGACTGCTATAGCACTACGCGCTAGGCAATCATGCAAAAGGCAACAGCAGACTCTGAAAGGATTCTAGGATTTAGAAATGTCCTAACCGAATTTTGTACTGCTATAGCGCTAGGCAAGAGGCAAGAGGCAAAAGGCAAAAGTTAGACTACAAAAGGTTTTCAGCTTCTTAAAAAGTTTGGCGGGACGGAAACCGACACCGCCAACTTTTCGCTTTTACATAAGTCCTAACCATAATGCGTAGTGCTATATATATAATTAACAAAAATATTAACAGCAAAAAAACCCAGTCTCTCCAAGAAACTGGGCAATTATTCTAAACGAGCGTCAGATCCTATAGATCAACGAATTTAGGCTTGAGACGCTTCACCTTCGGCTAAAGCAGCAGCCGTTTTTTCTCGATCTAACTTCAGCATCAACACACCCAGAGGCGGTAAACACAGATCCAACGATTGGGGATAATTGTGGAACCACCATTCTTCTGTCCACTTTCCGCCCAGGTTCCCCATGTTGCTTCCGCCATATTCACGAGCGTCACTATTGAACAACTCCGTATAGAAGCCCCCTTCAGGAACCCCAATGCGATAGTGACTATGGGGTTGAGGCGTGAAATTACACACCGTCACGATAAACTCATTCGTGTCTTTAGCCCGACGAATAAACGACACCACACTATGACGGTTATCGGTACAATCAATCCACTGGAACCCTTCCTCTGCAAAGTCCTGTTCATAGAGTGCAGGTTCAGAGCGATAGAGAGCATTTACATCTTGGAAGAAGCGCTTAATACCCTGATGAGCTTCAAATTGCATCAGCTCCCATTCTAGCGTTCCCCAGGCGTTCCACTCCTTCCACTGAGCAAACTCCATCCCCATAAACATCGTCTTTTTACCGGGGTGAGCAAACATATAGGCAAATAAACACCGGACGTTCGCAAACTTTTGCCAATCATCACCGGGCATTTTACCCAATATATTACTCTTACCATGTACCACCTCATCGTGAGACAGGGCTAACATGAAGTTTTCGCTGTGGTGATACCAAATACTGAAAGTGATGTTATTTTGGTGGAACTGACGGAACCAAGGGTCCATGTGGAAATAATCCAACATATCGTGCATCCAGCCCATGTTCCACTTGAGGTTAAACCCTAAACCGCCCACATAGGTCGGCCAAGAGACCATCGGCCAAGCAGTGGATTCTTCCGCAATCATCAAAGTACCGGGATGATAGCCGAACAAGACATGATTGGTTTGACGAATAAAATCAGCCGCTTCAATATGTTCGCAACCGCCGTATTTATTAGCAACCCATTCCCCATCTTCCCGACAATAGTTGAGGTAGAGCATCGAAGCTACTGCATCCACCCGCATTCCATCAATATGGAACTTGTCAAACCAGAATAGAGCGTTAGCAACCAGGAAATTACGAACTTCGTTGCGACCATAGTTAAAAACTAACGTTCCCCAGCCTTTATGTTCTCCAACGCGAGGGTCGCCGTGTTCATAGAGGTGAGTCCCATCAAAAAACGCCAAACCATGTCCGTCTTTGGGAAAATGTCCCGGTACCCAGTCTACAATCACGCCAATCCCGTTTTCATGGCATTTATCCACAAGATACATGAAATCTTGAGGCGTTCCAAAGCGAGACGTCGGGGCATAATAACCTGTGACTTGATAGCCCCAAGATCCATCAAACGGATGTTCCGCTACCGGAAGCATTTCAATATGGGTATAGCCAAGTTCTTTGACGTAGGGAACTAACTGCTCGGCCATTTCTCGATAGGTCAAAAAGCGACCACCCGGATCAAGTTCAATCGCTTGAATCGCAGGTTCTACGGTGCCATCGGGGAGTTTATGGGGTTCAGACATCGGCGCCCGGTTCCACGATCCGATATGACATTCATAAACGGAAATCGGCCGGGTTAGGGGTTCAGTGTGGCGGCGCTCCTCCATCCACTGAGCATCATTCCACTGATAGGTATCGAGATCGGTAACAATCGAAGCCGTTTTAGGTCTGACTTCCTGTTGAAAACCGTAGGGATCGGATTTTTCATAAATGTGTCCTTCCCAGTTTTTCACCTCGTATTTGTAATGAGCGCCAACGCCGACTTCTGGGATAAACAGTTCCCAAACGCCATTGCCAAATTTCCGCATTTGGTGTTTACGGCCATCCCAATAGTTGAAATCACCCAACACCGAAACGTTACGAGCGTTCGGCGCCCAAACCGCGAAGTAAACACCACTCACCCCATCAATCGTATCTAAGTGAGCGCCAAGTTTCTCATAGATGCGGTGGTGATTTCCTTCGGTAAACAGGTGAATGTCAAACTCAGTCAGTTTTGGAGAACGGAAAGCATAGGGATCATAAATCACCCGATCATGCTCCCCTTCCTTATAGCGAATTTGATAATTGGCGAGTTTCGGTAGATCAAAATCGAGAATACATTCAAAGAAGTGGGGGTTATGCACCGACTGCATTGCATATTCTTCTCGTTGCTCTGGCAAAATCACCCATGCCGCGTCAGCAGTGGGGAGGTAGGCTCGCACTACCCATACTGTTTTGCCATCCCGTTCGATCTGATGGGGGCCGAGAACTTCAAAGGGATCGTGATGATGATTCCAAACAATCCGGTCAATTTGATCAAGTGCGATGGTGGTCATGGGTTTCACACGCTACTACTACAAACAGGTTAATCTCAAACGAGCAATTCATGTAAACTACCCATCGCCAACGCAAAGCTTTTGGCGTGGGCTCTATCCCTAACCCACCCCATCAGGAAACAACAAAAGTTGCCCCTCTAATTGACAAGAATAGGTCGAGATTTCCGGCTGGTTTACAACAGCCCCTAACTGAGCAATATTCAACGCTCCATTAACGTCAGCGTCATGTTTAAAACCACAGAAACCACATTTAAACACTTTTCCCTGACGGTAAGACTTTCCCGGTTCGGGGTGGATGTGGTGGCATATCGAACAAGTTTGGCTGGTGTACCTTGGAGCAACCAAAATCACGTCAACTCCGGCAATACGGGCTTTGTACTCGGTAAACAAGCGCAACTGATAGAAAGCCCATCGGTTGATTTCGGTGAGGGTTTTCTTTCTAACTTTTGTTCTCAATCGGATACAGGACAAGTCCTCAAAAGCGATTGCAGAATTAAGCTGTTGAGCAACTTCAACAAGCTGTTTGCTGATGTTGTGATTGACCCATTTTTGAAACCTCGATTCCTTCCCAGAGAGCCTCCTGAGCAGGCGTTTACTGCTTTTGGTGCGTTTGGATTGTATCGAGGCGCGAACGCGAACAAACCTACTTCGGGTTTCTCTCAATTTCTCACCATCCCAAGACTTTCCAGTAGAAGTGGTTGCAATATCTCTCATTCCCAAATCTACCCCCAAAACCTTCGGCGTTTTATTTTTGGGTTGAGTGGGAACTTCTACAACGATATTGATGTAATAGTTGCCATTTCTACTCTTAGAAAGAGTGGCACTTGTGGGAGATTGACCTCGAAGCAAAGCGATTTGATATCCACCAATTTTCAAGTCAAAATTCACCCGCCCCGACTTCAGTGTTACGCCTACTTTCTGCTCGGATTCAATATACTTGAACGTCCGAATATCAAGGCTAATACTGGTGGGTCGAAACTTGTGAATTTGTTTGGTGGCTTTGCGCTGGTTCACCACGCGGCGAATTGCCTGACAAACGTGATTGGCTTTCAGTCCCGTCGCCTCTCTGACTGGTTTGTAAGTCAGGTGATGCAGTTTGGTGGTGTTCCAACAGTTGTTTTCTTTTGCCACTTGCAATATGCGGTTGCAGGCATCGGAAAATCCCACCAGAGTTTCGTTGACCCGCTCGGTCAAGTCGGGTGGGGCTATCAGCTTGCATTTAACCGTAATTGCTTGTGTCATGGCTCTATTATACTCATCTGAGTGTAGCAGAGTTGTAAATTTTAGTGGAGTGGCATTCCTCCTATCGCCAACGTAAACTTATGGTGGGGGTCTCCTGCCGATTTAAAGATGAGCATACCAAATTGATTCAACCTTTTTAGCGATCGCCTCAGCTTCTGCTTGGTATTGCTCGGGGGATTTTGCATCCAGCAAAACCGTTACATGACCTAACTTTCTTCCGAGACGAGATTCAGTTTTACCATACCAATGAACATTTGCTCTGGGAATATCAGCAAGTTGTTGTCGTTTTTCCCAGTAGAGAGATTGAGGGTTTCCTTCTAAAGCATAAGCCTGTTCATAGCCGAGTAAATTCACCATCACCACTCCCCCACAATTCATTTGAGGATTTCCCAGGGTTAAACCCGATACCGCTCGTAAGTGTTGCTCAAATTGAGAGGTTTCGCAAGCATCCAGCGTAAAATGACCCGAGTTGTGAGTCCGAGGAGCAATTTCATTCAAATAAATTTGACCCTCACTCGTTAAAAATAACTCAATCCCAAAGACACCAACTGCTTGTAAACTATTGAGGAGTTTATGAGCGATCGCCTCAAGTTTAGGCGTTAAAGTCGGAGAAATATTAGCCGGAGCAATAACCCAACGACAGACTTGATTTTGTTGATAAGTTTCCACAACCGGATAAACAGCGACTTCACCTGTAACAGAACGAGCCGCAATTATCGCCAACTCCCGTTCAAAGGGAATAAACTCTTGAAGCAACACCGGAGGGTAGCCTAACTTTACCCAAGTCGAGCGTAAACTCGCCTCATCCTTAAGGATGAATGTTCCCTGTCCATCATAACCATGACGACGGGTTTTCAAAACAACAGGAAATCCCCAAGTCTTCTCAATTTTGTGCAGAACTGCATCTGCTTCCTCGCCCTGTGTCAGCGCTTGAAACTGAGGAACAGGCAGCCCTAATTCCTGCAAAAAACAAAGCTGATCATATTTATCAAGCAATAGGCTTAACGCTTCCAAACGGGGACGAAAACAGACCCCTTGTTGACTGAGGGGATAAAGGCTTTCAAGATCAACAAACTCATTTTCAAAGGTAATTACATCACAGTGATTTGCCAACTCAGCAGTCGCTTGAGCATCTTCAATTTCTGCGTATATTGTCTTTGTTGCCAGAGAAACCGCCGGGTCATCGGCACTAGGAGTTTGAACTGACACCGAAATACCTAACGACTGAGCCGCACCTGCCATCATCCAGGCTAACTGTCCCCCGCCAATCACACCCACTCGCTTAAGAATTTTAAGTTGTTGTGCCATGACTGGCTTCTCCGAAAGCTGAAACTACCCCTCATTTTATCGGTAAACGGTTAAGTCACCCTTCAACTTAACCATTTTGCTCAAATTTCGTGTCAGGGGCGAGTATCTGTCCACAGAGACTCACAAATCTCAGCCTTGCAAGTGGATCGCAATCTCGTAGAATATAGTGGCAAATCTTTTCTGGAGGTTTGAAGCTTACCGTCCTCCGCCATTACTATCTTTGCCTGTATCCGGCATTCCTCCATCAGTGTTACCCTCCTGCAAAGGGCAAATCACGCTTTCTAGAGGACTTGATGTTGTCTCACAGACCTGAAAATTATTAGATCTAGGTTCTGACTCATATCGAGCATGAGCGACTTCTAGCATTACGAGCTGTACACCTAAGACGAGCGTAGCAGCAGTTGTCAACCGAATAAAGCACCCCATAGAAGTAATACCCCTGATTAACTCAACTTACCCACAAGAATTATCAATAGGTTTTCCTTTGGTTCCAGTATATCAGTGTTTTTACTGATCTACGGAAATTTAACAAATCACTTTATAAATTTTTCCGCAAATTTACGGAGATCTGGACTTCTGAGTTGAGCGTGGCGAGTATAAAGCCAGAATGCCTAACCAGAAAGGATTTAAGACTCATCGGACATTCCCATATCGCCTCCGGTGCGCGGGAGTGAGTTGTCAAAATTTTCAGTATTTTCTTGAGTTACCAAAAATTGCCGCAGACGCCCCTACCTTTAGGTATGGGGATACTAGGTTTGGAAAATGCTATAGCAGAAATCAGGAGACACCGAGACTGGAGACAGAATTGAAACCTTTATCATAAAAGGATTTGACAGAAAAACAGTGTCCTAATCAACTCTTTCTCTGCTATAGCAATCAGAAATGATTTGTGAGAAATCTAAAAGCTGATAAAAAGTCTGTAACGACTTTCCAAGATTGCCTTTTGCCTCTTGCCTTTTGCCTTTTGCAAGAAGATATGACACACAACTCAGAACGGACTGCTATATATAATAATTTTATAGGTGATCATCATTATTTTAAAATTTATTGCAACTGATTGACTTTTTGATGAGATTGTGAAATTGCAAACTCATATCTATTTTTACCCAAACGTTTAGCTCGATACATTGCCTGATCAGCTTTTTGAATGAGGTCATTTAGATCTTGAGTATCAAGAGGATAAACACTCACACCAATACTGGTTGTAATTGATATAGAATGTCCCTCAATTTGAGTATTTTGAGTAATAGTATGGAGAATTTTATCAGCGACTCTGATCACATCAGATTTCCGAGGAATTCCGGGTAAAATTACCGTAAATTCATCTCCCCCTAATCGAGCAACCATATCGCTACTGCGTAAACATCCCTGCAATCGTTGAGCTACTGTTTTTAACACCAAGTCACCAATATGATGCCCCAATGTATCATTAATCAACTTGAAATCATTGAGATCTAAGTATAATAAAGCAACTAACTTATTATTATTTTTTGCCCATTCTAAAGATTGTTCTAGGCGATCGTAAAAAACTTTACGATTGGCTAAACCCGTGAGAGGATCTTGTTCAGCGTGAACTTTCAGTTGAGCATTATAACGTTCTAATTCAGCCGCAATCCGTTTCAGTTCTTCTTCCAATCGCTTCCGTTCAGTGATATCACGAATCACACCCACCAAGAAAATATTCCCAGCCGCATCTCGATGAAGCGATCGCTTCGTTGCAATAAAATGAGTAATACCCTGAGCATTCGTGAGTTTTTCTTCATTTTCCTGCTCTCCGGCACGGTAGAAAGCCAGTTCATCTTGTTGCCAAAAAACATCAGCCTCCTGCTGCGGAAACAACTCATAATCCGATTTACTCATCAAAGTATTAATCGGATAGCCCACCAATTTACAATAAGCTTCATTAATCACAATTTTGTGATGGTTTTTATTCTTCACATAAATCGGATCAGGAATCGTGTTGATCACACTACTCAAAAAGTCTGTAGAGCGTTTAAATTCCCCTTGTAAATGAGCCAAATACCCAATCACAACCACCGCCGAACCCACAAGCGTCATCAACGGAGGAATAACCGGAATCCACCATCCATAGCAAAAAAGCAGATAAGCGCCCCCACTCAAACCCGTACTCAACAATAAAATCAGAACCGTTGAGCGATAAGGCGCTCGCAACTTCCAACACAAAGTCGCCCCTACCCAAGACCAGCCCAAAATCCATAACCCTTCCATCGGGTCAGACCAAACCCGAATCTGAGTTCGGCCATCGAGAGCGGTACTCAGAAGTTGACTGACAAAATTCGCCATCAGTTCAACCCCGTACATTTTCTCACGAGATTTGAACAGGCCGCCACTGTAAGACGTCAAGTGAAAATCTTTCACACTCGAAGAAGCCGGGCCAATCAGAATAATCCGATCACGAATTAAATCCGGTGAGACTCGACCCTCCAACACTTGAGTCATCGAAACCATCGGAAACCGACCAGCAGGCCCAAGAAAATTTGCCAGAAATTGATAACCGCGATCATCGACACGCACATAAGCCCCGTCATTTTGACGAAAGCGTTGAATCGGATTTTGACCAATAGACCAATCAGATCCCGGTTCGAGTACCGTGAGGGGAACGCCTTGACTCTCCAGATAAATCGTAGCGAGTTTCAGTGGAAAACTCTGGAGAATCTTAGCATCAGCAGACCAAACATAAAGCAAACCTCGTCGCACCACCCCATCGGTATCCGTGACAAAATTATTAAAACCGACCTGATTTTTCTGTGAAAGTAGGGGTGGAGGATTAACAGGCATACCACTCGCCGTTTCAAAGGTTTCAATTCCAATCAAATTCGGAATCGTTTCAAACGCTTGCACTAATTCAGCGTAACCCGGTTCAGTGGGTAAATCTCGATAGAGATCAAGACCAATTGCTCGAGGCTGTGCGGCATTGATTTGTTGTAAAAGTTGAGCGAGTTTATTATCCGGTATGGGGAAACCATAGGTTTGTAGGTCAGACTCATCAATTCCCACAATCAGGATACGCTGATCAACAGGCTCTAAAGGCCGCAAACGAAAAAACAAATCCAGCGCTGACCATTCCAAAGGCTGTAATAGCCCTAAAGCCCGCAAAACAATCACAATTCCTGCGATACTGGAAGAGGTCAAGATCACTCGATGTTGTTGCGAGAACCATCCCGTGAGCAGTGCTAATTTTGGCTTGTATTTATGGAATTTTCCAACTCTTGTTCTAAGTATCCAAAGCAACCGTCTAGCTCCTGTCTTGATAATCTAACCGATTGAACTGATGCGTTAACGAGGTTGAATCTGTTGTGTTATGCAGACTCAAAAGCCCACCTTCCACTGCGAAGCTGACGCAAGGATAGCCAGATTCGGCTTGCCAAATTATACGGGTACTGAACAATTTGTCCAGGAACATTTGAAAATTAAGTCATCTGCTCCTGCACCAGTTGAAATCCCATCGGAAAGTAAATGCGGCTCAACTCTTTCAATCGTTGACCCTGACCTCAAAGTAACACTGTCAATCCTCGTTGTTCTGACGAGAGTTACTGAGCTAATTTCACCCTAATATTTAAAATTACGCCGCCCCTGATAACCCGATAAATCAGCCAATTTTTCCAGTGATAGAATACCGGGGTAGAATTGACCGTTAATTTCCCAAGTGGGGTATCCCGTTATCCCTGCTTCTTGGCAAAGTGATGATCTAGCATTTTTGCCTTTAGGATCGCATTCCACATAATCGATCATAGCAAATGCTTCTTTGCCAAAAAGCAGTTTTTGATCTTTGCAGTGAGGACACCAGTAAGCGCCGTATTCTTTGGCACCGATTTGCTGTAAATGACGAGCCAAGTCCAGTTCAGCAGGCCCAGAGGTTGTCGCGATCTCGTAGGGATCGGAAGAATTACTAGAAGAAAGAGAAGTTTGTGAAGAATTAATGCTGCCGTAGATACCTAAAACCCCAATTAACGTCACCATGCCAATCGTTAAACCCGTGAGTAATAGTTGTCCGGGATCTTGCCAATCGTGACCCCAAATACTCAGAATAAACAAACTCAGGGCAAAGAGTGCAGAGGCAACACAGTAAGGACAGAACTCCTGAATCTCAAAAACCATAATCTGCATCAGATAGCCGCTAAACACCACCATCGCCGTGCTGAGGGCAAACATCAGCAGTCGAGTTTGTTCTTCGACATTTGAGCGCAGAGATTTTTGAGTATGACGATCGATTAATAAAGGGGCAATAGCAAGTATCCCAATGCTGAGATAAGCCAGCAACCCGAATAAAGTTAGGGGTAGACCGAAAATACTCGCATAGGGGCTATTTAGCACTTGCTCACAGCCCTGAGTTGGGCAGGCTGCTGAATTGCCCGTGAGTTTGACCCAAGTGAGATAGGCGGTCTCGACTGCTCCGATGCTAGCGATCGCAGCCGAGATCGGCCGAGACCAGCGATGAATCCAAGGACTAGAACGTTTGGCAATCATAACTTAATTGGAGGTATGAGAGGACATTCAATTCTAGATCTTAGTGATTCGATCTTTGATTTGAGTAGCCAATCGTTGAAAAATTGACAATAATCCTCTCGTTTCCTCTAAACATCAAGTTTCGAGTTGAACTCTCAATAGAGACTAGAAATTAGGGAAGGGGAAACTCTGACTTTTGTTTGTCTAATTTCCACAGATCAGGCTTAATTGTCGTTGAGACACTACGCTGCATGACTTCCACAAATTGCCGTACCCGACTCGGGTCAATCGGTTGGTCAATGCGTCCATGTCGCTTGAGAGAACTCGAAACAATCACACCATCTGCGGCTTGAATCAACTTCGGAATATTTTCCCAATTGGCACCACTGCCAATAAAAAGTGGAGTTGATCCGGCGGCCGTCCGCGCCAATTCTAGATCCTCCCAACTCGGTGGACTTCCCGTAGACAGACCCGACAAGATAATTCCATCGGCCAAAGCCCGTTCTATCGTTTCTCGGACTACGGTACTCATCAGGGTAGAACCCAGAGGTGTAGCGTGTTTAACCAAAACATCCGCCAAGATTTTCACATCACTACCGAGTTCTCGTCGATAGCGTAGGAGTTGATGGGCATTGCCTTCAATTAATCCTTGATCGGTTGCCATCACCCCATTGAGGACGTTGACACGAATAAACTGCGCTCCGACACAGGAGGCTATAGCCATTGCACTTTGAGCGTCATTGCGTAACACATTAAGGCCTATTGGCACGGTTACCAAGTTCATCAGCCGATGTACAATCAACGTCATCGCACTGACAATAGCCGGATTGACCTGATCTTTGGCAAAGGGAGCATCAAAAAAGTTCTCCACTATAATACCGTTCACACCGCCAGAGGCTAGGGCTGTCGCCTCCTGTTCGGCTCGATCCATAACAGTTTTGAGATTGCCTCCCCAACGGGGAGAGGTCGGTAGAGGGAGTAAATGTACGACACCAATAATCGGATTGGGTGTTTGAAAGATTTGCTTTAAGTCCACAAGGTTTACCTTAAACCACCAAGATGCTAAAGCCAGGATATTGGCTACAGTGGCAATTGCATAGACAACGGTTTGAGACGGTATACCATAAGATTTTATCGGTAACGGTGACACGATGACTAATCGCGTTGGGATTGCCGGAAGACTGAGTTGACATCCTCCCCGTCATAAACAACGGGGATTCCCAGCAGAAGACTATTGCAAAATATCAAATATTGATAATTGAACAGGATTCTCTAGGTGGGTTGACGTTTCACCGGCTGCTGCTTCAATGACCGAAGTCTTATGCCTGCCTCCACATCCGTTTAAAATCTCCGAGTGTCCCCCGGCGATTAGTATATTTACGGCGGCATTGCCGTCTCTGTCGTGAACTGTGGTGCAGTTCAAACAAGTCCATTCCCGAATAGAAAGATCTAATTTACCACCTTTAAAGCCGCAGCACGAACATTTTTGAGTTGTCGGTTCCCACCGACTTATTACTCGAAATTCTCGGCCATACTTTTCGGCTTTACCTTCAAGAAGGGTTCTAAACTGTCTCCACCCTAAATCGCTAATTGCTTTTGAAAGCTTACGATTTTTGACCATTCCCGACACATTCAAATCTTCCAAAACAATCACTTGGTTTTCGATGATTATTTGGGTTGATAGTTTGTGGAGGAAGTCTTGGCGGGTATCCTTCATTTGGGCGTAGAGTTTAGCTTTTCTAACCCTCGCTCGTTCGTATCTCTTAGAACCCTTCTGTTTTCGAGATAAGTTTCGATTGAGTTTCCTCAGTCTTTTTATCCGTTTTTTTAGAGGTTTGGGAGCATCTATTTTCTCTCCCGAACTTAGAACCGCAAACGTTTTGATGCCCAAGTCTATCCCGATACTGTTGGGAGACTTGGGCATTAATTGTTGATCAACCTCAACAACAAAGCTTAGAAAATAACGATTAGCAGCGTCTTTAATGACCGTTACTGATGAAGGCTTAGAAGCTAGAGGTCTTGACCAAACTATCTTTAAATTTCCAATCTTGGCTAAAGATATTTTGTTTCCATCCAGTTTCAAGCCACCAACTCGAAACCTGGCTGACTGCTTGGCGTTTCGTTTTTTAAACTTAGGCAGTCTAACTTTTCTCCCAAGTCGCGTTCCCTTACACGACTTAAAAAAGTTCTGATAAGCCTGTTCTAAGTCGTTCAAAGATTGTTGTAAAGGAATATTAGAAACTTCCGACAACCATTCCCGTTCCTCTGTCTTCTTAGCTTGGGTGATAAACTGCTTTTGGAGTTGAGCATTACTAGGTTTCTTTTGCCCAGTTTTGTACATCTCAATGCAATTAGCTAAAGCATCGTTCCAGACTACTCGGCAACAGCCAAATAGCTTTGAAAGTTTGGTTTGTTGAGCAGGTGTTGGTTGCCCTAAGCCAGATATGTCACCATTCTGGCTCGGCTTCAGAACGTAACGTGAGACTTTCACCTCATTACGCTCCTCTCTCCAATGGCTCTTTGTCTTGAGTACCAGTTGTATCCTTTGCAGTTTTAAGGTCATGGCAGTGTCGATGGAGTAACTGCTTGTTATCTCGGTTGTCTTTACCACCCTTTGATTTAGGGATGATATGGTCGGTTTCTAGTAGATCTCCATCTTGGAAGTGTAATCCACAGTATGTACAGCGTCCTTTTTGTTTCTTTAATAGATA
>NZ_LATL02000311.1 GCF_000972705.2 Limnoraphis robusta CS-951 | reverse complement strand
GAGCATTTACTTTCTTAAGTTCTGGGTTAGTTTTCTTCGACTTGGTTAGATTCGCGGCTTGTACGTTGTAGTTGGGGTAAGGGGTATCTGCTGAGATGATGTATTCTTGTTGTATGAACAAGAATTAATTGCACACTTCCTACTGTTTATCCAGTCTTTCCGCTCTCTTAAGGCATAATTCCACACCTTTCTACAGACTGCCAACATATTCTCAATGATGGCAATCTGCTTTTGAGAGGGGATTAACTTAAATTCGTAGGTTAGTGTTAACATACTGGAATATTACCAGAATTCTATCCTGTTATGTTAACCCGTTAGACTTTTGTACAGGAAAACTTCAGACGGGCTTCCCAAAACCGAGTCTTTTTTGTTGGTCGCAATTCACCTACGACCAAATCTTTGATTATGGTCGCAGACAAGATTGCTCCATTACGATAGAATCTTGATGCTGAGGAGTTAGAGGTAAGTCGTGAGGGAGACTTCAAGATTAATTTCTGACTCCTCAAATTTTCTTCTTTTTTTGACACTCCCACGCCTTTTAAGGCGGGGATTCTTGGTTCAGCGAGTCCACTTAATATAAATAAGTTTCCTTATTTATACCAGAGACGGATCTCTCCCCAAACGTTTTACTCCATTCCAGAAGCCTGTTTCCGAATGCCCTTCGGTACAGTTTGAAACCCTAAAAAAACTCTTGGTTTCTCTGGTACTTGGTGCTTGTACGCGCAGCGTTGCCGCAGGCTAGTTTTTACCTTCTCAAGCGTTCCAGAGAAGAACCCCATAACTTCAGTTTTCAAGGTTCGTTGCCTTTTCGGCGACTGGGTTTTTCGCGTGGTTGATTACCATGACCACGTATATAATTCTAACATAAAAGTCGCGCCTTTAGGACGAGGCTTGTATCCCAGTTTTTCGGTCAAACCTGTTGACTGATCAATGCACAAATACTTGATTTTGTCAAGATGCCGATTTTGGGCTTTTGCTTTCAAGCTGAAAATTCGTGCATCGCTGTTTAAAAATTCAGTCAGGATAAGCTGATATTTAACGACAGAATAAGGGTTGTAGGCTCTATTTTGACCTGTAGACAGAGTAAACCCTTGGGTGGTGTTTTTAACATTGTACCAGAACCCCTAGAATTCCGTCAAGTATTTAAGAAATTTTCTCAATTAAAAATCCGATTTTACCCATAAACTTTTATTTTTCAAAACGATTTCCAGTTATTGATTAGAAAAACTTAACTTACAGTCAAGCTTGAGTCTGAGTGGGAAGCGATCGGTTAATTTGTCAGAGTAATGAAGATAGATCTCAGTTGAAAAGGTTCAAGCTGCGAAATTGAACTACTAGAATTGGCTCTTGTTCAATAGAATCTTGATGCTGAGGAGTTAGAGGTTAGTCGTGAGAGAGACTTCAAGATTGACTTCTGACTCCTCAAATTTTCTGGAATTGTCTAACATAGGAATCAGTAAGTCAGATTTAGACAAAATACATGGTAAACAACCTGAAAATCGATGAAAAACTGCTTGAAGAAGCTCTTGCTTTAAGCGAGTATTCAACGGCAAATCTCTTGATTGAAGCGGCTTTGCGTGAATACATTCAACGTCGAAAACAACTCAAAGTCTTGGATTTATTTGGGACAATTGACTATGACGAAGATTATGATTACAAGCAACAAAGACAAAAAACATGAAGGTTATTGTAAATACTTCTGTTTGGTCACTTGCATTGCGGCGCAATACACCAAACGATGACATTACTACCGTTAATGTACTACAAGATTTAATTACAGATGGAAAGGTCATTTTACTGGGGGTAATTCGTCAAGAAGTGCTTTCTGGTATTCGCTATAGTGAACAGTTTACTCGATTGCGAGACTATCTTCGTGCTTTTCCAGATTTAGAACTATAGCAATGAGCAGGTTAATGTTTACAACTTCTTTGTGTCTTTGTGTCTTGGTGGTAAATTCAAGGCTTGACCCTTGTAAACAAGCCAGCGCGACCTGCTATAACAACCAAAGACTATGAACTCGCCGCCGAATTTTTCAATACCTGTCGCCGTAATGGTGTTCAAGGTTCAAATACTGATTTTTTAATCTGTGCAGTAGCTCATCGTCGTGGTTATAGTATTTATACCACAGATAAAGATTTTGAAAATTTTCGGTCGTACATTCCGGTCGTTTTATATTAAAATTAATAGGCTGGGATGATGAAGAATTCGGCTTACAGCTAGTCCGTGATTTTATGAAAAAGTTTGATTCACAGTCTTAGTAAAATTAGAAAAGGTTTTGCTTAAAAGATATTTCACAACTCGACAACAACGGGGGTATGATCACTGGGTTTTTCTAGGGTTCTGGGGGTTTTATCAATGATACAACTTTTGGCTTTATCATACAGAGATGAACTCAAATAATGATGATCGATGCGCCATCCTTTGTTACGCGGAAACGATGCGGCGCGATAGTCCCACCAACTAAATTGTCCGCTTTCGGTGTTAAATTTACGGAAGGCGTCGGCTAACCCTAAGTCTATAATTTCTGTTAAGGCTTGACGTTCGGCTTCTGAGGCCATGATATGATTTTCTCGACCTTTTGGATCGTGAATATCTCGATCTTCTAAGGCGATGTTAAAGTCTCCACAAACACAAATATTTGGGGTTTGTTCTTGGGTTTTTTGGAGATATTCTTTTAAGAGTTTTAACCAACTAAGTTTATAGAGATATTTCTCACTTCCGACGCTGGCACCATTGGGAACGTACAAATTTATAATTCTAATTCCGTCAATTGTTCCGGCGATCACTCGTTTTTGTTCATCAAAGGTTTGAACGGTATTTGGATCTAGAATAGCAGCAAAGCCAACGGTAACATCTTCTAAGGGTTGACGGCTAAAAATGGCGACTCCGTTATAAGCTTTTTGTCCAGAAATAGAAAGATGATACCCTAAATCTTCAAAAGGAACTCGGGGAAATTGTTGATCCGTAACCTTTGTTTCTTGTAAACACAAAATATCAACAGGGTTAGTCTGTAACCAACCTAAAACTTGTTCTTGACGGGTACGAATTGAGTTAACATTCCAAGTCGCAATTTTCATTATAAATTGAGAAAATCAGTTAGTTCTAAATTGCTCCCTTTGATTATTGTTACAGAAAAGGGTTCATTTTGGCAATCTATATTATTTTAATAAGCTACAACTGTGTAGGGTGGGTGACAGCACAAAGTTGGTGATCTCAGCAGTTGAATTATTGGTTGTCACCCACTGAGTAATATCAGTAGGGTGGGTGACAGCAAAAAGTTGGTGATCTCAGCAGTTGAATAATTGGTTGTCACCCACCCGAAAATAAAGCGGGTTTTTTAGCTTAAATCGGACAAGATAAGCCTTCTGAACGTTGACTAAAACGAGCATTTTCTCGATAGTCAACGGGACAATCAATTACAGCCGGAACATCTTGAGCGAGTGCTTCTTTTAAGATAGGAACTAAGTCCGTTGCTGACTCAACCCGATAGCCTTTTAACCCCATACTTTCGGCAAATTTGACAAAATCAGGATTCCCAAATTTAATGAAGGAAGAATCACCATAATGGTCTTCTTGCTTCCATTCAATTAAGCCGTAACCGCCATCATTAAAAACGAGCGTTACAAAAGCCGTTCCGACTCGTAAAGCTGTTTCTAACTCTTGGCAATTCATCATAAACCCACCATCGCCTGTCGCCGCCACAACTTTTAAATGGGGATTCACTAATTTAGCCGCCATTGCACCGGGAATGGCAATTCCCATCGCTGCAAAGCCATTAGAAATGATACAAGTATTGGGGCGATCGCAATGAAAATGACGAGCGATCCACATTTTATGAGCGCCAACATCAGAGATGACAATATCCTCTGGCCCTAACACCTGACGCAAATCATAAATGAGTTTTTGGGGTTTAATGGGGAAGCCATCATCATCAGCATATTGTTCGTAGTCGCGACGAATTTCTGAGCGTAATTTTAACGCATAAGGTTCAGGTTTTCCCGCGCGATCTGAACGGCGCAAAATCTCATTGAGCGAGTCTGAAATATCGCCAACAATTTCAGCAATGGGGATATAACTACTATCGACTTCAGCCGGAGTAGCACTAATGTGAATAATCGGGATTTTGCCTTCGGGGTTCCACTTTTTAGGAGAATATTCAATCAAGTCGTAACCAATGGCAATGACTAAATCGGTTTTATCAAAAGCACAACTAATATAATCCCGCTTTTGTAATCCCGTTGTCCACAAAGAGAGGGGATGAGTATAGGGAATAGCACCTTTCCCCATAAACGTATTGACAACTGGAATATTCAGTTGGGTGGCAAACTCAGTTAGGGAGTCACTGGCATTCGCTCGTAAGGCACCATTTCCCACTAAAATAATCGGATTTTTAGCTTTAGAAATGGCAACGGCTGCCTCATTCATACTGTGATAAGCTGAATAGACTTTTTCACGCTTATCTCGTTCTAGAGGCTGTCCAATGGCTGCCATAGCGGCAATATTTTCAGGCAGATCAATATGAACCGCGCCGGGTTTTTCCGCTTGGGCGAGTTTAAAGGCTTTCCGAACAATTTCCGGCGTGTTACTGGGTCGAACAATTTGGGAATTCCACTTAGTAACCGGAGCAAACATTGCCACCAAATCTAAATATTGATGAGATTCAATGTGCATTCGATCGGTTCCCACCTGTCCGGTAATAGCCACCAGAGGCGCACCATCGAGGTTTGCATCAGCCACACCTGTCATTAGGTTGGTTGCTCCTGGCCCAAGGGTGGACAGACAAACTCCGGCTTTTCCCGTCAGGCGTCCGTAGACATCAGCCATAAAAGCGGCGCCTTGTTCGTGGCGGGTGGTAATAAACTGAATGGAGGAGGTTTTCAAGGATTCGAGAACTTCCATGTTCTCTTCACCGGGTAGTCCGAAGACATACTGCACTCCTTCGTTTTCAAGGCATTTCACCAGAAGTTCTGCTGTGTTCATGTGAGGTCTAAAAATTGGAAATTTTGAAATCAGATGAGATTCATTGCCGTATCGTCCGGGAGTCGGATTCAAAGTTCACCCTTTACAGGCTTACTTTATTATCATTGCAACGACGGTCAACAATTCTTCTATTTATCAGTTGAGCCTGAATTCTTTTCACTTTGAATCCTCAATTCCGAATGATTTTTACTGAATCCAAACGGTTTTGATGTTGACGAATTCGTGAATGCCCTGAATACTTAACTCTCGTCCGTAGCCTGAGCGTTTAATTCCACCAAAGGGTAAACGTGGGTCAGACTTGACTAAACCGTTGATAAAGACAGCACCCGCATCTAGCTCTGAGATTAAGCGATCGCGCTCCGCTTCATCTGTCGTCCATGCACTTGCACCCAAACCAAAGACTGTGCTATTTGCTAATTTTATCGCTTCATCGAGGTTGGAGACACGGAACATTAACGCTACAGGGCCGAAAAATTCTTCCTCGTAGGGGGGGGTTCCGGGTGGGATATCACTCAAGATGGTGGGCGGATAAAAGTTTCCTGGTTGTGCCAGGGGTTGACCGCCTATCAGCACTTTAGCACCTTTTGCGACGGAGGCTTTCACTTGGTTGTCGATATCTTGTAGAATGTCAGGTGTTGCTAACGGCCCGACATCCGTATCGGCTGCCATCGGATCACCGATTTTTAAAGCTTGGAATTTTTCAACTAAACCCTGTTCAAATTGATCGGCGATCGCTTCGGCTAGGATAAAGCGTTTGGCAGCAATGCACGACTGACCATTATTTAACATTCTAGCGGTGACTGCCGACTCCACCGCCGCTTCTAGATCTGCACTTTCGAGGACGATAAACGGATCGCTACCCCCCAATTCTAATACCGTTTTTTTGATGTGTTTCCCGGCAAGAGAGGCGAAACTCATGCCCGCAGGTTCGCTTCCGGTGAGGGTTCCCGCTTTGACGCGATCATCAGCGATCACTTGAGCGACTTTATCCGATCCGATCAGCAAGGTTTGAAACACGCCTTCGGGAAAACCCGCCTCAGTGAAAATTTCAGCGATCGCTAAAGCACATTGGGGTACATTGGAAGCGTGTTTGAGCAAGCCGACATTCCCCGCCATCAGTGCAGGTGCCGCAAACCTCAAAACTTGCCAAAAGGGAAAATTCCAGGGCATGACGGCTAAAATAATGCCCATAGGTTCATAGCGCACGTAGCTTTGACTCGCATCCGTTTCAGCCGGAACAGGGGCGAGAAATTGAGCGGCGTTTTCAGCGTAGTAGCGACAAACCGAAGCGCTTTTTTTGGCTTCTGCGATCGCTGAAGTGAGAGGTTTTCCCATTTCCAGCGTCATCAGTTTAGCGAATTTCTCGGCATCAGTTTCAAGAATATTCGCCGCATTCTGCATCCAGTTTGCTTTTTGTTCGTATGGCAGATGCCGATACTGTTCAAAGGCTTGTTGGGCGAGGCTGAGACTGTTTTCGATTTGAGCGTCTGTTAACGCTTCAAATGTCTTCAGCAACTCCCCTGTCGCTGGATTTATTGTAGCAATCCCCATAGTAACTTTTAGTTTTTTTCAGATAAAAGTTCGGACGGGTTTCTAGGCCTGTCCCGTTCTCCTTTATCCTAACTCTGAACAACTCCTAACTCTTGTTTAACTTATTTGTTGCTGATCAGTCTACATAAATCGATACATTTCACAAAAGAATGGAGATTGACATCCCCTCCAGTTAACCCTCCTCATGGTTAACGGTATTCAATCCTACAAGCTAACTTTCAAGGGAGTTTCAGCGAATTTCCTCATTGAGAACAAAAAATTTTTGCCAAAGGGGTTGACACCCGAGAATAATCTCTCTATAGTAGTAAAGGTGAAAGGCAAGAAATGCTAAACACAAGTTCTGCCCCCATCGTCTAGAGGCCTAGGACACCTCCCTTTCACGGAGGCGACAGGGATTCGAATTCCCTTGGGGGTATTAAAAAATAAACACCGAGTTAAAGCTTGAGGTTCTATACACTCAGGCTTAAACTCTTTTTAGGGCTAATCGTTATGACGATCCAAATAAGAACAACCAAAACGGTAGAGTTATTAATAAAACGACAGAACCGACAGCGAGAGTCGTAACCGTTAACTCCCGATCTAGATTAAACGCTTCTGCTAACACCAACGTTGCAAAAGCAGGGGGAGTTGCCATTAATAATACCATAACCAAGAGCGGTGAACCCCTAACGCCCAAAATCGAGAGAATTGTACCGATAACCAACGGAACAATAAACATTTTAATCGTCAGACTGACAGAAGCTTGTTTCAAATAACGCCAAGAAGACAGTTGACTCAAGCGCATTCCCATCAAAATCAACGATAAAGCAACCATTCCCCAAGCCATTACTTGTAAAATTTGTTCGACTCCAGAAGGGAAAGGAACCTCCCGAAAAACCAAGCTAAACCCTAAACTCCACAACGCCGGATTTTTCAACATGACTATCATCAAAGACAGAGGGTTTTGAGTCTCTAAACCAAACTTAGCTGCTAATAATACTCCCAACCCATAGGCGCCAATAGCAGAACCCAAACCATCATAAAATACCGCCCAACCAAAATATTCTGTTCCCACCAATGATAAGATGATAGGAAAACCAATATAACCCGTATTTCCCACCATTGAACTTAAGATAAAACTCCCTTGAGTAGGGCGACTCCAAGATTGATTGAGAGGAGAATCATGGCGTTTTCGACTGATCCAAACCCAAGCCAAACACGCACCCGATAAAATGGCTATCCACGCCACAACCGGGGCTAACCAAATTCCTCCCGATAAGTCAGCTTGACGTAAAAATGCAAAAATTCCGACAGGAACCCCAACCCAAAATAAAAATCGTCCAATCCAAACGGGAACAAAAGAGGGTAAAATAAGTCTGAGAATCCATCCCAAAAGGACTCCGCCAATTAACCATTGATAGAGTTGTAAAAGTTGAGTCATTATCTTAGAGATGAGCCTCTAATTGGTTTGAATTTAATCATCATTTTTTTCGCGATTGATTCAAAAATAAATTAGCTTTTTTATCTCAAATTTTTAGCCGAACCTTTGAGGAATTCCCCAAGAAATCAATCCCAGCCCAAAAATCAATAAACAGATCCGGAACAGTGATAGTTGTTATTGAAAACTCAATTGTATAATGTTGGAAAATTAATCTTTGGTAAAAAGGATACCCATTGCGGCTTTTACCTTATATTAAAAGGTTGAATCGCCAAATCAAGACTCAAAAATTAGAGCTTGTAAGGCTCTGAGAGTGGGTTAGGGTGTTTAAGTGCTGCATCACGCAGCTTTTACACTAGATTTGAGTAAAGCTGCCTAAATCCTAAACTTAATGCTGATAATTTTCAACTCTCAGTCTAAAATCGATAAGTGGTGCTTTGACGAAAAGCAGGAGTGAAGCTGTTGAATAACGCAAGTCTGCCCGAAAACACACAACCCCTCTCCGAAATGGTTGCAGAAGATATCCCGGAAGCCATTCGAGATCCTAACGATACTGAACCCGGCGCCAGCCAGTCGAAGCGAAAGTGGCTGTTTTGGAAGTTACTGGGACTCGCTACAATAGCATTTGGTCTGACGCTGTTGCTCAACTACCAGTTTGGCATCTTGATGACACAGGCACCAAGCGACTTAGCGCAACCCAACCCAACCGTTGTTTCGACTGAACCCTCAGTCTCTGCGACGGCTTCTCCGGCTGGGGAAAACCCCTTAACAGAGGAAGCGAGTTCCGGTGATCAACCCTCAGAAGACTTGCTTGGACATCTTCCCTACGAAGAAGCATCCCCAGATGAATTGAAAAATATTACAGCAGATGGCAGCATTAAATTGCGTTCTGCTGCTGCCCAAGCTTACCTAGAAATGGCAGATAGCGCTCGGCAAGAGGGAATTCGCTTAATTCCTTTATCTGGATTTCGCACCATTCAAGATCAAGAATATCTGTTTTTTGAGGTGAAAGCCCAACGGGGACAAAATGCCAGCAAACGCGCTGAAGTGAGCGCTCCTCCGGGTTATAGCGAACATCATACAGGTTATGCTCTCGATGTTGGGGATGCAGATTTTCCCGATACTCATCTGGCTGTCAGCTTTGAAAAAACAAAAGCCTTCGAGTGGTTGGCTGAAAATGCAGCTTTCTACAGTTTTGAGTTATCCTTTCCCCAAGACAATCCTCAAGGGGTGAGTTATGAACCCTGGCATTGGCGTTATGTTGGCGATCGCCATAGTCTAGAAACGTTTTATAAAGCCAAGTCAAAGTTGGAAAATTCCCTTGATATCCCCGAAGCTGAGATCGAACCCTAATCTGTTATGAAGCAAACGTCCCTAAATCTGATTGCGATTACGATTTTTACCCTAACGATGTCCGCTCTGCTCGGGCCACTAATTCATTTATCTCCTATCATTCCTGCAAGTTTAGTGTTTTCGCTGCTCGTTTTGGGGACAATTGATACCCTAGCGCTCCAAGGTCAGGGTTCAACCGTTTTAATTGAAAGTATAGAAGGAATTTCTCCAGAAAAACGCGATCGCATCCTCCGTCACGAGGCTGGACATTTTCTGGTAGCCTATTTAATGAATATTCCGATCACGGGTTACGCCCTGAATGCTCTCGAAGCCTGGAGACAGGGACAAACGGCTCAAGGTGGCGTTCAGTTTAATGATAGAGAGTTGTTGGGACAACTGCAACAAGGTCAGCTTTCCGGCCAATTAATTGATCGCTACTGCACCGTTTGGATGGCGGGAATCGCAGCAGAAACTTTAGTTTATGACAAAGCAGAAGGCGGCGCTGAAGATCGAGGAAAAATTAGAACCGTTTGGAGACAACTCAGACGCCCCCTTTCGGAAGCTACTCTCAAAGAGCGTTGGGCGACTCTACAAGCCCAAACTTTGATTGAACAACATCAGTCCGCCTATGAAGCCTTAATGGAGGCGATGGGACAACGCACCCCAGTCGAAGAATGCTGTCAGATTCTTGAGAAAACCTTAAAAATTAACCCTTAAAAACAGTCAAACTGCCCATTTTTCCGTCGTTATTCCCCTAATTTTCTTCCTTGACGAGCAATTTGCATTAATTCATCCTTCAAATGGTGACAGTCTTGACTAAATGCTGATCGGTAGGCGCGATAAATTATTTAGCAAGCAGTCAGTGGACAACCTTTGCCACCGTTGCTGTGGAAAGGCATATTAAGCGGGAAGAATCCAATGACTATGACTATGACTATGACTTTCGATGACATTTATCGCTATTTCCAAAGCCCTCCGCCTGTTTATCTTAATAAAGAGTTGGCGGTTTGCTACATCTTATCTGTCGTCTTACGGGGAGATTCCTATGGAACCGAGTTGATTGACCGACTAGAAGAAGAATATGCCATCTACAGACTGTCAGATACGGTACTCTATAGCGCCCTGAAGTTTCTCGAAGCCCAAGATAGTATTACTGGGTATTGGAAGAAGGTAGAAGGACGGGGACGCCCTCGCAGAATGTACCAACTCACTCCTGAATTTCGGAACAAAGCTCAAGAATTGGCTCGTCTTTGGTACGAGTATGCTCAGGAGTATGCCGCAGAGGCTCAACTTGTGTAAAGTATTCTAAGGAAAACTTTTACTCAAGCTGTCTCACTTGTCGCCCATGACTGTTCCTGTCTTACCTTCTACCTTTGTACTCACGTCCCTAATGGTTGTCGGTCTGTTTTTCTTCATTAAGGCTTCTGTTAAAGAGCGCATTCAACAAGAAAAACTGATCGCTCCACAAGAGGCTGAGTCCTTGTTGACTCAGCTTCAACTTCACTTTAGTTCACGGGCTTATCGAGTGGCACAAACGAACCCTGAAGAAAATCAAATCATCTTTGAGGGGCTTGTTCGTCCAAGTTGGTTTCTGGCTATTTTTTTAACATTGCTCACAGCCGTAGGATTGTTATGTTTAGCCCTAGTTCTATCCATGATCGTTCCGCAGAATGGTCAATGGTTTCTGGGGCTAGTGATTCTTTCTCCCTTAACGGGTCTATTTTATTGGCAACGAGCTAGACGCATAGAGCAGGTGTCCCTGAAGCTGGAAGTGGCTGTTGACTCCGTTACTCAACCCCAGAGTATCATTACCGTTCGAGGACATCGAGATGAACTCGCTACCCTGAAACAGTCTCTTGGGTTGAAATCCTGGGAAGAAACTCACTAAACGGGTAAAGTTAGGCTTTGAGCAAGGGGTGATCACGGAGAGGAGATAGAAGTCCTCACTCCTCAAAATTTAGACTTCCTGTATGATTTGCTTTCTAGAGAGTTATAATTAAATCCTAACTCATCTAGTTAAGCGTCTCATCGGTCAGGCCACTTCTGCCGAATCACAATCAACTCTAGGAATTCATCTTGATTCTGCTCTGAGTCCGACAAAAAAAATGATGTTGCCCACAACACCATAAACTAAGCCCGAGCAGGACTTGCAGTCGTTTTCTCTGCTATTTCTTTTAAACTGGGGAACAGAAAATGGTTTTCTTCGACATACTGGGCGCCGAATAAGCCCTTCTCAGCCCAAAAGTATCGATCGGTGGTATGTTCGTTTCGCTTGACAAGTAGCAATGCTGGAGGAATGATTCCCTCTGCGTGAATAAACTTGCGGGCAGCTGTTACGGGCTTGTCTTCTCCACTAGAAATGCTGTATTGGGGTACACATTCTAGAATCCGACGGCCTTCTTGTCTGCGACGGCTCTTGCGCTTACGTCTTCTAGCCAACTTAAGTTACCTCCTGTTTTTTGCAGACTTGTTGTAAATCTAGCTACCAAATCCGGTAGAAGTATATCGATTCTGGCTCAAAATTTCAATATCTTTTAACAGATTGATACAAAAAAGCCTTGCCATAAAGCTAAAGCAGTGCTATTAACGTTAATCATAACTTATCCCCTCGGGAATAGAAAGAGCTGAGGGCCAAAAAAGCTGAAAAAAAATATTCTCAAGGGGTAAGTCGCCTGGGACAGTGACCAGGGGGCTTGCTGTCGCTCATCTGTTGAAAATGCTCTAAAATGCAAGATAAGCTCGCAAAATCAACTGGGTTTGCGGGAAAAGCAGACTGCTCACAAGCTTTAACCCCCAATCATTTGCTCCTCTGCCCTCATGCCAACCCGTTCTGAGTTCGTTACACTCTGCCAAGCTCAAGTCTCCCTGGTAGCCAGTTTGGGAGCATCATTGAGTATTGTCTATTTAACAGAAGACTGGGTTGAAGGCGGTCACAGAAAACTGATCCCCGTGGCAGCTTATCCCGAAAGTAGTAATGTAAATCAGCCAGAAAGTCAAGCCTTGATGTCCTCAAGCTTAGATGTAGAAGACAGTCTCATGTCTCGTCCTCGTTTGCTGGCCCCAACCTCATCGAACCCCGCAAATACTATTCCCCGGGTTGAGGTTGAATCTAGAATCAATTTTGAGATCCCTTCATCAAAACCCCCTCTAGAAGAACAGCAACCGTTAGAACAGCGTCAATTCGTCTTGCCCCTGATGCGGGATGGTGTAGTTATGGGGTTTTTAGTCACGAGCCGAGAAGATCGACCTTGGACCCCTCAAGAACAGCATCAAATTCAAGTGATCGCTCACACCCTGACCACAGCTTTTATTTTAAATCGACGCTTGCAATGGCTTCAGCAACAATTTACACAGCAGCAAAAATTACAAGCTCAACAATACGATACCCTGCACAGTCTCCTGCACCAGTTGAAAAGTCCCCTGACAGCAGTGCGAACCTTTGGAAAATTGTTGCTCAAACGTCTTTTACCCGAAGATAGAAACCATAAAATAGCAGATGGGATTCTTCGAGAAAGCGATCGGATCAAAGAACTGCTTGAACAAGTCGATCACACCCTCGCCCTCAACGAAGAACAAATGCGTTTACCCCTAGCATCCGATCAGGTTCAAGATCTCGAAGACAACTATCTCGGCGGACAACCCCACCCATCTCCCAGTCTAAAACCCCCAGGATTGCTCCCGGCTGGCCAATTTTTAGAAGCCACTTCAGTCCAAGCCGTTCTTGAACCCTTGATCCTCTCGGCACAAGCGATCGCAGAAGAACGTCAACTCACCTGTATTACTGAGATTCCCCCCCAATTACCCCTCGTACAAGCCAATTCTCAAGGCTTGCGTGAAGTTTTGAGTAATCTGATTGACAATGCCCTCAAATACACCCCACCTCAAGGCTGCATCTCCATTCGGGTTCATCCTCCCTCAGAAAACAGCAAATTATCCCATCCCTTAAGAATTACCATCAGTGACACAGGTCCCGGTATTCCCCGCAAAGACTTAGAACATTTGTTTGAACGAGGTTATCGAGGCATTCAAGCGACTGGTAATATTCCCGGAACGGGTTTGGGACTGGCGATCGCTCGCGACTTAATCAAGCAAATGCAGGCAGAAATACAAGTTTTTTCCCCCGTCAACTTGAACTTACAATTACCCAACCTCGGCCAACTTTCCTATCCGCAGGGTCAGGGAACAACCTTTGTGATTGGGTTGAAGTTGTGGGGTTGCGATTCCCCTTTTTAACCTTCACCAAATATCGTATAATGCGAGTCGCAGACTTAGACCCACCACTCAAAAGAGTTACAATTTTTCTACCCTCAACATGAACACAAATGACCCTGATCTACCGAATCAGGATACTCCCCCAATCAGTGATCCTGCCGTAACCAGCACCCCCCCTAACCGGGATTCTCTAGTCCGACGAGAAGATATTATGGCACGAGCAGAAGATCGCCGTAATATTTGTCGAATTTTGAGTCGGGCGCACGTTTTAGTTTCGATTCGCTGGTCAAATACTCATCTTTATATTGGCATTCCCAGTACCGTTTTTGCGGCTTTAGCAGGGGTTCAAGCCATCGCGGATCTGGGGCAAGAAAAAAATACTTGGGGAACTATTATTCAGATTATTCTCTCGATTTTAGTCGCGGGATTAGCCCCTTTACTGACTTTTTTAAATCCGAATGAAAGAGCCAATACTCATCAAACCGCTTCACGAGTTTATGAGCAAATTGGCGATCGCTATGATGCTTTTTTACTGCAATGTCTAGTTGAGACTCGAGGCTTAAAACAGGAACTCGATGATTTAGTGCAGTTAAATCTATCTTATTCAGAAGAAAAAAAACCCCTTCCTCTGACGCCAGAATGGGCATTTCAACGAGCCAAACAAGAACAGATTATTGCTCCCTTTGCTAAAGAACATAAAAGTCAATCATAAAAAGCAAAACTCTGTTAAAATAGAGTCTAAATTTATAGAAGTGGCTCGTCGATAGTTCTCCATGCAATCTGAACTTCAAGGCTTAGAAATTACCAAAGGAGAATTCAAACACCTCAGTGGTTTGGGGATGGATCAAGTTTATCGACCACCAACCTGGCAAAAATTCCTCAAGGAAGGATGTAAAACCTTAATCACATCCATCCTGATTTTAATCAGTTATGGGATTTTAGCAACGATATTTGAACAACATCACCCGTTGCTAATATTCATCCATCTTCTAGCGGCTCTGGCAGTCATTATTGATGATCTCTATAAAATAATCACGACTCTGAGAAGCCCGAATTTATTGCAAATTTTTGATGAAGTTGATCGCTATAATACGATTGTACAGGCCGTCATTCTCTATGATCACTTAGAACAAGCGGGCAACTCTCAAGTTAAAATTTATCAGCGAGAAGAAGTAATCACTGCCTTAAAAATTATTCGAGGCGATCTGGTTCGATCATTAAAAACTGAAAAAATTCTTCGCAAAAATCATCAATTTATTAGCGAACATCAAGAACTTCTAGAAACCGACTTCAACCGCTTAATTCAGCCGGGGAGTGGCTATCGCAGCACAGAAGAAAGCCGCCTGCTTCACCAGTCACGACAACTGGCGACAGAAGTCCACCAAAAACTCAAACAACTCCAACAGAAACACTCAACCCGTTAAATGTTAGGCTGTTGTATTATGCACTCGACAAATATTAGCCGATGCAACCTAAAATTATTGTACTCGATGACGATCCAACAGGCTCTCAAACCGTTCACAGTTGCTTGTTGCTCACCCAGTGGGATATCGACACCTTGCGACTCGGACTTTGTGATCAATCTCCCATTTTCTTTATCCTGACTAATACCAGAGCGTTAACCCCAGAACAAGCCGCCAGCGTCACTCGGGAAGTCACTCAAAACCTTAAACAAGCGATCGCCGCAGAGTCTATCGAAGATTTCCTCGTCGTTAGTCGTTCTGATTCTACCCTACGCGGTCATTATCCCATTGAAACGGACGTGATCGCCGAAGAACTCGGTGGTTTTGATGCTCATTTCCTCGTTCCCGCCTTTTTTGAAGGAGGACGGATCACTCGCAATAGCGTTCATTACTTGATAGTGGATGGCGTTCCCACTCCAGTACACGAAACCGAATTTGCGAAAGACTCTGTATTTGGCTACCATCACAGCTACTTACCCGACTACGTGGCGGAAAAAACAAACGGTAAAATTCCCGCTACCTCCGTTGAACGCTTTGTTTTAGATGATATCCGCAGTGGAACCCAAAATCGCCTCATGCAGCTTTCTGGGAACCAGTGTGTTGTTGTTGATGGAGAAACCCAAACCGACTTAGATCACTTTGCTTCTGATATTTTAGCGACTGCCAAAAAAGGAAAACGTTTTCTGTTTCGCAGTGCCGCCAGTATCCTCACCTCCCTCGCCGCCCTTGGCCCTCAACCTATCCCGGATGTAGAAATGTCTAAATACAGCCGTGAAGGGAAACCGGGTGTGGTGTTAATGGGTTCTCATGTGAAGAAATCAACCCAACAACTCGAACGTTTGTTGCAAGAATCTAACATTGTGGGAATAGAAGTGGATGTCTCTCATTTACTCGAAGATAGCACAGTTCAACGTCAGGATTTATTAACCCAAATACTTCAACAAATTCAGCAAGTACACCGCGAAGGAAAAACACCTGTTATTTACACCAGTCGTCAAGAACTTACTTTTAGTAGTACCGAAGTTCGGCTAGAATTTGGCGTGGCTGTTTCTGATTTATTGATGGATATTGTCCGAGGTTTACCCGAAGATATCGGATTTTTAATCAGCAAAGGTGGAATTACTTCTAATGATGTGTTGAGTAAGGGTTTAGCTTTGAAAACCGCTCGGTTATTAGGTCAAGTGATCGCGGGATGTTCGATGGTGAAAACTTCCGATCATCATCCTCAATTTCCCAATTTACCTGTTGTGTTGTTTCCGGGAAATGTTGGTGATGCGGATGGGTTAGTTACGGTTTATCGCCGACTCAGCCAACAAAATTAACCGGAGTTCAGGGGGTGATCAAAGAGCGATAAAGGTGCTTGTCTCAGCTTCATAGCCTTCATCCCTCCTGATAAAATAGGCTTTTTAAAAATGAGCTTGAACGGCGGGTGAGAGTTGAAAGCGAGTGAATTATAGGGGAATTTCGACGATTTCGGGCATAGAGCAGTCAGCCTCGGTCTGTAATTCTTTGACTCTATTGTAGGCGATCGCATCGAGTCAGGTTTCCCTCTACAAATTCCATAGCTACTATTGTTCTAAACGGGATGAACTGCGTTTCCCTGGAACTAAACCTCGACGTTCAGGAGTAAGTGCTGATCTCATAAAACGACTTAAGTGTTGTAGATGAGGATGATCGGGTAATAATTCTAACTGTTCTAACGCTTGTTCAAGTCGATAGCCGGAACGATACAAAATCCGAAACGCTTTTTTCAACAGTGCTAATTCTTCAGGGGTGAAACCTGCCCGTTTTAAGCCAATAGAATTCAGCGATCGCACTTTTGGGGGTGTTCCTTCTACCATCATAAACGGAGGTACATCTTGAACAATGCGCGTCAATCCAGCAATCATTGCTAGTTTACCAATATGAACAAATTGATGCACACCCACCAGCCCACTAATTCGGGCTTGAGACTCAATGTGAACATAACCCGCCAAGGCTACGCCATTGGCAATGATCACTTGGTTTTCTATCACACAATTATGAGCCATGTGAGAATAAGCCATTAACAGATTTTGATTGCCTAAAATCGTCGCTTGACCTTCATAAGTCGCCCGATTAATGGTGACATATTCTCGAATTACATTATCATTGCCAATTTTAACAAAACTAACCCCTCCGGTATACTTGAGATCTTGAGGTTCAGTCCCAATGGTTGCACCGGGAAAAATTTGATTGCGATCGCCAATTTCGGTCCAGCCCTCTATCACCACATGAGGGCCAATGGTTGTATCACGCCCTACCTTAACATTTTCCCCAATCACAGCATAAGCTCCCACTTGTACACTGGGGTGTAGTTGTGCTTTGGGATGAATAACAGCCGTTGGGTGAATTAAGGTGAGCATAGGGATTTTTAATTTTAGGGTATGTGATGTTGGGTGATTTCAGGAGATTGATAACCGGAAAACTCTGTTCATTTTAATCCGATCTCTAAAATCACCTGACAACGCTGATGAGTTAAATACAAGAAAACATCAATTCGCCTTCACAAGCCCGTTTACCATCGACTTCTGCGAGGGCTTGGACTTTGGCGAAACGACGCCGTTTCAAAGAAAGGATGTCAACCGTCATAATCAGTTGATCACCGGGAACCACTGGACGGCGAAATCTGACTTTATCGATGCCTGCAAACAGGAACAAGTTCCCATCGAGATCGGGTATTTGGGTTAACACGACACCCCCCACTTGGGCCATCGCTTCGACGATCAATACTCCCGGCATAATCGGTTTTCCGGGAAAATGCCCTTGAAAATGAGGTTCGTTGAAGGTGACATTTTTGATTCCCACCGCCCGTTTTCCGGGTTCATACTCAATAATGCGATCAACGAGGGCGAAGGGGTAACGATGCGGTAACAGCTTTTGAATTTCTTCGATACCCATCACAGTTTGAACTACGGTTGTAGCGGTGCCGTTGGGGGTTTCTATCGCGTTAGAATCAACAGGATCGGATTTCACGTCAGACATTTTTTCAGGTTGACAATTTTAGAGTTAGCTTCCCATCTTTTGGGGATCTAGGGCAACGGTTAACGAGAGAAGCTTCAGAGGGCGACTAAGGCGGCTTGCTGAATGCGTTGAACCAGTTGGGTATGTAGGTGATGACCTGCCTTGTAAGCCAAGTAATGAGCTTGAGGAATCACTCCCAACAAGCTCAAATCCCCTACTAAGTCTAAAATTTTATGACGCACGGGTTCATTTGAAAATCTCAACGGGGGATTTAACCAACGGTCGTCGCCGCAAACCAAGGCGTTATCGAGGGTTCCGCCTTTGATTAATCCCGCTTGTTGCAGGTGTTGAACTTGTTTTTCTAAAACGAAGGTGCGGGCGGGGGCGATCGCGGTTGTAAAATCTTCTTGTTGCGGCGTCCAACTGTACCATTGTTGACCAATTGCGGCGCTTTCAAAATCTATCCCGTAGCTAAAGCGAGTTTCATCTGAGGGGATAGCAGCGACAAAAGCATCGCCCTGACGAATGATTATTTCTTGGGTAATGGCTATCGTCGGGGTAATTTGGGAAGTGATCGCCAGCCCAACGTTAGCGATCGCCTCTGCCCAGATTTTAGCCGATCCATCTAACAACGGAACTTCTGGCCCGTCAATTTCGATGCGGGCGTGATCGACTCCCATTGCGGTTAAAGCGGATAATAAATGTTCGACGGTACGAATACTAATTTGTGAAGGGTTAATTTTCTCTAAAATCCCTAATTCAGTGGAAAGCGTCGTTGAGACAACGGATGTAATTTTTGCAGGAATAATCGGTTTTTCGGGTAAATCCACCCGCACAAAATAGCGTCCGACGGCAGAACTTGGTAAAATGCGAACGGTTGTTTCTAAGCCGCTATGTAACCCGATACCCGATTGAATAATTTCATCGGCTAGGGTATGTTGACTGGTTTCGGTCATGGGGTTTTGATCGAACTTGACGGTGCGTTAGCATAGAACTCAAAAGTTGTGACTACAGAGTATCATGGAAACTCAATTTTTGTGGACTCAAAACTGGTATCCGGTTATTCCACTGAATTATTTGGATGTATCTTGCCCGACTGCGTTGACGCTTCTTGATAAAAAGTTAGTCATTATATCTTTCTCAGTAGCGTTCCCCAAAAAGGTTTACCTATTGTCAAGCTTTATTCTTAAATTTTGTAGTTTAAATCCCGGTTTTTTTGATAAACTGGGGTTGAAGCTAAGGGATTGACATTAGAGAAGCAGCCGTACAAACCCGCATCATCATTTCATCAGTTGTCGCATCATAAATTGAATAAAGGTTTCCGTTCCCAATCGCTGACGGGGGTGTAATATTATCAATTTCATTACGATTTGAAACGCCAAGAATATACCACTGCCAAGTGCGACAATGGCTTTTAGCATAAATCATTTCATCCCCGATTTTATAGGTGAATAAAGTTTCTCCTTTGTCATATAAACGAATACTGTACATGGAAACATCAAGATAAAGTTTTTGTCCCATTGATTCTCCCATATAGGACCAATAAAAAGGAGAATTTTGGGCAACAGCTTGCGGAGAATGTACCAATCCTAAAGTTGTCACAGCAATCGCAAGAGTTTTAGCAATAGATTTGATATTCATCATCAGAACTGAGGTAGACGGCTATTGACTGATTACGAATATTTCGCCTCAAAATCAGCATATTTATCAAAAATATTTTTTAAAATTCATCCGTCACTTCTAAAATCTCCGTGTATTCAAACGCATTGGGACTATGTTTGACTAATGGATAACGAACTCTCCCTGACTCGATGAAATCTTCCTCACAATCTGTTTTTGGGGAATTATAAGACAAAACATATTCTTTTCCAATGCGTTTTTCCATCTCTTGGGCGACTTCTCCCCGCCATTGGGTTTTCGTGACTAATACAACTAATTGATTTGCTAATTCGGGAATAATTTTAGCAATTTGACGTCGATAAATTTCATCTAAACTGCCAAAAGGAGAATCCATTACAATCGGAAAAGTGCTACTATCTGGCCCCATGAGGGTATTTTTTTGACTCCATTCTCGCACCCCTTCAATAATTCCACCAATAAAAGATAAGCTGAGAATCTGATTTTCTCCCGTAGAAGCAGCGACTTCTGCTTCATCTCCGGCTGTGGTTTCAATTAATTTTAATTCATATTGCTCATTAAGTTTAGGAAGATAGGGCGTAAAAGAAATTCGACTAAAAATATTCTGTACTCTGCTTTCTAATTGCCAACGAAATTGTTGATCTAATCTGTCTTTAATTTGAGTTAAGCAGTGAATTGACTCTTGAGTTTTTTCAATCCGTCTTTGGGCGATAACTTGTTTCATCTCATTCATTTTTTGTTTATCAATCTGTTTTTCCAGTTGACTCACTGAACTGTTTGCAGTTTCGATTTGTTGTTGGTTTGAACCGGTTTCGCGGTTGAGGTGATTAATTTTGGCTTCGACTTCATCTAAACGTTTTTGGAGTTGCTGAATATCTTCGTCAGGGTAGCTTCTCAGCTTCTTCTTGACATCATCCAGTTGGGTTTCTAGCCGAGACAATTCTGCACGATTTTGATTTAAGTTGGCTTGCTGTCGATCAACTTTTTCCCAAAATTCAGGAACTCGTTTTTCAATTTCATCTACTTGGGTACTCATGCGAATTGCGGTTTCTTCGATGTCTGCAACTCCCGCTTTTCCTAACCAGCTTTCTACCTGTTCTCGGTTGGGTGTTCCTGCTGTTAATTCTGTTCCACAAATACAGTGCTGTTGATGGAGTAAGTCTTGAATAAACTGTTGTGTAATTCCGGTTTGCAGTTCTCCTTTTTCTCTCAACTGTTCAAATTTTTCTCTAAATTTCAGAAGCGTTTCTGAGAGTAAAACCGTATAACCTCGTGTTGAAATTTCTCGACGAATGATTTCATTGGCTTGTTTCAGTTGTTCTCGAATTAACTTCGCTTGTTGTTCGAGTTCATCTCGGCGTTTTTGCAGTTCTCCAGCACCTTTTAAGTCTAATAAACGACTACTTAAAGTTCTTTTTAATTCATTGAGATGTTCTAACTCTTGTTCAATTTCGGTTTGACGTTTATTCAGACGTTCTATTTCTTGTTCACATTTTTTCTTGTCTTTAATATATTTTTTCGTTTCTGCATCTCCAATCACACTCAAATCCGTTTCCAGAGACTTTCTGGCTTCTCCTAAATGTTTAATCGCTCGATTTAACACTTCTACACCTAATAATTCTTTCGTCGCTTCGGCGATTTCTGCTTTTTTATCATCCCTAACAATTTGTTCAATTCGTTCGCCATCAAAGAAAAAATATTGATGTAAACTAATCGGTAAAATTCGATTCACAATATCATCAGGATGTTGCGGCGGTATTGTCCAACGTCCATCATCTCCGGCGACTTGCATATACAGTTCACTGGGCGTTTGTTCAATGTCTTTATTGTTTTTATACGCCCGACAAACTCGTTTCAGTTGGTAACGTTTGCTATCATGTTCAAACACAATTTCTACCCAACAAAGTACAGGTTTTCCGGGTTCAGATTCCGTGATCGCTCTTTTATTGACCAAATATTCAGAAGCCGCAAACGCCGCACTAAATCTATCATACAACACCCAAGTAAACGCATTCATTAACGTGGTTTTTCCCGCCCCATTATTCCCATGAATAACGGTTGTATTGCGTTCTCCCGAGGCTAAAATAACTTCTGGGGTTTGACCATAAAATTGACGAAAATTGCAGAGACGAATTGAAATCAGTTTCATTTTACCACCTCTTTAATAATTTTCAGGATATCATCATTAATATTACGTGGCGTTTTCATATAGAGTTTATCCCGTTCCGCTTGCAAAACTCGTTCAATGATTTCTTTGGCTTCGGGAGAGACATCCGCCAGGGGATCTTGAAGGCTATTCGGTTCTGTTTTTGGGTTATAAGAGGATTTTTTCTCGGCAAAAACATTAGAAATTGTGGAAATTAAACTATCAGAATATTGCAAACTCATGTTATACTATGTCCGGTTTATTAATGCTGTTATGGGGTGGGGGCGGGTTTATTGAACTTTAGTCGTGGATGTCAGAGATAGTCTAGAACCCGCCCCTACATAATGATAATCGATTAATCGGACATGATATTATTGGGGATCGGATTCTTTCTAGATTTTACTGTATGATGACTCGAATTTCATCGGAGTTATGTTAACTTTTTTGCGACAAAATCAAAGATCTAACAAACCATATCGCTTTTGTAATTCTAATAATTGCAGTCTCGCTTCTCCGGCGTTGTCAGCTAAATCGGCAAATTCTAAAAACCGTTTTAACTCTTTTCTTAACAAATTTCGTTCGACTTCTAAGGTATCTCGCCCTAAGTCTGGCGGCAGCACAATCATATCAAATAAAGTTGCTCGTTCTTTATGCGGATGAGGGCGCAAAATTCGCCCCCGACGTTGTACAAATTGACGGGGATTACTACTACTCGCAAGAATTACTGCATTTTGAATCGCCGGAATATCAACGCCTTCATCTAAACATCGAATCGCAACTAATCCTTGTAATTGTCCCGTTTCAAACTGATGACGGAGTTTTTCTCGTTCGATTAACGGGGTTTCTGCGGTATAAGTATTAATCCGATAACCGAGTTTTACCCCTAATAATTCAACCGTTGCTTCAAACTGACGAGTTGATGAATATTCACTGCTATCCATACTCCCATCTCCACAATAAAATAGGGTATGAGTCGTCTGTAAACGGTTTTTCATCAATTGATGCAAGGCGTTAATTTTATTAGAGGCTGAACCGATGAGTCGCGCCCGTTGGATTAATAAAGCAGTAATCGTTTCATTTTTTTCCAGGTTTTCTTCATCCATCAACGCCCAACCAATGCGAGTCGTTAATCGAGAATAGGCGCGACTTTCGGCTTCGGTTAATTCGACTAAAATCGGATAATATAAATAGTGAACTAAAGCCCCCTGACGAATCGCATCAGCGAGGGTGAGTTCCGGTTGCAAAACTGAACCAAAATATTGTAAAATAGAGTCAGTTCCTTCTTCATCAAAATGACGTTCAGGAGTCGCAGATAAGCCCAAACGTAGCCCTATCTTTCGCGGTAAACTTTCCTCTAAACGGGGTGAACCTAAGTTATGAACTTCATCGCCAATAATCAAAGTTTTTTCGGGAAAATACCGCAGTTGTGACTGAAGACTCTCTGAAATTAACGTCGCATTGGTGGTAATAATTGTAAGAAAGGGTTGCAAACCGGAACGAATATTATAGAGTTGGGCGGAAAGTTGACGTTGCCAGTTATGAACACTTTCAAATGCCAATAACGGTTTTAAGCCAAATTTTTCCGCCTCTCGCGCCCATTGCGTCACCAGATGACAATAGGGGCAAATCACGAATAAAACTTGTAAATTAATTTTCTGATAAAGTTCAGTGGCAATCGCTAAAGCAGTAATGGTTTTACCACTTCCGGTTGCCATTTTTAAAGTTCCTCGTCCCCGGTTAGAAAACCAGCTTTGAACCGCCTGTTTTTGATAAGAACGCAGTTGAATAGATGCCGGAAGTATTGGAATTCCTAACAGGGATGTATCCTGTACTGGTAGATTCACCACTTACTAAAAAATGGAATAGGGAATGAAAAATTCCGAACTTATATTTTTGTTATCTAATAGAGTTTGATCAGGCTTGCTTTCTAGATTTTTTCTGCTAAAAAGACAAATTCTAGGGTGCTTCCCAATCTGGACAGGTTTCATCCTCTACCCCGGTCGGGTGCATGGCACAGACGAGTAAATTGCCGCCATAAACTTGGCCATGATAATGTTGACAACCCCGACAAGCTGCATTTTGATGAGAGTTAGGATGAACGTAGGTAACAAACGGTTCAAACTCACTTTCATCGAATTCTAATTCTAGATCAAAATAGATGTCGAGAATCGGTTCGACAATTTCATTAAAATACTCTTCCAATTCGGGGAAGATTTTATTGTGAACTTCTTCGGTAATTTCTTCGGAAAATTTGGTCAGTTCATCAACCATTTGGTTCCAGTCTCTACTTACTTCTTCAAATAACTTTTCGACTTCATAAACTGCCGTTCCGACTGCTTCAAAAAAGCTTTTTGACCAATCTTCCATCGGATTTGCCGCCTGCGTGCTAACAATTGTTCAGACAAAGCCTCACCAAATCGGCTTCATCTGAAAATCCAGTATAACACTGCCATCTCCCTTAACCCGGCAGATTTTACTCTCGCTTAAGACGACGCAGTTCTTCTTGTAATTTTTCGACTTGTTGACGTAACTGTTCAGCAGAGTCTACTGATTGAGACTGATCATCCTCAGCGTCAATAATCTCAATTTGACGAGGTTCTGGGGGTTGTTGAGTCGGATTTTTTGCGGGGTTTGGTTGTTGTTGGGCTTGCTTGAGGGTCTCTTCGACAAAGCGACGGGCTTCTTCTGTGGTCATCTCGCCGCGCTTTACCAATTCATCGGCGAGTTTTTGGGCTTCGGTTCGCAACTCGGCCATATTTTTAGCCGCTTTCTCACCTGCGTAAGCCGCTAATCCAACCCCTAAGTAAACAGCTTTCTGGACGAGATCTCCTAAACCTCGCTGCATAATGCCTCCTATCTGCCTACAGACAAAAGTGACCCGGAGACTACGCCTATCAAGAGCATCCCGTATTGCTGCTACCTTCCGGTCCTGACAAGATTTGGGCGTCTTGATCGCGTAGGTCCAGGTCACTTATCAGTTTAACATAGATTTTCAATTTATTCGACAACAACACACCATTCGAGAAGTTCATAGGTAACGCAGCCATTTTGAACCAGGGGGTCTTGCTCAACAATTGCCTTTGCTTCTTCCTTGGAAGCCGCCTCAAACAGCAGCATTCCTCCGCCTCGCCTTCCCCAGTAGCCCGTTTTGGCTTTGTGTCCTTTGGCGATTAAGTCTTTCACGTAGGCGATGTGAGCCGGAACATACTGATCGAAGACTGGTTTTTCGACAATTCCTTGTTCTATCTTGACAAACCAGGGCATTTGTGTTAACGATTAGTGCTAGGTTCTAGATCTATTATCTGACATTTCTGGACTGCTGTTTTGACACTCCCAAACAAAATCTTTACCAAAAATTGCCGCACACGCCCCTACCTTTTAGGTATGGGGATATAAGGCCAGGAAAAATGCTATAATAACTCTACTGGCAGGGTATTCAACCAGTTGAAAAACCCAGCATCTAATCGATGCAATGAACCTTGAAAACTTAAGGTATGGGGTTCTTGCAAGAAATGCTTTGGCAAGATAAAACCTTAAAGCACCAAGTACAGAGAATAAAGCATTTTTTCTCAAGTACGGTAGGGCATACCGAAACTATCTCTGAAATG
>NZ_LATL02000310.1 GCF_000972705.2 Limnoraphis robusta CS-951 | reverse complement strand
ATTGACAACCCTTACAGCAAGCTAGTTTCCTAACCTACTCCAGAGGGGTGAGTCTCCCCAGTCGTTCATCCCATTTCAGAGATAGTTTCGGTATGCCCTACCGTACTTGAGAAAAAAATGCTTTGTTCTCTGTACTTGGTGCTTTAAGGTTTTATATGGCCAAAGCATTTCTTGCAAGAACCCCATACCTTAAGTTTTCAAGGTTAATTGCATCGATTAGATGCTGGGTTTTTCAACTGGTTGAATACCCTGCCAGTAGAGTTATTATAGCATTAGAAAGAGCCTTATATCCCCATACCTGAAGGTAGGGGCGTGTGCGGCAATTTTTGGTAATATGGTAATAATTGACAACTTATTAAGAAACTATGAAAGCCATCACTCTTTTAGGTTCAACGGGTTCTATCGGCACTCAAACCCTCGATATTGTCACCGATCATCCCGACAAATTTAGAATAGTGGGACTCGCCGCCCGTCGCAATGTTACCCTTCTGGCCCAACAAATTCGCGCCTTTCGCCCTGAAATTGCGGCGATCTGCGATGAAACTCAATTCCCCGAATTAAAAGCAGCGATCGCCGATCTCGATCCTCAACCCATTTTACTGGCTGGAGAGTCTGGAGTCGTCGAAGTCGCCCGCTATGGAGACTCAGAAGCCGTTGTCACCGGAATTGTCGGTTGTGCGGGTTTACTTCCCACTTTAGCCGCCATTAAAGCCGGAAAAGATATCGCCCTCGCCAATAAAGAAACGTTAATTGCAGGCGGCCCCGTTGTCAATCCTTTAATTCAAGAATACGGCGTGAAATTGCTTCCGGCGGACTCCGAACATTCGGCGATTTTCCAATGTTTACAAGGGGTTCCTCAAGGGGGTTTACGACGGATTATTTTAACCGCTTCTGGGGGTGCATTTCGAGATTGGCCAGTTGAGAAATTAGCCGAAGTAAAAGTCGCTGATGCGATCAAACATCCGAACTGGTCAATGGGTCGTAAAATCACCGTTGATTCTGCCACAATGATGAACAAAGGGTTAGAGGTAATTGAAGCTCATTTTCTGTTTGGATTGGATTACGATAATATTGATATTGTCATTCATCCCCAGAGTATTATTCACTCGTTAATTGAGTTACAAGATACTTCTGTTTTAGCCCAATTGGGTTGGCCGGATATGCGTTTACCCCTGCTTTATGCCATGTCTTGGCCTGAACGAATTTATACCAATTGGGAATCTTTAGATTTAGTAAAAGCCGGAAATTTAACCTTCAAAGCACCCGATAATCAGAAATATCCTTGTATGCCTTTAGCTTATGCGGCAGGACGTGCAGGCGGAACCATGCCAGCCGTCTTAAATGCGGCAAATGAACAGGCTGTGGCGTTGTTTTTAGATGAAAAAATTGAGTTTTTAGACATTCCCAAAATGATAGAATACGTTTGCGATCGCCATCAAACCGATAACGGCCAAAATCCTTCCTTAGATGATATTATTGCGGTTGATCAATGGGCAAGACAAGAAGTAATAGCTTCCCAAACCAAGTTAACTCAAACCGTTGCTGTTTAGAAATCATTAAAGTAGGGACGCTGCGGCTTGCGTCCTGAACTCTCTTAATACCCAATTTTTGATAAAATAGGTATGATTAATCAAACCATAAAAACTTTTGGAAGCCAAACAGGAGATCACAATGACACCACCAGATGAACCAACAATTAAATTAGACCAATTTCTTAAATTCGTCGGTTGCGCCCAAACGGGAGGACAAGCTAAACTGATTATTCAGTCCGGTTGGGTGGTAGTGAATGATGAAATAGAAACTCGTCGCGGACGTAAATTAGTGCATGGCGATCGCGTTACCTTTGAAGACAAAAGCTATGTTGTTGACTTTCGGGGTCAATCTTAATTATATTAGAGCAATTATTCTCAACAATCAACTTGAAGATTTGTGTTAACCTGATGTTAAAAAAGATAACTTTTTGAGAAAAGTTAAAATCACAAATGCACTTTAATCTATCCTCAGAAATCTTCCGAATGAGAGAGTTTAATAAATGATGAATAGAATAGTGTAGTAAGTAATCTACTCTATTTGCAATTAATCTGTGAGCAGTTATATCCTTATTTTACTGGTAATCAGTCTGCTTTTACTTGCAGTGACTTGGGCTTCAGGTTGGATTTCCCGTTTACCCCTGTCCTACGCAATAATATATTTAGGTGCAGGAATTTTTTTAAGTCCCTACGGGTTGAAATTAATAAACCTCAGACCGGATGCAGAGTTTTTAGAACGTTTAACCGAACTTGTCGTGATCATTTCTCTGTTTAGCTGTGGACTGAAAATGAACCGTCGGTTAAACCTAACCTCTTGGAATATAACAGTCCGGTTAATAGGCGGTTTGATGCCTATTTCTATCTTTGGAATCGCAGTCATTACTCACTTTCTCCTCAAACTAAATTGGGGTGAAGCGATTCTATTCGGCGCGATTCTTGCTCCGACTGATCCGGTTTTAGCCTCAGAAGTTCAGCTTAACCATCCCCATGATCCCGATGAACTTCGTTTTGGTTTAACGTCGGAAGGTGGATTAAATGATGCGCTTGCTTTCCCTTTCGTTTATTTTGGCATACATTGGTTAAAAGATGAGAATTGGCAAAATTGGTTTAAACAATGGGTTGCTATCGATTTAATTTGGGCAATTTTCGCTGGAATTGTCATGGGAATTTTAGTAACTAAAATTATTGTTTTGATAGATAGACAACTGCTCAAAATCAGACCCACTGATGCAATGATGGAGGATTTTATTGCAATTAGCATTATTTTGGCAACCTATTCTTTCACTGAACTGATTAATGGATATGGTTTTTTAGCAGTATTTGTCGCCGGAATGGTAACAAGGCGCAGTTATCAACAGGAAGAAAAGCCTTTTGCACAACTTGAATTTATCGAACAACTTGAGAAACTTTTTGAAGTCGGGACAATTTTGTTATTAGGTACACTACTCCGAATTGAACCCATTATTCGATATATTCCAGCCGCAATTTTGATCGCAGGATTACTCATTTTTGTTATTCGACCCCTGGGAACTTGGATCTGTACAATTGGCAGTGGCTATCATAACCTAACACGATTACTTTTGGGTTGGTTTGGCATTCGCGGTGTAGGTTCTATTTACTATTTAACTTATGCTTTTGGTGAAGGTTTACAAGGTTCAGTGGGAGAGTTAATGGCTTGGAGTGTTTACATCACCATTATTTTTTCTGTAATTATTCATGGGATTAGTTCAACACCCTTAATGAATTGGTACGAAAAACAGATTAATCCACAAAATTAAGCGATCGCTAATATAGGATCTGTTACCATAGCCTAACCCATGATAAAATGTATTATTCGTTAACAATCAGTTAACTACAAAAACTAAAAATTGCGTTAAGTATTCATTTCTAAGTATTGTTTGAGATTGATCAGTAACAATTGAAAAACCACAGGATAAAAAATCATGGCGAATACAATAGCAACACCCAACGTTCCCTACAATACCAATTTACAAGCTTTGATAGAATATCCAAAGCAAGGAATTTTAAGCAAAGTTATTCTCAAAGATAAAAACTGTCAATACACACTATTTTGTTTAGCCAAAGGGACTGACATTGAAGAACATACTTCCACTCGCAATGCAACAGTCATGGTGTTTGAAGGAACGGGAAAATTAACACTGAATGGAGAAGAAATCCCGTTAAATCCAGGGGTTTTTGTGTTCATGCCTGCTGACGCTCCCCATGCGTTACAAGCCGAAGAAAATCTCGCTTTTGTTCTGACGCTTTCTGAACAGTCTCAACCCCAAAAATCAGTCAGCCCTCAAACGATTGAACTGATTAAATCTACGGCTCCTTTATTAAAAAAACAGGGTCAGGAGATTACAAAACGGATGTATGAAATCATGTTTAAAAATCATCCCGAAATGCAGGAACAGTTCAATATGAATGATCAAGCTAATGGTTCTCAACCCGCTCGGTTAGCCACAGCAATTTACACCTATGCGACTCACATTGATAATTTAGAAGCCTTAAAATCAATGGTTGAAAAAGTCGCTCATCGCCATGTTGAAACTCATGTTCAACCCGAACAATATTCTATTGTTGGGGAGAGTTTGTTAGAGGCGATGAAAGATGTTTTGGGTGAAGTCGTAACAGATGAAGTGATGGCGGCTTGGAAAGAAGCCTATCAACTTTTAGCCGAAGTTTTCATTAAACGAGAACATCAAATCTATGAACAAGAAGCCTAATATTAGACAGGATGAGGGGATATAAAAACACCTGAAAACTGCCGAAAAGAGAATAAAAACTACAAAGACACGGAGAAAACCTAGAGCAAGTCTTCGTGTCTTTGTCTATTGGTGGTGAGTTTACCCATCAGGCACTCTACTGAAAAAATTGCCTAAATCAATTAGAAAGGCGAGTTGAAAAACCCGCCCAAGTTGTTTAAACAGAATGTCCGCTTAATAACGCTTTAGAACTCGATTCCCCAGGATTCGTCATCAAGTTTACGGAAATTGCTTCAAATTCTATTCAATTAATGTTGAGTATCGTTAAATTTAAAGTTATACCTGTCATTTTATCATATTTTTTGAGTGTCTTTTTATCAACTTATTAACAGAGGAGTTGTTTAAAAAAAGCCGAGACAAATGGTGAGAACTATAAATATTGTTAAAGTTCCATCATCTCTTGAAAATGTTGTGATATAATTTAATTTAAAAATTGACGTTAAACTTGAATATGCGCGTTAAATCTCAAAATAAATTTTTATATCTTTTAATTGCTGGAATTATTTTTCCAGTATTAGCTGTTAGTAGCTTTAATATTATTTCATCTCGTCAATATTTGATTGATTCTGTGTCTCGTTCAATGAGTAACGAGGGAGAAAACCGAGTCAAAGTGATGAGTTTATTTTTAGAAAATTTTAGATCGGATATTTTATATTTAAGTGAAACGCCACCCATTCAAGGGATTGTTAGAGCCAGAGAAGGAAATGGAATTGATCCTCAAGATCAATCAACTTATCAAGATTGGGTGAATCGATTAAACATTATTTTTACATCCTTTCTCAACAATAGACCTTATTACGATCAAATTCGTTATCTTGATGAAAATGGCAAGGAAATGGCGAGAGTTAATATAGTAAATGGGGAAATCAAAGTAGTTCCAAGCTCGGAGTTACAAAACAAAAGTTCTACTGAATATTTTCGGGAAACGATCAATTTAAAACGGGGAGAAATTTATGTTTCTCCCATTGATTTGAATCTAGAAAATAACCAAATTGAAGTTCCCTATAAAGCCGTCATTCGTTATGCAACTCCCATTTACAATTCGGCGGGTGAAAAAAAAGGTGTTTTAGTTGCTAACATTTTAATGGATCGCTTATTTGAATTAGCCGATAATCAAACCTTAAAATCTGAATACGATCAACAGTTCTTTGTCGTCAATCCCCAAGGATATTACTTAAGTCACCCAGTAGCCGAAAAAAAATGGGGGTTTGAACTCAATAATAATGAAATTTTAAGCCAAGATTATCCATCCACAATTGTTGAAAAAATTCTCTCCAATGACGATGGAGTGATTACCGATTATCCTGACTATATCCTCAGCTATAATACAGTTTTTCCTGATACTAAATATAAAACAAATCCCTTTACCTTGGTTTATAAAATCCCTAAAAATATTGTTTTAAAACCGATTAAGAACTTTATTCAATTTGCGGTAATTGTGACAATCATTGTGGGCGGAATTTTCGTAGTTATTGGAATTCTTTTATTCAGAAAATTAGTCAACTCTATTTTAGAAGTCGTGGGAGTAGTGAGTACATTTTACAATCAAGTGGTTGCAACCATTAATGAACAGGAACGAATAGCAAATCAACAATTATCTTCGGTTCAAGAAACAACAGTTACGATGGATGAACTGAATATTTCCTCTCAACAATCCGCCCAACAAGCCTCAGTCGCAGTTTCCGGCGCCAAACAAGCTTTAAATCAAGTCGAACAGGGAACTAAAGCCGTTAAACAAGCATTAGAAGAAATGGAAATTTTAAAATCAAAAGTAGAAGCAATTGCTCAACAAATTCTCCGCCTGAATGAACAAACTCATCAAATTGGTAGCGTTTCTGACGTCGTGAGTGATTTATCCAATCAAACCAATATGTTAGCTTTAAATGCTTCCGTAGAAGCCGTTAGAGCTGGAGAATATGGTAAAGGATTTGCAGTCGTCGCCTCAGAAATTCGTAAACTTTCCGATGCGAGTCAAAAATCAAGCCAAAAAATTAATACTTTAGTTAATGATATTCAACACATGATTCAATCTACCGTATTAGTCACCAAAGAAGGAACTAAAAATGTAGAATCCGGGGTGCAAATTTCCCATCAAACCGCTCAAGTCTTTTTTGATGTCTCTAAATCAATGGAACAAATTGTAGACAGTAGCCAACAAATTGCGTTCATGTCTCAACAACAAGCGTTAGCGACTCAGCAAGTCAATCAAGCCATGAATAATCTCACCAAAGGAGCCAATCAAACCGCCCAAGGAATTAATCAAATTAAAGTTGGTAGCGAAAAACTCAATGATGCTGCTTACAATTTGAAAGATATTTTATAGGATATAATGAATGAATAGCAACAGTATGGGCAGTTTTAAGAGGAGAGTCTAAACCCCTTGATTGAACTCCCAAAACCCTCATTCTCACATTAATATTCTCACAGGCTCCGAAGTATAGTCATAAAAGCATGATTTTTAATAATGAAACAAATCAAACAACTTATACCTGTTCATCGGACGGCATTTCAATATTTGAATACTCCCATCTGGCTCTATGATACACAGAATGGGCAAGTGCAGTGGGCAAATGATGCAGCTCTACAACTTTTCAATGCTGATAATATCAAAACTTTAAATGACCTTTTTAACATTTTTTTAAGGTCTAAAATAACTTATCTATTACAGGCTTTAGAGCCATTGAAACCGGGGCAAAAAATTCAACAAAACTGGACAATCTCTTCCGAGGAAGAAACGATTAATCTTCGTTGTTACTGTTCAGTAATTCTAACAGAGAACGAACAGTTAGCTATACTTGTAGAAGCTCATATCGAACACAATCAGCCAATTGAGCCGGAGAGTTTGCGATTAGTTGAAGCTTGGCGGCATACAAACTTTATGCTCTCTCTATACACCCTAGATGGAGAATTATTACTGCAAAATCCAGCCGCTCAAAACTGTTATGGAAATCTCAGCCCCAATGGTAAAAATAATCACCGTAGCTTTTTCAATTCTTTTCTGGCTCCGGCAGTTGGACAGGAAGCCTTAGACTGTATTAATAAAGGAAAAATATTCAGCGTAGAAACTAAAGTTAAAACGGACAAAGGTTTATGCTGGCACAAAATTGAAGCCCGAAAAACTTACGATCCCGTCACGGGTAATTATTTAATTTTAGTCAGCGAAAAAGATATTAATGATCGGAAAAAATCCGAGGAAAAACTCCGCGATAGTCAACATTTTTTACAAAAGCTCACCAATACAGTCCCGCAAATTCTCTATATTTTTGACCTTTCAGACAATAAAAGCCTCTATCTTAACCAACGGAGCATCGAAATATTAGGCTACTCTCCTGAAGAAATTTGTACTTGGGAACCTGAACGGTTAATCAATCATTTCCATCCTGAAGATCGACATTTATGCTATAGCTTGCCGAATCGCTTTCAGCATCTTAAAGATGATGAAATTCTCTCAAGCGAATATCGATTTCGCCACAAAAATGGAGAATGGCGGTGGTTGAACAGTCGAGAAATTGTCTTTCAAAGAGATGCAAAAGGAAAGCCCCTTCAGATTCTTGGTTCTGTTACCGATATTAGCTCACAGCAAGCTGCACTTCGTGAACGCAAACAAGCAGAAATTGCCCTACAATCCCTCAGCAATCGTTTACAACATTTACTAACCTCTAGTCCGGCTGTTATTTACAGTTGTCAAGCTCAAGGAAACTATGAAGTCACCTACGTCAGTGAAAATGTTAAAACCGTTTTTGGATTAGATGCGGAAACCTTGATAAACAACCCTCCTAAAGTCTGGAAATCTCGCATTTATCCCGAAGATTTGACGAGAATTAGCAACGCTATGCCGACAGTCTTGCAACAAGGAGAAATGGCTATAGAATACCGTTTCCTCCACACTGATCAGACTTATCATTGGATATATGATCAAGCGAAAATCCTCAAAAATGAACAAGGTGAACTGATAGAAATTATTGGTTATCTTATTGATATTAGCGAGCGCAAACAGGCGGAATTAGACTTACAAAATAAAACCGAACTTCTAGAAGCAATCTTCAATCATATCCCGATCATGTTGACCTTTTTTAACTCCGAGGGGCGAATTGAATTTATTAATCGTGAATTGGAGCAAGTTTTGGGTTGGTCTTTGGCTCAGTGGCAACAACAGAATCTATTATTACAATGCTATCCTAACCCCCATGATTATCAACAAGTTCTGGCTCATATGCAAGCGACAAACAGACAATGGAAAGATTTCCAAACTCGAACTGCAACAGGAGAAATTGTAGAAACATCTTGGACAAATATTCGTTTATCCGATGGGAGTAGAATTGGTATTGGACAAGATATCACCGCTCGAAAACAAAATGAAAAATGTTTGCGAGAACAGGCTCAACGCGAACAACTGATTACCCTCGTTACTCAACGCATTCGTCAATCCCTTAATTTAGATGATATTCTAGAAACAACCGTTGCTCAAATTCGACAACTTTTGCAAACAGAGCGAGTTTTAATTTATTGTTTTGAACCCGATAAAAGTGGAATTGTGATTGCAGAATCTGTTGATGAATCCTGGGTATCTCTGCGGGGAAAAATTCTCTTTGATGAAGGTTTAGCTGACAACACTTGCATCAATGCCTATACTCATGGTCGTATTCAAAACACTCCAGATATCTATAATAGCCGACTACCAGACTGTTATATTCAACTCCTGGCTCAGTTTCAAGTTAGAGCAAATCTTGTTATTCCGATTCTGCACGGCGAGGAATTATGGGGACTATTAGTGGCTCAACATTGTTCACAACCCAGGCTTTGGCAAACCACAGAAATTGAACTCCTCCATCAACTCGCCGATCAAGTTGCGATCGCCATTTCCCAAAGTGAACTCTATCAATATGCCCAATATCAAGCCCAACGAGAACAGGCGCTCAACGAAGTCATTCAAGCCATTCGCAACTCTTTAGAATTGAACACAATTTTTTCAACCGCTTCTCACGAAATTGCTCGATTACTCTATGTCGATTGGGTTCATATTGTACAGTATTTACCCGAGGGAAAAATTTGGTTAAATGTGGGTGAATATTGTCGATATCAGAACTTTACAAAAGCATTGGGAACAGAAATTACTGATGATGAAAATCAATTTGCCGCTCAACTTAAACAACTTGAAATCGTACAAATTGCCGATATTAGTCAAACCGAAGATGAAATTAATTGTGCCTATGCTCGTACCTATCCCGGTTCTTGGCTTCTTATTCCAATTCATTGGAAATCTTCTTTTTGGGGAAGTTTAAATCTGATTAGAAATCCCCAACATTCTCACTGGCAATCCTTTGAAATTGAACTGGCTCTAACCGTTGCCAATCAACTCGCGATCGCCATCCAACAATCTCAACTTTATCAACAATTACAGCAAGCCAACGAAGAACTTCAACACCTCGCCACTCACGATCAACTCACTCAACTGGCTAACCGTCGTTATTTTGATGAATATCTCACTCAAGAATGGCAGCGTCTCACCCGAGAACAAGGTCTTTTATCATTAATTCTCTGTGATGTTGATTATTTTAAACGATACAATGATACCTACGGTCATTTAGCAGGTGATGAATGTCTGACGAAAGTTGCTCAAGCAATTAAACATGGAGTTAAACATCCGGCAGATTTAGCCGCTCGATATGGGGGTGAAGAATTTGTGATCATTTTACCCAATACTGATAGTCAGGGAGCGATTCAAGTTGTACAAACTATTCAAGCTGATATTTTCCAGCTTCATATTCCCCATAAAAGTTCGTCTGCGAGTTCACAAATTACCCTCAGTTTTGGCATTGCTCAAGCTTATCCAACCCCAGTTAGTTCTCCTGAAATATTAATCAAAAAAGCCGACTTAGCCCTCTATCAAGCCAAAGAAAATGGGCGTAATTGTTATTATCTCAGCAACAATGATTGATAAAAAATACTGTAGGGGCGGGTTCTGCTCAGATGTATGTTTCCCACTCTCAACCGATATAAACCCGCCCCCTCCTCAGAAGAAGTTGTGTAGGGGCGGGTTCTGCTCAGATGTATGTTTCCTAGCAATAACTGACATAAACCCGCCCCCTCCTCAGAAGTTACTGATAATTGAAAATTCAAAAAAATTGGTGACGGGTTTAGGGCGGGTTTATGAAGATTATTTTTGGGAAGTAAAAATTTATTCCGAACCCGCCCCTACAACACCGGTGAGGCGGTGACGGGTTTAGGGCGGGTTTATGAAGATTATTTTTGGGAAGTAAAAATTTATTCCGAACCCGCCCCTACAAAAATTCTGACTTCTTCTTTCCTCCCCACCAATCATTTAACGATATGACGCATCCTACTTTTTATCCTACTGTTTATTCCCCTGCTAAAACCCTCTCTAAATCTGGAATATTCACCCAAGTTCCTGTTTCACTGGACTCCTGAGTTAAATCCATTAATAACTGCGAATAAACCCCCTCCCGCAACGAAGGAACCATAGATTTTCCTTGTTCAATTCCATTTACCCATTGATCAACAACCCGCACAAACGGCGCAATTCTCCCATCGGGATAAACACGCGGAAACTGTAACTTTTCAGGAATAGAAATCTCTGCTAACGCCTCTCCGTTTTTGCTTCCCCACAACTTGAAACCATGTACATAATCCTGTTGATTATCACTTCCTAAAATCAACGTTCCTTCACTTCCATAAACTTCTACCCAATGTCCCCGTCCTTGATAGGTTACTGAACTCAAACTCACTTGACAAGGCGTTCCGTCTGCTAATTCTAAGATTAAATTACAAGTATCATCTGCATCCACAGGCTTTAATTTTCCGCCTTCTGTGGGGTCAGGACGAAAGGGAATAGAAGTGCTTAATAAACTACAAATCCGGTTCACTTTCCCAAACAACCAATCAATATAATCAAACGCATGAGAACCAATCGCCCCTAACGCCCCACCGCCTTTTTCTTTTTGGGCGTACCAATTCCAAGTTCGTTCAGGATTCGCTCGACTTGACACTAACCAATCAATTTTAATTAACCGTTTTTCTCCCACATAATTTTGACTCAAAAGTTCAGCAAAATGTTGCCAAGCGGGAATAAATCTAAACTCAAAATCTAACGTCGTTACACAATTATTTTGTGTCGCTAATTGATAGAGTTTTTTCGCTTCATTTACATTCAATGTTGTCGGTTTTTCTAACAGTAAATGTTTCTTCCCTTGTAAGACAATCTTCGCCATATCATAATGTAAAAAAGGCGGCGTTGAAATCGCTACACCCGTCACATCGGGTAAAGCAACAATCTCTTCAATGGTATTCGCCGCATGAGGAATATGATGACTCTCAGCCATCGCTTTAGCTTTCTCCAGATCCCGATGATAAACCGCTACAACTTCTGTACGGGGATGTTCTTGAAATCCGGGAATATGAACCTTTTTTCCGAAGCCTGTCCCGATGACTGCAATTCCAATTTTATTCGTCATTATTCAACTCAAATTCGTCAATTTTTTAGTGCAATTAAAAATTTTATTGCTTATATGATCTCCGGTTGATTAATTTTCTTATGGTTGCGGGGCGGGTTTAACTCAATCTGGGAGTGGTCGTCAAGATCGTAGGCTGAACCCGCCCCTACATCACAATCATTGATTAGTCGGATATCATATTAGATTTTGCTCGGTTTTCAATCCATTCAATCACCTGTTTTCCTAAATTAACATGATCCAATAAATCGATCTCCCGAATTCCCGTTGGACTGGTCACATTCACTTCCGTGAGATAACCGCCAATCACATCAATTCCCACAAAATATAACCCATCTTCTCGCAATTTTGGCGCCACTTGAACACAAATTTCTCGTTCGCGATCTGTAATTTCCGTCTGGGCAACTCGTCCACCCACCGCCATATTTCCGCGAAATTCTTTCCCCGTTGGAATGCGATTAATCGCCCCTATCGGTTCTCCATCTAACAAAATAATCCGTTTATCGCCTTCTTTCGCCGCAGGTAAATAAGTTTGCACCATCACAGGTTCTCGACCTTGTTTCGTGCTAATTTCAATTAAAGAGTTAAAATTGCGATCGCCTGCTTCTAAAAATAAAATTCCTTCTCCCGCTTTTCCGCCCAAAGGCTTCAAAACAGCCGCTTCTTTCTTCTCAACAAACTCTCGAATTACCTGTTTATTTTGACTGACAATCGTTTCAGGTATTGCTTCTGTAAATTGTAAAGCATACATCTTCTCATTCGCCGCCCGTAACCCTTGAGGTGAATTAATCACCAACGTTTTTGATGAGTCAACATAATCAAGGATGTAAGTTGCATACAAATAAGGCACCGTCACAGGTGGATCAGTCCGCATAAACACCGCATCCATCTCTTCTAAAGCGAGTAACTGCGGTTGATCCAGGGAAAACCAAAGTTCCACCGATATCCAGCGATCGCCTTCAAGTTTCACAGGGACAAGATGAACCGGAGTCAAAGTCGCCCAAGCTTTCCCTTGGCTGACAGTCAGTTGGTGTACTTCTGTGATCCAGACTTCGTGACCCAAGGCTTGGGCGGCTTCCATGATCGCCACACTACTGTCATGGCTTGGGTTTAGCTTTTCAATGGGGTCAATGATGAATGCAAATTTCATCGGATATTAGGGGGTAGGGTGAAGGAGCAACGATCAAGCCGTATTCTTTATCCTACCGCGATCGCTGACCCTTCTGACAATTCCTACCCCGAAAATTAGGCTAATAGCGGATCAAGCTTTCCTGCGGCTTCTAACGCATGGATATCGTCACAACCGCCAATATGTTGATCATTGATAAAAACTTGCGGGACGGAACGGCGACCATTAGCACGTTTGGCCATCTTGTCTCGCGCGTCTTCATCCCCATCAATCACGTACTCAGTGAACTCTACACCTTTGTTATTGAGGAGTGATTTCGCCCGAATACAGAAAGGACAGGTACTCCAAGTATAAATTTCCACTTGAGCGGCCATAATATTGTCAGTCTGTGAGTAACGTTTCCTAATTTTAATCCCAAAGCGCGATCGCATTCAACCGATCTGAGGGAACAGGCAAGAGTCAGAAGTCGTGATGTCACCGAGTCACCGAGTCAGGAGGAAAGAATTACCTATTACCTTTTGCCTCTTGCATGATTGCCTGTTGCCTATTGCCTGTTCCCTGTTCCCTAAAAACTGGTCACTGGTCACTGATCACTGTTCACTGTTTAAATAACCTGACGTTCATTGAGAGGTTGAATCGGTCTAGCATTTCCATTGTAGAAAGATCGAAAATACTCAATTTGTTTGCTAGAAACTTCAATCGGTGTTTCAAATACTATCCAGTTTACCCCTTCACTACAGGGCGGTGTGGTTAGTGAACCTGTGTAATTGTAGTAAACTTTGTTTTCAGGTGGTAACGCACTGGCGTTAATGGCGACTCCACGAACAGGATTTTCTATGATTTCTTTGGGTACATGAGGCCATAAACTAGCAATAAAACGATTTTCTGTTCCTTCCTCTATCAAAATTCCAATCACCGCAAATTTCCCATCCGAACTTTTATGAACCAGATGAACTTCCATCGGATAGGTTTTTCCATCTAACTGATGTTCACTGGGAGAATGAAAGTGAAATTGCAGTAATTCATATTGTTTGTTATCAATTTTAATTGTACTTCCCGGTTCATACTCGATCTCAATAGTATGACCTTTGTTAATAACGTTTAGCGGCGTATAATCATAACTAAATTCAATTTTGGCTTTAGGTGTTGCTGATGTCTCAATATTAATCGGAGACTGTTGCTGTCCCGTTTCACAGAGAACAAATTCCTCTTTTAACTCTCCCCAATTTTCCGGCCCCATTTCACCCCGATAACCCCATTCACCTGTGTGTAGCTGATTTTTTGAACAAGCAACCGGAATAATAAACACAGTAAAAATAAAGATGATGAAGAACATCATCCAAACCTTAATTTTTTTCATTGGACTTGAGGATTTTTAGTAGAGTTCGTATTTGAGCAAAGTACAAGCTATCGTCCCATTATAAACCGGAATACGTTGTGCTGTTCTCAGTCCAACTTGTTTAGCGAGCGCCTTATTTCCAGTTATAATAAATGCAGTCCAACCCTTGAAACGTTGCTTAAAAACATCTCCAAGCTGTTGATAGAGACTTCCCAACTTTTCGACATCACCTAACCGTTCCCCATAAGGAGGATTGCAAATGATTATACCGTGATCAGCCGGAGGTTCAAGGTGAAATAATGTTGCTTGAGTCAGACGAATTTGATCTTCAACTCCACACTGTTGAGCATTATAACGGGCTTGAGCTAACATTTCCCCATCGCGATCGCATCCTACAATAATACTCTCGAGTTGTGATAATTGACTCTTTTCAGCTTCTTGATACAACGAGTCCCACAACTGTCCATCAAAATCTTGCCATTTCATAAACCCAAACGTCTCTCGAAATAGCCCTGGCGCCACGTTTAACCCCTTCAAAGCCGCTTCTAGAGGTAATGTTCCAGAACCACACATCGGGTCTAAAAAAGGCATATTCGGCTGCCATTCCGCCATTTCTAGCAACGCTGCGGCTAGAGTTTCCTTCAGGGGTGCTTTCCCCACTGCTTGCCGATATCCCCGTCGATGTAAACTATTTCCTGAACTATCTAAACTGAGAATTCCCCGATCTTGATCAATGTGAAGATTAATCACAATATCGGGATCTTCTGTGTCAATACTCGAACGTTCACCCCACTGTTGACGTTGCTGATCAACAATAGCATTCTTGACCTGTAATGCACTAAAATGAGTATGATTCAGAACGCGATTTCCGCCTGTGCAGTGAACGGCGAAAGTATCATTCGGTCGAATATATTTTTCCCAAGAAATCCGTTGAACCGCTTGATAAAGTTTTTTGGCATCTGAACAAGAAAAGTTCTGAATCGGAACCAATACTCTAAAAATTATTCTAGACCACAAATTCACCCGATAAAGCAATGAGCGATCGCCTTCAAAGTATACCCCGGTAAAGTCAGGACGAACCGATTTTGCACCTAATTGTTCTAACTCTTGGGCGGCAATTTCTTCTAGACTTCGAGCTACTTTAGCAAAATACTGGGTCATTCAATATGGACTTAAAAAAACTAAAGCGGTCAGATGCTCCGACCGCATCGAAAATCCTCACACCACACACACAGGAATGACATACAAATTCAGCAGAGACGTCATTTACTTTTTTTTCAGGAAGGACACCGACGACTGGCCGTGTTTCGTCTCGGTGTCCTCACTGGTTCGCTCCTCACACGCTTGTAACTGTATCCAACCCATTATCCTTTTGTCAATACTCTAATCAGGATTTTTTTGTTAAATCTCCCAAAAGCCTGACGAAATAGCGGTTTAACTCGTTGAAAAAGTTTTGGGAAAGATTGACTGGACATCAGAAATCCAGTGCTTCGGCGCTGCGGAATACCCCTCAAGCAGTGCTTATTCACCCCCACGCCAGCAAGTCCCGAAAAATTTTCCTCTTGGTGTCTGGTGTGTCTATTAGTCAGAAAAACCACCAAGTCACCAAGGGTTTTCTTCTTTGTGTCTCTGTGTCTTTGTGGTTGATTGTAGTTGGTGAGAAAAACCACCAAGTCACCAACTCACCAAGAATTTTCCTCTTGGTGTCTCTGTGTCTTTGTGGTTGATTGTAGTTTTTTATATTTTTTTAGTAATGAAGGCTGATGAACTTGGATTAAAACTTAAAATGGGGTGTAAGTAACTGAAAAATAAACCCCGGCTTCTTGTAACGTATTTTCGTCTTTATCATCAACCTCGTTTAAAGCAATACCATAATCTATTCGACCTGTAAATCGTTCTCCTAAACGTAATTGTAATCCGAATCCAATGCCGATAATCGTCTCATTTTCTTGATTATCTTCTTCCTCCACATTCCAGCCGCGACCCAGATCAACAAACGGAACAATTTGTAAGAGATTCTCTTCCCCGAAACGCACAATCGGAAACAAAGCTTCGGCGGAGAGAAAAACGCCATTATCTGTTAACAAAACATCCTGACGATAGCCTCTAACACTCTGAAAACCACCTAACGGAAACTGTTCTAACGGTACCAACGCTCTCGTTGATAATTGTACATCTGATCGCACCACTAACAACGTATCTGGGGCTAATAATCGCACATATTGACCTTGACCTCGCCAAGAAAAAAATCGACTATCGGGCGGTTCTTTATTAATTGTCGCATCAAACGCACCTACTCCTAAACTAAATTGCGATCGCACAGCAAACACCGATCGCGATGTTCTTTGGGTGTATTCTTGAAATAAACGAATCGCTGAAATTTTGGTACTTCCATCTTCTTCCGCACCCACAGAAAGCGGTTCTTCTTCTCCTAAAATCGTCGTTTGGCTATTTTCTCGGGATAACGTTAAACCGACTGCAATATCTTGGGTGGGGGTTTGATAAATCGGTTGGCGTATGGTTAAACCAAAACGATCCGAATCTCCGGTAATATCTAGGCGATCAAATGGCTCCTCAATTACTTCTGAATTGGTGCCATAATAATCAAAACGAATTGTACCATTATAAGCGTTAAACGGAAATGTATAGTTAATATCATAGCGATCGCTTCCATCGGTATTGGTGTAAGCGGTGTTAATGCGATCGCCAAAGCCTAATAAATTCGCTTCTGTGACACTTAAACCCCGACGAAAACTTCCTACACTGGGAATCCGACCATTATCAGCAATGAGTTGTAAACTAAAGGTATCTGCTGGATCGACTGTTACCGTCAAAACACTCAATTCAGGACGAGAACCCGCAGCTAATTCTGCTGAAATATTTTCAATTAATGGATCAAGTTGTAATAGTTGTAAAGCGGTCAATAAACGGTTAACATTTAAAGGGGTTTTGGTGGCGACTGCGATCCGACTGCTCACATAACTCGGTCTTAAACGTCCGGTTCCGGTAACAATAATTTCTTCTAAACCGCCTTCGATCACTTGAATTTCTAACACCCCATCAGACAGACTTTGATCGGCTGGAATGATCGCCCCAGAATTAACAAAACCCGACTCAACATAGAATTGAGTTACAGTCGTTTCGACTTGTAAAAGTTCAGCAAACGTAATCGGACGACCGACAAATTCGGCGGTGATCTCCGCTAATTCAGCATCGCTATAGGCGGTATTTCCAGTAAACTCGAACCGTTCTATCGTGATCGTATCAGGAAGACCTGGAGGTTCTAAAACAGGCGGAATAACAGTAGGTGGTTCTACGTTTAACGGAGGTTCTGGGGAAGGTTGAGGAATAGGAATCGGTGTAGGAAACGGTTCGGGGGGGTTAATCGGCTGAGGAAGTTGAGCTAAAGTTAACAATGGACTTCCTATCAGGATTAACAGCGATAATCTTAATCCCTGAGCTAATAGGCCAAACTGCATGAACTAAAATCATTTATTATTTCAGATCAAGAATAAGTCAGTTTGACAACCGATGCCAATAGTTTTGTTTAAATAATTTTCACTTTAACTTTAGTCAAGCATCCTTGTTTGACCCCAGATTGTTCGGGATATTTTTCCAGTTCAACTCTCTTGAATCTGTTCTCTCGGTATCGGCTTCGGAGGTCTGGGTATGAGTCGAGTTTGAGTGGTTTGTAATTGCTTAATGGCGATAATCAAACGCTTCAGGTGAGGCTTGATCACTTCTTGATGTTCTTGGGAGAGTTGGTTGAGTTGACTTTGCAGTTGTCCGAGATCAACATCCGGTTTATAGGGAGGAATGGGTTGTCCTTTTTGTAGTGTCAAGATCGCCTGTTGAATTTCACTCACTTGTCCGTTAACGCCCTGCAAATTTTGTTGCGTGTTGGCGATTTCTTGATGCAGTTGTTGTCGCATTTCTTCTAAGGCAGTGGAAATGTTATCCTGCATTGAAGACAGGTTTTGATTCATTATTGCTACCTGCTGTGAACGATAACTGGTTTCCAGGGAGTCTTGCAGGGGGAGTTCATCTTGTTTGTGTTGCAACGAAGCGATCTCGCTGCTGAGTTGCTGTCGAATTAGCCAAATTGCTCTGACTGAATTTCGTTCAAGCTGGTTGATTGACTGTTGAATTTCAGCCATCTCTTGTTGAGACAGTTGAACTTGCTGTTCAAGTCGGTAGCGATTGGCAACATTGAGCGACAGTGCTACAGTTAAGGGAGCCACACCGTAGAAAGCTTGACCCGACAGAGCAACCACCAAAGAACCAACCGCAGAACTGAGGAGAGAAATATATTCTGCAACTTCTAACCAGTGTCGTTGTTTCAGTTTCTTCACAACTGCACCTGAAGATAGAGAATTAGATAAGGGCATAGCCTGATTTGAAATTCGATCTGATCGGGGTTGCTCGGTGTGGGAGAGTTCAGGAAACATTGTCTTGATCTCAATAAGGGGACGACTGAAGGCGCTCGGGTAGATTTTGAGAAAGAGTTGTGTCTATCCCTAGTTTAATGGGTCTGGGATATCTCTGTCTAAATCTATACGGAACGTTAAAGCCTGGGGTTCGATAAGCTGATCCGGGTCAGCCATTCAGGGTAAACTGAAACAGCCAGTCAAACTAGAGGTTTAGATCAGTTGAGAAACGCTAAAATCTATAGGGTAGACTCAGACATCCATTCGATTTAATTGTTGTTTAGTAAAATTCCAGCTTGAAAATGAAACCTGAAAATTCGAGTTTTTTTGATAAAATCCGACCCCTTTTGAGTATGACTCTGTTTGTCATTTTAGTGATTGGAGTCGGTTTTTTAAGCATCAATTTTATTTTGGCTTTGATTGCTAAATTCAGTTAAAATCAACGTTAATGTAAAAATTTTCGGACTTGGTATTCGTAGCTGTTGACAATAGGCATTCTTAAGTCTCCCATGCGACGATCTAACGCATCGATTTCATCTTGAGGAATAGATTTCCACTGCTGGCGAGTTTCCCAACGAATTACCAAGACGATTTCTTCTTTTTGCGGATCAATCCACGTTTCTTTTCCAAGAAAACCCGGATATTGTTTGAGTCCTTGTGTCCAAACTTCTTCATCTCGCTCTAGAAAGGCTTCCCATTTTTCTTGAGGAACCTTAAACTGTAACCATTCAATTACCATTTCCATAAAAATTTGAGTTTGATCAAACCCAGGGGAATTCAAAGAATCTCCCCCATCTTGCATTCTAACGATTCTGCAAAAATTGTCCCGCTAACCGCATCGCATCAGCTACATCCACGTCACCATCTTGATCCGCATCTAAAAAGCTACTGAGTACCGAATTAGAGCTTTGTTGAGGATTTTGAGTTGGATTACCTGTTTTCAACAGATTTAACACCAAAGGAACTAAAGCAGGTAATAAACTTTGAATGGTACCAGCATCTATCCCCGTTCGGCTAGAAATCGTTTGAGCCACTTGAGCCTGTTGTTCCGGGGAAAACAGCGAACTCACCGCTTGGGAATTTTGACCCGTACCGCTATATTGATTAACAAAAGCTTCTACAGACTCATTTCCCTGGTTGGTTCGCTTCTGTTGCAATGCAGAACGGACATAACCCCCCAAAACCGATAACGCAGTTTGAGTGGTATCTGAGGAAATGCCCTGATTATTGGTGAGCTGCTGTACGGTACTCAAAATATTATCAAGCTGAGTATTACTCGCTTCTTGGTTTGGGTCGTTCAAAGCACCCACGATTTGATCGAAAAGTCCCATAAGACTAAAAAGGAATGGATGAAATTATCCCTAGTTTACCTTATTATTTTGGGCAATCCAATCTAGATGGGGTGAATCCTCCGGGCTTGTAGGTGTGCGGTTAGCATCCAGTTGAGTGTTGGATGTCGTCGGGTATGGCTGCTTAGGGAAACCGCCTCTAGGTGCTGAAGGAAGCCTCAACATTGCCCTTGTAGATCTACAATTCTGAGTACAAGTCTATTGATCTCAGGTTGATCTGTCTCAACTGACTTAAAATTGATCTAAATCTTCCCAGCTCATTGCAACCTCACGGATGTCTTTAAGCTCCAAAACCCCCAACTCTTCTCTTAGTAGCCCGACTCCAGTAGGGCTAAAACTGTCGTTATTCCATCGTCTGGGGATTCGTCAGAAAATTGGCTTGGGCTATGCTCTAGTGATTGGAATTGCCATGTTAGGTGCGATCACAAGCTTTATTGTAGAAGGATACTACAAAGGAAAACTCAAAGAGCAGTTTCCCATCGATCAAGAGAAATCACAGGTTTTAACAGGGATTAATCATAATGTTTTTGAGTTGAAATCAAGCCAGGAAGAATTAGCCGGTTTAATTAATCAATCTTCATCGCTTGCCGATTCTATTTCAGAAATACGTTCGGGAATTTTTGAAATAAACCGTCAACTTCAACAGCTTAAGTTTGTCCCAGATATTGATAATACAGAAGTTCAAAATGACTATTTAAAAATTCAAGAATTGTCTCAAAAATATACAGAAAATCTCAATCGCTACGCTCAAAAATTAGAGCAAATTTTGCAAACGCTAGAGTCCGGAAAAAAGGATCAGAAAACTCAACAAACCCTGAAAAATGCTTTAATTCAGTTTAGTCGCAGTCCAGAAGCTCAAAATTTATACAATTTATCTCAAGAATCCATCGCACTCTCCGTTAAGCTCGAAAATCGCGTCAGTCAAGGACTGAAAGCCAGTGAAAAAGCTGAGTTATTAGGCAATCAAATTATCTTTTTTAGTCTACTGATTTCCTCTTTTGTCGGATTAGTGTTAGCGGTTTATATTAGTTGGGTGATCGCTTATCCGATAGAATTGATGATCAAAGTGGCGAATCAAGTGGGTGAAGAATCCGACTTTGCTATACAAATTCCCGTCACAACCGAAGATGAAATCGGAGAACTCACAGATGCTTTAAATCATCTCATTCAGAGAGTCGCTGAGTACACTGAAGAGTTAGAGAAAGCTAAATTATTAGCCGAAGCTGCCAACCGTTCAAAAAGTGTATTTCTCGCCAATATGAGTCACGAACTGCGAACTCCTTTGAATGCGATTATTGGTTATAGTGAAATGCTGCATGATGAAGCCGATGATTTGGGTTATAACGATTTTATCCCTGACTTGGAAAAAATCCAAACGGCCGGAAAACATCTGCGAGATATGATTAGCGATATTCTGGATATTTCTAAAATAGAAGCGGGTCATGTCACCCTTTATTTAGAAGATTTTGCCGTTGAAGAACAGTTACTTCAAGATGTTATGACCACGGCTAAACCTCTGGCTGAAAAGAATCGCAATGTGATTAAAGTCGAAGCTAAAAATGAAATTGGTCGAATGTACGCGGATTTGCCAAAAGTCAGACAAATCCTTTTAAACTTATTAAGTAATGCTTGTAAATTTACTCAAGATGGTACGATCACAATCTATGTTAAACGAGTCAAAACAAAGCCCTCTACGACTCGTCGAAAAACCTCCCAATCCGGAAGTCGTTTCGGCGGAAATAAAATGCAGCAATATCTAATTTTTCAGGTGAAAGATACCGGAATTGGGATGAGTGAGGAACAACAAAAACTGATTTTCAAAGCCTTTACTCAAGCTGATGCTTCCACTACTAAACGATTTGGTGGAACTGGACTCGGACTCGCCATTAGTCAACGGCTATGTGAAATTCTCGGGGGGGGAATTACGGTTGAAAGTGAAGTCGGAAAGGGTTCAACCTTTACCGTTTGGCTTCCGGTTCATGTGAAAATCTAAACTCATACATTTTACCCTCCATAGACGACTGCGGCGATCCGTACCTGAAAGGGGAGGAATATTGTACTCAATCTCTATTCGAGGTAAGCTACAGTTTAAGAGTTCTCACGGGGATCAACATCTGGGCGATTTCTCTCGGAGATCTTCACGCTCAAATCAAAGTCAGACATTTTAAAATTGAATTGAGGATCTGATCGCTGAAGTTTACCTTTGAAAATCATCTATCCTGTCAATCAATTTTAGCGTTATAGGCGAACATTCTTAACAATTTACTCTATAAATTCAAGATAAGGAGAATCAAATCAATGCAACCCTCTGATCCAAGTAAATTCACCGAAAAATCTTGGGAAGCCATAGCTCGAACTCCTGAAATCGTTAAACAAGCTCAACAACAACAGCTTGAAAGTGAACATTTAATGAAAGCTTTACTCGAACAAGAAGGACTCGCCAGCAGCTTATTTAGTAAAGCAGGTGTCGCTGTTCCTCAACTGCGAGAAAAAGTTGATGCTTTTATCGATCGCCAACCCAAAGTCAAAGGAAGCAGTACAAACGTTTATTTAGGCCGGAGTATAGATCCTTTATTGGATAATGCAGAAGCCTATCGTCAAGAATATGCAGACGAATATATCTCTATCGAACATTTGCTCTTAGCCTACACCAAAGATGATCACTTTGGCAAATTACTGTATCAAGAATTTAAACTAGATGAAGCCAAACTTAAACAAACCATTACTCAAGTCCGAGGAACTCAAAAAGTGACCGACCAAAACCCGGAAGGGAAATATCAATCTCTCGAAAAATATGGGCGAGATCTCACCGAAGCCGCCCGTAAAGGAAAACTTGATCCGGTAATTGGACGGGATGATGAAATTCGTCGCACGATTCAAATTTTAAGTCGTCGAACTAAAAATAATCCTGTATTAATTGGAGAACCAGGAGTTGGAAAAACCGCGATCGCGGAAGGACTCGCCCAACGAATTCTCGCCGGAGATGTTCCCCAATCTCTCAAAGATCGCCAATTAATTGCTTTAGATATGGGAGCCTTAATTGCGGGGGCAAAATTCCGAGGAGAATTTGAAGAACGTCTGAAAGCAGTTCTCAAAGAAGTTACTGATTCTGAGGGTAAAATAATCCTGTTTATTGATGAAATTCATACCGTTGTTGGGGCGGGTGCAACCCAAGGCGCGATGGATGCGGGAAACTTACTCAAACCGATGTTAGCCCGAGGTGAATTGCGGTGTATTGGGGCGACTACTTTAGATGAATATCGCAAATATATCGAAAAAGATGCAGCCTTAGAACGACGGTTTCAACAAGTTTATGTCGATCAGCCGAATGTTGTTGATACCATCTCCATTTTACGCGGTTTAAAAGAACGCTATGAAGTTCATCATGGGGTGAAAATTTCTGATAGCGCTTTAGTCGCTGCGGCTACTCTTTCGACTCGTTATATTAGCGATCGCTTCTTACCTGATAAAGCGATTGATTTAGTCGATGAAGCGGCGGCTAAACTCAAGATGGAAATCACTTCTAAGCCCGAAGAACTGGATGAAATAGACCGCAAAATTCTACAACTGGAAATGGAACGGTTATCGCTGCAAAAAGAAAGCGATCCTGCTTCTATTGAACGCTTAGACAAACTCGAAAAAGATCTCGCTAACCTCAAAGAAGATCAACACGCGCTCAATGCCCAATGGGAAGCTGAAAAAAATGTGATTAGCAATATTCAGTCGATTAAAGAAGAAATTGATCGGGTGAATATTGAAGTTCAACAAGCCGAACGCAATTATGATCTTAACCGAGCCGCTGAGTTGAAATACGGCACATTATCGGAGTTGCAAAAGCAGTTACAAGCCGCAGAAGCTCAACTTCAAGCGACTCAAACCAGTGGAAAAACCCTACTGCGAGAAGAAGTGACCGAAGCCGATATCGCTGAAATTATTTCTAAATGGACGGGAATTCCGATTAGTAAATTAGTCGAGTCGGAAAAAGAAAAACTCCTCAACCTCGATAATGAACTGCATCAGCGAGTGGTTGGACAGGAAGAGGCGGTGACAGCCGTTGCAGAGGCGATTCAGCGATCGCGGGCGGGGTTAGCCGATCCCAAACGTCCGGTTGCCAGTTTCATCTTCCTCGGGCCAACAGGGGTCGGGAAAACCGAACTCGCTAAGGCGTTAGCGGCTTATTTGTTTGATACCGAAGAGGCGATGGTTCGGATTGATATGTCCGAATACATGGAGAAACACGCCGTTTCCCGGTTAATTGGCGCGCCTCCAGGATATGTTGGGTATGATGAGGGCGGTCAACTCACTGAAGCCATCCGTCGTCGTCCCTACGCGGTGATTTTGTTTGATGAAATTGAGAAAGCCCATCCCGATGTGTTTAATGTGATGTTGCAAATTCTCGATGATGGTCGCGTTACTGATGCTCAAGGTCACACCGTTGATTTTAAAAATAGTGTGATTATTATGACCAGTAATATCGGTTCTCAGTATATTCTTGATATTGCCGGAGATGATTCTCGCTATGAAGAAATGCAAGGTCGGGTGATGGATACCATGCGAACAAGTTTCCGACCGGAATTTCTCAACCGGATTGATGAAATTATTATTTTTCATCCTCTACAACGTCAACAACTGCGCCAAATTGTTCTACTCCAAATTCAACATTTAGTCGAACGGTTAGCCGAACGGAAAATGTCGTTAAAATTGACTGAAGCGGCTGTTGACTTTTTGGCCGAAGTCGGGTTTGATCCGGTGTATGGTGCGCGTCCGTTGAAACGAGCCATTCAACGAGAGTTAGAAACTCAACTTGCTAAGGGAATTTTGCGCGGGGAATTCAATGATGGAGATACAATTTTTGTAGACATTGAAAATGAGCGGTTAACGTTCAAACGGCTACCCGTTGAGTTGTTAAAAGTGAAGTAGTTCACAATACCATGTCCTGTTAGGGCGGGTTTAGTTCAATCTCTGACGGGTGTCATAGATCTTATAGAACCCGCCCCTACACAATTAGGATTGATTAATCGGACATGATATTACTTCTTGATGAAGCTTTACCGAGAACTAGAAGGTAAAGACAGAGGCGGTAAAGGGGCTTGAGGTTCAGAAGAAGAATGATGTCCGTTTTTCTGAGTTTCGGGATAATCTTCTGAAATCAAAAGTTCACGAATTAACCGCGCCGCCGTTTTTTGGGCTAACTCACCTGCGACTTGTTGACCCAGTTGACGAACTTCGGGTTTCGCCAATAATTCTGGAACTTTCTGAACCAAAATCATCGGATCAAATCCCTTGGTTTCTTGCAAAATCGCAACAATGCGCTGAATCTGTTCTAAATTGCTTTGATTTTGAGTGGAGGTGACGACAGGTTTTGTACCATTGGACGATGGGGGTTTAATACCCATCCATTCTGCCACTTTCAATTGGGCTTTTGTCAGGGCGTTGCGAGAGGCTAAATCGATATTTTTAACAATTTCATTGGCTAGCCGTTCTCGGATAAATTCTCCCCGTTCTGAAAATAAAAAGTCTAACGTTTGGTCGAGAACTTGGTTAATATCATAATCATCACTATCGCGAGCATTTTTGAGCAGATTTTCTAGACGGTTCCAACGCAGAGAACCATCTTTAAACAGCAAATCTTTTAGAGAAGTTCTTAGTTGGGGAGAAGGGTCGGTTAATAACCGTTTAGCCACGTAGGGATAGGCTTTACTCAGGACTTTAAAGTTCGGATCTACGTTAATTGCAATTCCTTCTAACGTCACTAAGGAGCGAATAATCAGCGCGTAGTAAGCCGGAACTCGGAAGGGATATTCATACATCAATGCCGATAGTTTATCGGTAATACTTTTGAAGTTGAGTTCTGCAACACTCGCACCGAGCGCATCATTAAAAACAGAAGCCAGAGCGGGAATAATCGGCGTTAAATCCGTATCAGGAGTTAAAAATTCCAGTTTGACATAATCGTTTGCTAATCCCTCAAAATCTCGGTTGACCAAATGCACCACTGCTTCAAGTAAACCATAGCGTTGATAGGGCTTGACTTCACTCATCATCCCAAAATCTAGATAAACTAACTTGCCATCGGGACTGGCTAGTAAGTTACCGGGGTGAGGGTCAGCATGAAAAAATCCATGTTCGAGTAACTGACGCAGGGAACATTGTACTCCCACTTCAATCAGGTAACGAGCATCAATTCCTTTGGCTTGAATTTCATCTAAATTGGTTAATTTTGTTCCATTAACCCACTCCATTGTTAACACTCGTCGTCCGGTGTATTCCCAGTAAATTTTAGGAACATAAATATCCGGCAAATGACCATAGAGTTTTTGGAAGCGTTCGGCGTTGCGACCTTCGTGAGTATAGTCCATTTCCTCAAAAATTCGGTAGCCAAACTCATCCATGATGGCGACTAAATCGCTACGAATGCGGGTAATCTTTTTTTGCGCCCAAATTGCTAAAGTTCGCAACAGGTGAATATCGAGTGCAATAGATTCTGATAAGCCGGGACGTTGAACTTTAACGGCAACGGTTTCGCCTGTTTTGAGTTTTCCTTTATAAACTTGTCCTAAAGAAGCTGCTGCTAGGGGATTGGCAGAAAGTTCGGCATAGATTTCGTGAGGCTTGGCGCCGAGTTCTTCTTCGATAAAACCATAGGCAATTTCATTAGAGAAAGGAGGAAGTTGGTCTTGGAGTTTGGTTAATTCTTCTAAGAAAATCGGTGAAACTAAATCAGGTCTTGTGGATAAGGCTTGTCCGACTTTGATAAATGCAGGGCCGAGTTGGGTGAGTGTTTGACGCAGTTGTGTCGCTCGTTTTAGCTCATTTTTCTCAGCACGTCCTCTTTTTTTGTCGAGCCAGATCCCGAATACCAATGAGGTAAATTTCCAGATGATCGTGATCAGTCGTCCCCAAACTTGTAAAAAGCGAGAGCGGTAATGGGCTGCAATCGCAACTGGATCGTAACGTAGAGAATCGTCAGGGGCATCTGAGGATGGATATTGCGATTCGTCTAGGATGGGAACGTCCTCAACAGTCACAAGCTGGGATTCCACATCTACAGTGGGGGTGAGCGGATCAATGGGATAAGGCGCTGTAGCTCTCATAGGAGTTGGGGGTTGTGAATCAACCCAGGGTAAAGTCGGCGATACCGTCTTGATATCCATAAAGTATAGGATTTAGTCTGAGCAGTATTGTTAACTATTGTAACAACATCGGCTCATGCACTTTCAATATCTTCAGGTTCGGACTTCAACAGTCGATTACAGATCTCGTGTAGATGTTGTTGGGTATTGGCTGGAAGTCGCGGTTGAGGCATATCTAAGTTCGGCCAAGTGGGTAAATCAAAGCAGGGACAACAGCTTGCTGGCATTCCCCGAGTCCGGGACGGTACGGGCATCGCACAACGAGCGCATTCTTCTATTTCCCAAGCGTTTGTCAGCAGTTCACTAATGGGTACGTCTGTCCCTTCTAGGTAGCAATCCCCTGACTCTGGAGAGAGGATTTCTTGCCAGCAGTTTTCAAATTCTGGGCTGTAGTGATCGCCCTCAAACAGGGGTTGAGGTAACAAAGATTGTTCTCCATTGCGAAGAAGAACTTTTTTGCCCAATTGAAACCAGTATGCCAGATATTGTTTAACTTGACGGTACGAAGACATTGGTCGTTCTCATTATAGTTAGCGTTCAGTTTTATTTTATCGAGAGTTGGCAGCTCTGAGGAGCTTCTATTCTGGATTAAATCTAAAGTTTATCCCTTGATATTCAACCCCAGACCGAAATCAATCTGCAAAAATGGCTTCGATCTGGTGATGAAATTTATAGTGAATAGATGGCTTTTAGTGTAGTCAAAAACCGACTTAAAAGTCATCTAACTTCAGGCGAAAAAAATAATCAATCTCTAGAAAGAGTTGTGAACGTTTATCAAGGAGAGACCAAAATTCTCTAAGTTTTATTTGAAAATTCTGCTCAAATGGGTTTAATCCAGAAAAAAAGCCCATCACTGAACAGTTACCAGTCACCAGTCACCAGTTAACAGTTTTTACACTGAACAGTTATCAGTTTTTCACCATTCTCTGTCCCCTGTAACCTGTAACCTGTAATCTGTAACCTATTGCCTCTTGGCACATGAGCTGTTGCCGATGAGTAAATTGTGAGTAAAAAGTAAAGTTCTAAACTAAACCTTAAAGGCTTAAAGCTTTACGGGGTGAGGAGAGAAAATGGTTGTACACTGTGTAGTTAAGAACGATTAAGTCCCTAGATATTATGGAACTGCTTTATCAATACGCCTGGTTGATTCCAGTATTGCCCTTACTCGGGGCGATGTTTGTTGGGATAGGCTTAATTTCATTTAGTCGAGCCACCAACAGTCTCAGAAAAGCAAGTGCAGTATTTATCGTCTCCCTACTGGGAGGGTCGATGGTGCTGTCCTTTGCCATACTCTGGAGTCAAATCAACGGCCACGAACCCTATACCTACATGATTGAATGGGCAGCCGCAGGCGATTTTACTCTGCGTATGGGCTACACCATTGACCATCTGGCCTCAGTCATGTTGGCGATTGTTAGCACTGTAGCCTTTTTGGTGATGGTTTACACCGATGGTTACATGGCTCACGATCCGGGATATGTGCGTTTTTATGCGTACTTAAGCCTATTTAGCTCCTCAATGCTAGGCCTTGTGATCTGTCCGAACTTGGTACAGGTTTACATCTTCTGGGAACTGGTGGGGATGTGTTCCTACCTGTTGATCGGATTTTGGTATGATCGCAAACCCGCAGCCGATGCTTGCCAAAAAGCCTTTGTAACCAACCGTGTGGGTGACTTTGGTTTGTTACTCGGAATGTTAGGGTTATTTTGGGCAACCAACACCTTTGATTTTGAGTTGATGGGTGAACGCTTAGAAACCCTCGTCGAAACAGGCGGGTTAAGCGTTGCATTAGCCAGTCTATTTGCAATTTTGGTGTTTTTAGGCCCCGTTGCCAAATCTGCCCAATTCCCCCTTCACGTCTGGCTACCCGACGCGATGGAAGGCCCGACCCCGATTTCGGCTTTAATTCACGCCGCGACAATGGTTGCAGCCGGAGTATTCCTGATCGCCCGGATGTATCCGGTGTTTGAAGGTTTACCCATCGTGATGAACGTCATCGCCTGGACGGGCTGTTTTACCGCGTTTCTGGGGGCTACGATCGCCCTAACCCAAAACGACATCAAAAAAGGTCTCGCCTATTCCACCATCTCCCAACTCGGTTATATGGTGATGGCAATGGGTGTCGGTGCTTACAGCGCTGGACTGTTTCACCTGATGACTCATGCTTATTTTAAAGCGATGTTGTTCCTGTGTTCGGGTTCTGTGATTCACGGCATGGAAGCCGTTGTCGGACATGACCCGGTTTTAGCCCAGGATATGCGGTTAATGGGCGGATTACGCAAATATATGCCGATTACGTCCGCTTGTTTCTTGATCGGTACCCTGGCAATTTGTGGGATTCCTCCCTTTGCAGGATTTTGGTCAAAAGACGAAATCTTGGGTAATGCCTTTGAAGCCAATCCCGCCTTATGGGTGGTTGGTTGGTTAACCGCAGGGATGACAGCGTTTTATATGTTCCGAATGTACTTCAGCACCTTTGAAGGCGGTTTCCGGGGCAATGACGCCACGATTAAACAACAACTGTTAGCCGCAGCCAATGGCCCTAATTATGCGTTTGGCCCCGGTGCGATGAATCCTCAAGAGTTGGTCGCCGAAACCGAGGAACACGGCCACGATGATCACGGTCACGATCATGGTCATGGTCACAGTCATTCCCCTCACGAGTCCCCCTGGGCGATGACAATTCCCTTGATGACGTTGGCGATACCGTCGATGTTGATTGGGTTGTTGGGAACGCCTTTTGCTAACTATTTTGAGGAGTTTATTCACGCCCCCAGTGAAACGGAAGCGCAAATTCTCGAAAAAGCGGCAGAATTTGATTTAACTGAATTTCTGATTATGGCGGGAAGTTCGGTGGGTATTGCTTTACTGGGAATTACACTCGCTTCTTTGATGTATCTCAGTCGTAAAATTGATCCTTCAGCGATCGCTGAGAAAATCAAGCCATTATATCTGTTTTCTCTCAATAAATGGTATCTTGACGACTTGAATGATTTCTTATTTGTTCAAGGTCTACGACGTCTGGCCCGTCAGGTGATGGAAGTGGATTTTCGTGTGGTTGATGGTGCCGTTAACCTCACGGGTTTAGTCACGCTATTATCCGGTGAAGGGTTGAAATATTTTGAGAATGGTCGCGCCCAATTTTACGCCTTAATTGTGTTTGGGGCGGTATTGGGTTTTGTGGTGTTCTCTGGCGTGAGTTAGGTTAACAACCTCAAAGTAGGGTGGGTGAGGTTTTTAACTTTGATCGTTAAGTTATAGCCGCAATTGTCATCCACCCTACACGATTCCTTCAGGTTTCAATCCCCTTGCGGGGAATTTAATGATGGAAAGAAGATGATTAGCGCATCTGAATAGGTTTAAATGTTTCTTTTAACAAATTTTTTATGCCTGATAACTGGCTTGAATTTATTGAAAACGCTATCACTAAAAACACCATAAGTAAAATGAAAAAATTATTTAATTTATTATTCAAAGGATTGGTTGGTTCACTTCTCTCGTCAAAAGAGTTTTGAGTTATTTTTCCATTATTATTTTCCCAATTCCATCCCCTCACTTTGCCGTTTTTATTTTCAAAAAAACTTTGGGACTCTTTTCTGTTAATCTTCATCTATCCACCTCTGGTCAAATACTTTCAATATATTCTAACATTGCGGGGAATTAAGCATTGGAAAGTGATCTGGAGTGTGTCTTCAAGGAATTAGAGCTAAGAGTTTCAATCCCCTTGCGGGGAATTAAGCATTGGAAAGCTCAGACATGGGTGGGGGGGGGTTAGCGTGTGACGTTTCAATCCCTTTGCGGGGAATTTGGCTTTGGAAAGTACCCTATCGTTAATAGCGACGGCATTCGGCGCTATCGAAAGTTTCAATCCCCTTGCGGGGAATTAAGCATTGGAAAGCCAGTTCAGCAGGCATCACCCGACAGTCCAAAACCAAAACCCGACCCAAGCGAACCGAGATGTTGTTGGTTCGGAAGCGGAAAAATGCGGACAAGAAAATCGTTTCTTTTAGCGGTCAGTTGAGCTTATTTGAAATTTGAAAGCGATCGCCAATCCTCAAATATCCCGCCCCGGACAGTAAGCTCTGATGGCGGGACTTCTAATTGAAAAATAAACGAATAGCAGCGTTATATTTTCGTCGGGATCTTCTACTGTCATGTCTGCTTTATCTCCCAATATCCGAGCCAAATCCCGATCCGTCTTTCCCTCTTCTGCCCACTGGCAATGTTGCTTTCCGAGAGCGATCGCCCCCTCCCACCCGAGATATTTTCTAAAAACCTCCTGCGCCTCTTTGTTCATCTGCGGGTCGGTGTATCCATCATTTATTGCCTCGCGAACTTCCCGCTTGAACCGGGCATCGGGGGATACATCCAAACAGGAAACCAACAGGAACGGTAACGCGATCGCCAAACACTTAAAATTATTCTTCTTCAACGAAATCCTCCAACTTGTTTCAATCCCCTTGCGGGGAATTAAGCGTTGGAAAGCTTGTTTTTCCGCTTCGGTTTCGAGCATATCTTAAGAGTTGATTATACAGTGACTTGCTGGTGTTGTCTAGGGAAGTGAAAAAAATTGCTCTAGATTCACAACTATTTTAGTATCCACAAGCTGACCCGTCCCTTCTGGAATGGGTGAACCATAGATAGCGATCGCAACCTTCCCGCCAAACTTTGATTATTTTCAATGGAAACAACAACACGAACAAGCAATTTAAAACTTAGAGAAATCTAAAAACAAAAAGCGATCGCGTATTGCTATCGACATGAAAGGTATGCCAGTAAGATTCCATCCCTCGACTCTGGACAAATCCCGTCTAAAGTCTGAAGAAAAGGTGAAGTATAAGCCCTATTACTCAAATTTTGCGGATCTATAATAACTTAGCACTGATTGTATCATCAGACATGAATCTCGAACATTTTCCCTGGTTAACGACTACTATTCTATTTCCCATTGTCGCCGCGTTGCTGGTGCCATTTATTCCTGACAAAGACGGGCGCACGGTACGCTGGTATGCTTTGGTCATTGGGCTAATAGACTTTGCTATTATTGTTTACGCTTTTTGTACTCAGTACGACTTCAACAAACCCGGCTTACAACTGTTTGAAAGCTACGCCTGGATACCTCAACTCGATTTAAACTGGTCTGTTGGGGCGGATGGTTTGGCAATGCCTCTGATTTTGCTAACGGGGTTTATTACCACCCTAGCGATTTTAGCAGCTTGGCCTGTGACCTTTAAGCCGAAGTTATTTTATTTCCTGATGTTAGCGATGTACGGCGGACAAATCGCTGTATTTGCCGTTCAGGATATGTTACTGTTCTTCCTAGCCTGGGAACTGGAACTCGTTCCGGTTTACATGATTTTAGCGATTTGGGGCGGTAAAAAGCGTCAATACGCCGCGACAAAGTTTATTTTGTACACCGCAGGGGGTTCGCTGTTTATCCTGGTTGGCGCCCTAACGATGGCTTTCTACGGCGATACGGTGACGTTTGATATGTCTGCGATCGCCGCGAAGGATTTCCCGATTAAACTAGAACTATTGCTGTATGGTGGCTTCCTGATTGCCTACGGCGTGAAATTGCCGATTTTCCCCCTTCACACCTGGCTACCCGACGCACACGGAGAAGCCACAGCCCCGGCGCATATGTTACTGGCGGGAATTTTGCTGAAAATGGGGGGTTATGCGTTACTACGGATGAACGTAGGAATGTTACCGGATGCCCATGCGACGTTTGCCCCGATTTTAATCATATTAGGGGTTGTGAATATTATCTACGCTGCCCTGACGTCTTTTGCTCAACGAAATCTCAAGCGGAAAATTGCCTATTCTTCTATTTCTCACATGGGATTTGTTTTAATTGGCATGGCATCTTTTACCGAAATTGGGTTAAGTGGTGCGATGCTGCAAATGATTTCTCATGGGTTAATTGGGGCGAGTTTGTTTTTCCTTGTCGGTTGTACCTATGACCGTACCCATACATTGATGTTAGATGAAATGGGCGGTGTTGGGACGAAGATGAAGAAAGTTTTTGCGATGTGGACGGCTTGTTCAATGGCGTCATTGGCGTTACCCGGAATGAGTGGATTTGTTGCAGAAGTGATGATCTTTATTGGTATTTCTACCAGTGATGCTTACAGTCCGACGTTCAAAGTTTTAGTGGTGTTTCTAGCCGCAGTTGGGGTGATTTTAACGCCAATTTATCTGCTTTCAATGTTACGAGAACTCCTCTATGGCCCGGAAAACAAAGAGTTAACTTCTCACGAAAAACTGGTGGATGCCGAACCTCGGGAAGTGTTTGTGATTGCCTGTTTATTAGTACCGATTATTGGGATTGGGTTGTATCCGAAGATTGTTACTCAAATCTATGATTCAACCACAACGCAGTTAACGGCTTTGATTCGTCAATCGGTACCAACCTTAGGAGATAATCCTCCGATTGCCCAACAAAAGCAAGAGTTGTTGTCATTTACCGCACCGAATATTCCTCAGAAATAACCTGAATTGTCTGTAGAGTACCCCCAATTTTAGGGGGTTTTTTTATGGGAAAAATTAACCACGAAGACACAAAGACACTAAGATTTTATCAGGAATTCAATGATGGTACATTTACAGGTATAGCACTACGCATAACGGTTAGGACATTGGTAAATGCTGAAAATATTTTCTGCTGGCACTTTTGCCTCTTGCCTGTTGCCTTTTGCCTAGCGCGTAGCGCTATATCTTTACCCTAACCGACGCTTCGTGTTCAATATCAAAACAGTTATCCGGTTCAATGCCTTGCATCATTTCTGGATTTTTGAACGTTGTTGAACCCAAAGGACAAAACTCAAGATCAAGTTCTTCTAAAAGGATTTCAATATTAATGGGGTGGTGAAACCGGAGGGGAGAACTTGTCGATTTGGAGTATAAAATTCTATAATAAAAAACATCAATCAACCTTTTTCTACAACAACCAATGGAACCGGTAGAACTGACCCTTGCCGCTTTAGCTGCGCTGATCATCACCAAAGCAACAGAAAAAACAGGCGAGAAACTGGGGGAAAAGTTATTTGAACAAGGGGGAACTTTGCTGCAACAGCTTCGATGTAAATCTCCCCAAACTGCATTGGCTATCGAAAAGGTGAATGAAACGCCTTTAGATTGGGGTCAAGCGGTGATTGATGTCAAGAAAACGGCAGAAACCGATCCAGAATTTGCTAAAGTAGTTGAGGATGTGGAAGCAACCATCATCGAAGATGCAGACCTCAGAAAGAGGTTAGAAGAAATTGCGACAACTATTAAATCTCAACCTGCAACCGTTAACAATTCCGCCAAGTTAGCCGAGAAAATTAACGCTTTGTTTCAGGGAACAACCATCACAGGTGGTAACGTTGGAAATACAGGTATTGTAGGTAGTACCATTGAAGGCGGTACATTTAATATATGACTGCATCCAAGCCCCCAAACCCCCAATACTGGGGGCTTTCAAGAAGGTTCTCCCCAAACTTGGGGGGCAAGGGGGGCTAAACCCTACCAAAATTTAGGGCAACGGGGCATTCTCGAACCCGAGAAGTTTTTTGGACGGGATGAACCTCTCGAAGAACTCCACCAACTTCTACAACAAAATACCCAAGTTGCGATCGCCGCAGCAGTGGTGGGAATGGGAGGAGTCGGCAAAACCGAACTCGCCCTCCAATACGCCCGCAAACATCTCCACGATACCTACAAAGGGGGCGTTTGCTTCATTTCCGGGGGGAGTTTCATCTTTGAGGTGATTAAATTTGCCCGTCCTCGGTTTTTCCCCAAGATGGATTTTACAGGCTTTTCGGAAGCGGAACAGTTGGCTTATTGCTGGCAACATTGGGCGGAAGGTGAGGTGTTGTTAATTGTTGATGATGTCATCGGCTACAAACAACGGGTTCAGCCCTATTTGCCGGGTTCTCCTCGGTTCAAAATATTAATCACCACGCGAGAACAGATACCCAACGTTACTCCCCTAATTTTAGAGGTACTTCACCCCGATGATGCTTTAAAATTACTAGAGTCTATCGTTGGTAGCGATCGCATTAAAGCTGAACACCAAACCGCCCAACAACTCTGTGAATGGTTGGGATATTTGCCCTTGGGGTTAGAATTGGTGGGGAAATATCTGGCAGAACAAGACAATAAGGATCTTTCCCTCGCCGAGATGCAGAAACGCCTGCAACGCAAACGCCTAAAACATAATTCTCTCGGAGATGCAAACGCAGCAGTAACGGCAAAATTGGGAGTCGCCGCAGCATTTGAGTTGAGTTGGGAACGGTTACAAAAACAGCCAGAAACTCAACTGTTGGGTTGTTTGTTGTCTCTGTTTTATCCCGATGAGATTTTGTGGGGGTTGGTTGAAATGGTGTATCAAGGTTGGCAGGGGGAGGAAATTGATCTCGAAGATGTTGAAGACGGCAGACGCCAGTTAGTTAAACTCAGTCTCCTCAAACAAACCAAACCGAAAACCTATCGCCTCCATCCACTCCTGCGAGAGTTTTTCCGCGACAAACTGGAGGAACAGGAAGCCGCAGCCGCAATGAAACAGGCTTTTGTCATCACAATGGTTAAAATTGCCGATCAAAAAATTCCTCAAGATATCACCACCCAACAGGTTAAACAGGTTGAACCTGCCATTAAACATATCGAAGAAGTTGCTAATCGTTTCACTGAGTTGGTGTTGGATGAAGATTTAATTACACCGTTTACTAGCTTGGGTTGGTTCTATCAAGGTCAAACCTTGTATTCTCAAGCTGAACCTTGGCTGAAGAAAGGTTTGGAGGAGGCAAAAACCCGTTTCGGAGATGAACATAACGCTGTTGCCGCCAGCCAGAACAACCTCGCTTTACTTTACAAGTCCCAGGGACGCTACGCCGATGCCGAACCCCTGTATCGGCAAGCCTTGGAAATGAAACGGCGGCTGTTTGAAGGCGACCATCCATCTGTTGCCACCAGCCTGAACAACCTCGCCGGACTTTACGAGTCCCAGGGACGCTACGCCGATGCCGAACCCCTGTTTCGGCAAGCCTTGGAAATGTGTCAACGGCTGTTTGAAGGCGACCATCCCGATGTTGCCTCCAGCCTCAACAACCTCGCCGGACTTTACAAGTCCCAGGGACGCTACGCCGATGCCGAACCCCTGTATCGGCAAGCCTTGGAAATGTTTCAACGGCTGTTTGAAGGCGACCATCCATCTGTTGCCACCAGCCTCAACAACCTCGCCGGACTTTACGACTCCCAGGGACGCTACGCCGATGCCGAACCCCTGTATCGGCAAGCCTTGGAAATGTGTCAACGGCTGTTTGAAGGCGACCATCCATCTGTTGCCACCAGCCTCAATAACCTCGCCTACCTTTACAAGTCCCAGGGACGCTACAGTGAGGCTGAACGTCTGTATCGGCAAGCCTTGGAAATGAGACAACGGCTGTTTGAAGGCGACCATCCATCTGTTGCCACCAGCCTGGACAACCTCGCCGGACTTTACGAGTCCCAGGGACGCTACGCCGATGCCGAACCCCTGTTTCGGCAAGCCTTGGAAATGTGTCAACGGCTGTTTGAAGGCGACCATCCATCTGTTGCCACCAGCCTCAATAACCTCGCCTACCTTTACCAGTCCCAGGGACGCTACAGTCAGGCTGAACCTCTGTATCTGCAAGCCTTAGAAATGATACAACGGCTGTTTGAAGGCGACCATCCCAAAGTTGCCACCAGCCTCAACAACCTCGCCTTGCTTTACGAGTCCCAGGGACGCTACGGCGAGGCCGAACCCCTGTATCGGCAAGCCTTAGAAATGAGACAACGGCTGTTTGAAGGCGACCATCCCGATGTTGCCATCAGCCTCAACAACCTCGCCTCCCTTTACTACTCCCAGGGACCCTACGCCGATGCCGAACCCCTGTTTCGGCAAGCCTTGGAAATGTGTGAACGAACTCTTGGAGATGGTCATCCCCATACAATGATGGTTCGAGGAAATTATGCAGACTGCTTGAGAAAATTAACGGCAACTCAAAAAAACAATCAATCTCAATCTCAAAATAGTTCTTCTTTTGAGGATATTCTTCAGCAAATGCAAGCAATTATTGACCGCTCATTATAATATGCAATAGCAACCCTAAACACAGATAAAATTTTAGTTCTGCACTATGAACTGACTATTACTGAAAATCTTTAAAATGCGATCGCTATGCTTCAAAGTCCCTCGCCTTGTAGGAGAGGGATTTAGGGAGAGGTTCTTCACAGTTTTTCGCCTTTTAAAAGAGGGATTTAGGGAGAGGTTCTTCAAAGTCCCTCGCTTGGTAGGAGAAGGATTGAGGGAGAGGTTCATTTTCACCAACTGCGATTTTATTCACTCCGAAGCGACGCCAAACCCCGTATATTCTCGAACAGAAATTGGCTGAACTCCCAAAACAATATCTTCCTTTGGAATTCCCAACGAAACTAATTCTTCAGCAAGACTGTAATCCGTTTGATTGCGTTGAATCCAGACTTTATTATTCTGAATATTCAAGTGCATCACACAATTATAAATCCGACGGTAATTATCCCATCCAAAATCCACAATTAAATAATGATCTCGTTCCCGATCAAAAATGGGATGAACCTCAAATTCACCATTAGGAGACTGACCTTGACAATGTTCCAGCAGTAATTTTTGAATACATTGACGGTAGTGTTCTAGTCGATCCATTGAACAATCACCTCATCAGTCGGTTCGTAAACAATTAGTTTTATTTTATACTTTTTGATAGCCGTTTGGGGGAGTTTTCGTTGAAAGAAGACTTCATAAGCGGAAATGGGAACTGCTAAATAGAGTGTACGTTCGGGTTCGCTTTCTTCAAGCACTAAGCGATAATTTAAAAATTGTCCTAACGCAGTATGAAAGTCCGATAAAGCAGAATCTCTTAAAAAGCTTTTAACTTCAACTGCAATTTTTACTTCTGCTTTTTCTGCTACAATAAAATGTTCTGCGGCTAAATCAATTTCAACTAGATCATCTTTCCCAAACTCAATTCTTAATGGATCATGGGTGATCATCCACTGTTCTTTCTGAAGTGCTTTTTTAACAGCATTATGAAATCGATCTCTAGCAGACATTTTTTCAACGACTTTACAAGCTTATATGATTATAATATATTGGTTTTCATCGCTTCGGCGATCGCCAAATTTAAAACAAAGTCCCTCGCCCCACCCCCCTTTTTAAGGGGGGATTAAGGGGGGATTGGAGAGGGATTTAGGGAGAGGTTCTTCAAAGTCCCTCACCCCACCCCCCTTTTTAAGGGGGGATTAAGGGGGGATTGGAGAGGGATTTAGGGAGAGGTTTTAACTGCAAATAATTCCGCCACCTAACACAATTTCTCCATCGTACCAAACCGCACCTTGACCGGGTGTAATTCCGAAAATGGGTTCATCAAAAATCAATTTGACTTCTTCGCCTTCTGGGGAATTTAACGGTACAACCGTAACAGGTTGGGGTTTTGTTCGATAACGAATTTGCACTTCAGCGCGAATGGGAGAAGTGGGCGGCGCCATTGATACCCAATTCACCCGTTTAATGATACACTCCGTTTGAGTCGCATTTTCGCGATCGCCAACAATCACTTGATTTCGTCCGGCATCAATGCCAATAACATATAATGGGTTTGGCGCGGCTATTCCTAAACCTTTGCGTTGTCCGATGGTATAGTGATGAATCCCTTCATGCTGACCTAAAACTTGACCATTTTGATCAACAATATCGCCTTTTTGACCTGTAATATATTTATCCAAAAACGCCCGCATTGAACCATTTGCCTCAACCAAACAGAGGTCTTGACTTTCCGGTTTATCCGCCGTTTTCAAGTTATATTCAGCCGCAATGCGTCGGGTTTCACTTTTGAGAACTTCCCCCAAGGGAAACACAACACCCGCCAACAAATCTTGAGTTAAATCATACAAGAAATAGGACTGATCTTTACTTTTGTCAACCGCTCTTAAGAGTTGATAACGGTCACTTTGTTGATCATACCGAATTCTGGCATAATGACCTGTAGCAATCAAATCAATGCCTAATTCTTCTCGTGAATAACGCAACATCGGGCCGAATTTCACGGCTTTATTACATTGAGAACAGGGTAAGGGGGTAATCCCCGCACTATAGCCTTCGACCAAATAATCGATAATATGAGTTTGAAACAAATCTCGACTGTCCACGATATGATGAGGAACGCCTAACTGTTCGCAGATAAACGCGGCATCAACCATCCCTTCCGAACAGCATTGACCTTTTCCTTTCATTAACCATAGCGTTAACCCCACCACTTCATAGCCTTGGTGGTGCAGAATAGCGGCGGCGGTTGAACTGTCAACTCCTCCTGATAAACCGACAACGACTTTTTTCATGGGATTAGGCGATAATAAGCTGCTAGTTTAGATGTACTTCTCTATAAATGATGACATTATTACGCTTAGTGTTGGAGGAACCGAGAATGTCTGTAACTTCTATGATAATACATAAAAACTACAAACGGTGGATTCAGCAGAGATTGCGAACCCCACTAACGGCGATTTTACTGCTATTGGGGACGGGTTTAGCTGAAATTTCTCCAGGGTTCGCACAGCAACAACGCTATGGGGTATATGTTAACAGCGATAGTCCCTTTTTGTTAGAAGTCGTTCAGCAAGTCCAGCCCGGCGCCGTGATTCGCAACTACAGAAATCGCAGAATCATAGATGCGGGTATCTATTTTAGAGAGAGTGAAGCCGAAAGAGTCGTTGAAGATTTGCAATCCTACGGTATAGAAGCCCAAATTACCAACTTTGAAGACGACAAAGTGTTTACAGGGGCGATTAATCCGGCACCTCCTATTGTTCCTTTACCCACTAACGAAGAAAAACCGATTGAAACAAATATTCCGCCGATTTATGTCTTTCCTGAAGGAAGTTTGGGTTTATATCAAGTGTTTGTGAGTGTTAATGATGCTGCGTTATTTGAGGTGTTGAAAGTAGCACCGAATGCTAAGGTGAAAGAATATCAGGGTAAACTGCTTATTCAAGCGGGGAGTTTTGTCAATTGGAGTAATGCTCGACTCCTGGCGGATGAATTAAACTTGCGAGGAATTCCTTCGGAAATTATTCAAAGTTTGCAAGATTTGCAGCTTTGGGTGGCGATTCAACCTGAAGTTCCCACGACACCTATTACCTCTAAACCTTCGGATACTGACGGTTATGGGTTATCGGAGACGAATCGTTATTTTGTGTTAATTCCCGCTCAAGCTGCTGATTTAACTATCATCGCAAATGATGTGATTACGTTGGGTGCGCCGGAAAACAGTGTGATGATTCAAGACTTAGCAGTTGACCCTTTTATTGCAGTGGGGCCATTTGCAAATCAAACCCTTGCTAAAGAATGGGAAGATTATTTTATTGATGCAGGAATTTCGGGAGCGCAGGTTTATTTTGGTAAGTAGTCAGTAGGTTGGCTAGAACGAAGTGAAACCCAACAATAATTATTCAAAGTTGGGTAGTAGGTTGGGTAGAACGAAGTGAAACCCAACAATGTAAAAACCCAACAATATAAAAACCCAACAATAATTATTTAAAGTTGGGTAGTAGGTTGGGCAGAACGAAGTGAAACCCAACAATAATTATTTAAAGTTGGGTAGTAGGTTGGGTAGAACGAAGTGAAACCCAACAATAATTATTTAAAGTTGGGTAGTAGGTTGGGTAGAACGAGAGTGAAACCCAACAATGTAGAAACCCAACAATGTAGAAACCCAACAATAATTATTCAAAGTTGGGTTTTTTACCTCAACCCAACCGACGAGTTGTAGAATGGGGAAACGAAGTCTTTGAATGTTGGGTTTCGTACCTCAACCCAACCTACTATTTAATTATGTTTAACCGTCAAAATAGAACCGAAATTCAACAGTTTGTCGTCACTGCTCAACAAATGCAGGCGATAGAAACTCGTCTGTTTGATGCAGGAATGCCTGTAGCAGCATTAATGGAAAAAGTCGCCGGACGCCTGACTCAATGTATTCTGAGGAAAATAGAGTCAATTCCTGTTACTTCGATTGGGGTGATTGTTGGGCCGGGTCATAACGGCGGGGATGCCTTAGTTGTCGCCAGGGAATTACACTTTTTAGGATATTCTTTGGTTGTTTATTGTCCGTTTTCTAAACAAAAAGAACTCACTCAATCCCATCTTAAGTATATCACAAGTTTGGGGATTTTGATTGATCAAAATATTGAATCTTTGCAAAACTGCGATGTAATTATTGATGGGATGTTTGGCTTTGGTTTAGAACGTCCGATAACTGATGAATTAGCAGAAGCCGTGAATCAGATTAATGCTTGGAAGAAAAGGGTTTTGAGTATTGATTTACCTTCCGGGATTCATACGGATACCGGAGAAGTTTTAGGAACGGCTATTAACGCGACTGACACCTTTTGTTTGGGATTGTGGAAGTTAGCATTTTTACAAGATTCAGCCTTAGATTATTTGGGAAATGTTGAACTGATTGACTTTGATATTCCCTTAGCTGATATTCAGGCTATTTTAGGGAAAAACCCCGAATTTCGACGGATTACTAAAGAAAACGCCATCGCTGATTTACCCTTACCTCGTCCTTTGACTTCTCACAAATACAAGAACGGTAATTTACTGATTGTAGCAGGTTCTCATCGTTATACGGGAGCCGCAATTTTAGCAGGTTTAGGGGCGAGGGCGTCGGGTGTGGGAATGCTATCTATTGCAGTTCCTAACTCGATTAAACCTTTATTGAGTAGCCAACTTCCAGAAGCTTTAATTGTGGGTTGTCCAGAAACAGAAGATGGGGCAATTTTAGACTTTCCCTCTCATTTTAGTTTAGATCAATTTGATGCGATCGCCTGTGGCCCTGGTTTAACACAATCAGCTAGTACAATTGTACAAATGATTCTCGACGGTAATCAACCGTTAATTTTAGATGCAGATGGTTTAAATATTTTAGCCCAACTTGACCCCATTTCTACGCTATCTCAACGACAAGCGGCAACGGTTATTACTCCTCATCCGGGTGAATTTAAGCGATTATTTCCTGATTTAGTCGAGGAGTTAAAGAATCGTATATTAGTCACGCAAAAAGCCGCCCAACAAAGTCAAAGTATTGTCCTCTTAAAAGGGGCGAGAGTTTGTATCGGAACCGAGAACACAGTTTGGATGAATCCCGAAAGTACACCCGCATTAGCTAGAGGAGGAAGTGGTGATGTTTTAACGGGTTTATTAGGTGGATTATTAGCCGCAGTGGTGTTAAATCAAACGCCCATAGATGCTATCGTGAAAACAGCCGTTTGGTGGCACGCCCAAGCCGGAATAAAAGCAGCAAAAGACAAAACAGAGTTGGGTGTGGATGCGTTTACATTAACCCAATACTTGAACTTATTGCAATTAGGTTTAAATAGCAATAATCACAACTAAAATCGTCCTTACCAAGAGAAGCAGGTTTAGAGCAAGGTCGTTTACGACGGATTATTTTTGTGCTACAATAGTTTATCGTGGCTTGATGCCGATAATCTATGCTTGTGTATGAAATGAAGCTGCAAGGAACACAATACCAGTACAGAAAGTTAGACGAAGCTATCCGTACTGGTAGGTTTGTTCGTAACAGCATCATCAAAGCATGGATAAATGGTCAAGTTAAAAGTCGCAACGATGCCTATCGCTACTGCAAACTGCTGTCAGACAACCCTAGTTTTCCCTGGGTGAACAAACTCAATTCTATGGCTCGACAAGCGCAGGCAGAGAGAGCATGGGCATCAATTTAAAAACGGATAGAGAAGCGG
>NZ_LATL02000309.1 GCF_000972705.2 Limnoraphis robusta CS-951 | reverse complement strand
CCTGCGAATAACAATCCCCTAACCATTCAGTCTCTTTTTCTTTTTTGAGTTTTGGCAACAAAGAATTCAGTCCAGACTGAGACAAGCCAAAGCCTGTTGCTTTATAGGTTTCAATACATTGATTCAACCCATAATTCCACCACCAACGCGCACATCCAAAGTGTTGAGCTAACACCTGGATTTGCTCGTCCGTAGGGTATAGACTGACTTTTACCGCTTGTCGCTTCATCTAAACTCCTCCAAATATCGACCTATTACTATTATATATATATTACAGTAACGTTATTCTGCAAATATTTGGCGACTCCTGATATATCTCTTTCCTCGCCTTACGGCATTGGTCGGAGATACAATCGTCGCCGCCCGCCTTATATCCCGCCACTGATTCGGAGTACCGAATTCAGTGGGGGACTTACGGCGAATCAGTTAACTCTTGCTTGAACTTGAACGGCTATTTCTCAGTCTCCGGGTTGGGTAGGGGAGACCGACTCTTGTCTTGAACTCCTGCCCCGATATACCTTGTTCAGCTAAAAATTAGCATTGCAGCAACAATTCTCTGAAAATCTACCCTGAGATGGATCAGAAACTTTACACAAGTTAATAAAATATTAACCTAAATTTTCCCTCAAAAAAAGATAAGTAAATTTAAAGTAATCAGTCGGCTTTATATAAAAATCCTTTTCTGTTCGGTAGAATCCCTGAATACTATAAGTAATATTTATAATATTAGTTATTTTAATCTACCTCTTGCAGAGGCTGATACAGGTTGTTAAATCCCTGTTATCACTCCGGTAGAAGTCTTGACTATCAAGTTTTTCGGGGTTCTGTTGTCCGGGGTCTAGAGGTTTAATGATTTTCAGATATCCGGAAAAAGAGTTCAGAATGGTGATGATCTTTGTAGCAAATTAAGGTTATACTGTGCCAACATTGAGACACCAAAACCTTAAGATTATGTTACATTTTTTGAATAAATCTTAGGTGTGGTGATGGGAGGGCAGATATGTTTCTCAGACTAGCAGAACAACACCGTAAATTTGTACAGGATCTCGTGATGAGTCTCCAAGCTCTGGCCACTGTGTTAGAGCGTCAAGGCTATTTAGCATCTTGCTATACCTGTGGGGGCCAAATGAATAGCGCCTCCTTCATGGTCAGCCTGGGAGAAAATCATCTGATTCGTTTCCTGGTATCAGATTACGGAATTACTTGGACTGAAATGCGAGATGATCGCGAATTGATGAAGTTAGAAGGAGCTGAAGCGATTAATCAATTACAAGAACTGGCTAACCTAGTCAAGTACAAGGTCGAACCGTCTGTAACGTTATCGAAGCTGGCTTAAAGGTCTGATCTCTGGCGAGTCGCTTGCTCGTATCTACCTGTAGACTAGACAGTGCCGACACTTCTAGGAACAAACAGGAAGTATTTGGAGCGCGATTGGCTGGCTAATTCAGAGCAGAGCAGCAATGCTCAAGGCTACGACCCAGTTAATCGGTCAATACAATTTTGTTAGTGGTGTTACACCTCTCCAAATGTTAATCTGGAAGAAGTGACACTGCCCTAGATCTCTCTGCCTGACGGATGAATCGGGCAGTTACGGCAGTGTTAATTATCAGAAAAAGGCGTATATGGCAATAGCATTGGAGTCTGACTGGAAACACCTGTTTGTTGAGACCAATAACATTCGTTTACATTCGGTAACTCAAGGTGAAGGAGAACTGGTGATCCTCCTGCATGGTTTCCCAGAATTTTGGTACTCTTGGCGTTATCAAATTCCGGCACTCGCTCGTTATTATAAAGTCGTTGTTCCCGATTTGCGCGGTTATAACGACTCTGACAAGCCGGAGACGGGTTATGACTTAGATACCCTCAGTGCCGATATTCAGGGCTTGATTGAGCGCTTAGGCTACGCTAAGGCGCATATTGTCGGACATGACTGGGGGGGTACGATTGCATGGCACATGGCTCAGAAATTTCCCCAGTATGTCAACCGTTTGGCGATTTTAAACGCTCCTCCTCCTCATCGCTTTGTCCAGGAGTTGATGAGTAATTTAGACCAACTGCGGCGGAGTTGGTTTGTTTTGGCGTTTCAAGTTCCCAACCTACCAGAATGGTTAATTCAACAAAATTTAAATAACTTTGTGATCGATTTGCTACGGGGTCAAGCGATTCGTAAAGGTGCTTTTAGCGCAGAAGAAACAAAAATTTATCAAGCCGCTTTAGAAAAACCGGGTGTAATTACCTCAGCGATGAAATACTATCGTCAACTCTTGTGGCCACCCAACTGGCTTTCTAGCACAATGCGATCGCCTGAAAAAGTTGAATCCCCGACTCTGGTCTTATGGGGAAAAGAAGATGCGTTTTTTAGTCATAAACTTCTAGAGGGTTTAGACCGATTAATCGCCGCACCTTTTAAACTCGAATTAGTCGAAGATTGTGGTCACTGGATTCAACAGGAAGTTCCCCAAACCGTTAACCGAGAACTGTTAAAGTTTTTGCGAGACTAGAGAACTCGTTAATTTAGGAGGAGTTCCATGTTAGAGGCGACAGTTGTGAGACGAAATCTTCAGCGATTTTTGCTCCCGATGGTCGTCTCAATCATCATATTACCCATCAAGGGTCAGAGTCAACCCCCAATCTGTAATTCTCAGCAACTCGAAGACGCTCTAAGACGCTTCCCAATGGCTCCTGGTCAACATTCTACTTTAACAGATGGAGAAATTGGCGATCGCAAAACTTCAGACCATCAAAATTATCAAATAAGAGGGAGCGACTTGCTCCCAGAAAATTTTTCGTGCTTTAGTCGCCTGACGGCTCATTCTTCTGTTTTACAGCAACTCAACGCAATTGTTCAACTCAAAGGACTAAATTTTCCTCCTCCTCGCACTCAAGGACAAGCTAGCATTCCCTTACAGCGCTTAGAAGGAAGTCAGGTTTTCACCCTTCAACTGACTCTCAAAGACAAATCAGGCGATTTTCTGCTAGACACTGGTGCGTCTACAACCATGATTTCAACCCCAATGGTTCAGCAGTTGCAGTTAGTCGGAGAAAAAATAGCAAATGAACAGTTAACCTCAGCCGTCGCAGGCGATGATTGTCCTGAAATGAGTGCGACTGTACATCAACTCCCGACTATCACAGTTGATGGGGTGCGTGTTGAAGAATTGAGAGGTTTAGAGTTTAAAAATACTCTGATTCCCGATGAACTTGCGGGAGTATTAGGAATGGATTTTTTACGACACTTTGACCTAAACTTAAACCCCAAAACGCCACAACTTAAACTGCTTCCGCCGTCTCAACTCCATTCACCCCAAATTCAACAATCCATTCCCTTACAAAGTCGCTTAGGAGTGATGTTAGCAGAAATAGAAATCAATGGTCAAGGGCCGTTTACCTTTATGTTAGATACAGGAGCCGATACCATTTTTATCTCTCCATCCCTTGCTAATAAATTACAACTCGATCAAGCTTCTCGTCAAGAGATACAAGTCATCGGGTTTTGTGGGTTAGAAATAGCTGAACGTTCGACATTAGAACAGGTCAAAATTCAACACCATCAGCAAAATAATCTAGAAGCAGTGATTTTATCTTCTCCTTCGGTATTAGATTTATTAGAAGTTGATGGAATATTAGGACAAAGTTTTTTCAATCACTACGAACAATATTGGCGGTTTAGTTCAACGGATGAGTCTAACAACTTTGACGGCAGTTTGATGTTATCACCAATTGATTAAAAAACGCAAAAACTGAACTTTTGACTGAAGATAAAAAGCCTCACCTTAAATTCTCCTTCCAAAAGGATAAATTTCGCCGATTTCCTCGTTACAAAGAAACGAGTATAACGTATTTATCACTACCTTATCTATCAAGCGGAACTAATCAAACTAATCATCTGATCGCAAATCTGATTCCACACTTCGGGCTGCGATAGCACCTTGAGCTACTGCTGTTGCAACACAGGGGTCTCTATAATTTGTCACATCTCCTGCGGCATAAACATTTGGAATTGATGTCCGCAGAAATCTATCAGTTGTAATATACTCACCTTGATTTAGTTCTAAACAACCTATCCCTCCTCGATCGAATAGTTTAATTATATCCTCTACATTGGGTGCAAAACCCAGTCGAAAACAAATATAGTTGACAAGTACCTCTTCCTCTGGCTGATTTTCTACTTTAAAAGTGATAGAAATATTATCTCCTTGTAATTTAAATCTCTGAATAAATGCTGGTTTGTGTAGAGTTATTTTACCAGATTTAATCTGGTCACAAACAGCTTTTTGGTTCATGCTAAACCCTTGAAATTGAGAACGAACAAATAAGTGAATATGTTGAGCAGTATCTGTCAGTATACTTGCTGTTCCGAGTCCGTTATCACCACCCCCTACTACCGCAACTTTCTGTCCGTGAACTATAGGAACAGCACCCGGATTAAAACAGACATTTGGTGACGATAATAACTCCTGACTGCCTGCAATTGATTCTATACTTTCGTATCCTTTAAACCTTTGACCTGTAGCAATAACTATAGATTTTGCGGTTATTTCATGTTTGTCAGTAAAAATCTGGAAATTATTTCCAGGAGTAATGCGTTTGACTTGAGAATTGAAGAGTGTAGGTATAACTTCTAACTCAATATGTCTGTTAAATTGTTTGGCTAATTCCATTCCTGTCTGTCCTGGTACTCCCAAATACCATTTGTTGTGAAATGGACTAATTGTTTGTAAGCCTCCAAGTTTTTTGCTTTTTTCAATTAAAATTGGGGAAAATTTGAGATGTTTCAACCATAAAGCGCAAGACATACCAGCAGGTCCACCACCTATCACTGTGACAACTTTGTTCATAGAGTTAAATCTCCTTTTACTGTGGTTTGAATCATTTTAATTTTACAGTAATAAAAAATTACTTTTTTCTTTTGAATAAACACATTGGCTAGTGCAAGTTTCATCAATTCTCACTGCTACAAGTCCAGGAATTTGATCTTCTAGTTGTTCATAAATCCATTTGGCGATCGCTTCACTTGTAGGATTAGCTAAACCTGTAGTTTCATTTAAGTGATAGTGGTCTAAATAATCATCTAGCAGAGGTTTGAGATATTTTTTGATATCTTCATAATCCATAATCATATCCTGCTTTGCACCAGCATCTATCAATTTATTACCAGAAACGTAGATGACACCACGCCAAGAATGACCGTGCAATCTGGCACATTTACCATCGTGATTAGGTAGTTGGTGGGAAGCTTCAAATTTAAATTCTTTGCCTATAATCCAACTTTCCGAATTAGATTTTATTTCCTCCTTTTCTGTATTTGATGTCATTTTGATTCCTTGTGCAAATAATCAATAATATATATTGTCGAAAATCGGGATAAAAAAATTATAATTACAAACTCCAGCCTCCTGATACTTCCAATACTTGCCCTGTAATATAATCAGAATCAGGGTTAATCAAAAACCAAACTGCATGGTTTATTTCTTGTAAAGTTGCTGGACGTTTAGCAGGTAGTTTAGGAATCATTTCCTCTATGTCAAAAGAATTCTCGACTATTCCTGGCGACACTACGTTAACAGTAATTTTGTCTTTAATTAGCTCTTGAGCCAAGGATTTAGTATAAATGATAATACCAGTTTTGGCAATTATATAAGCTGTACTCATCTGGCGGGATACCACATTTTGGCCACCAGCACAAGCAAAATTGACTATGCGGGCCCCATTAGCTGCTGTGAGATAGGGAAGTGCTGCTTTGGTAATATAGAAAGTGGCATTGAGGTTAGAATCAATAACATCATGCCACTCCTCTACAGATATTTGACTGGTGGGTTTTCCCAGAAAATTGCCCACGTTATTAACCAATACTGATAAGCCTCCGAGTTTTTCGGCTGTATTTTATACTAAAGATTTAGCTTGTTTGGGTTTGGTAATATCTGCTTGTAGGGCAATAGATTTTACTCCGTGGGTGGCTGCTTCTCGACTTCCTTGGTTGGCTGCATCTGCACTGCGGTTATAGTGAAATGCCACATCAAATCCCCTACTGGCTAAATCGAGAGCGATCGCCCTACCTATTCCTCTTGCTGAACCTGTTACGAGGGCTTTTTTGAGCATTGTCTTTAAGAACTAGATTTAATCACCAGACATATTTTGATAGTAGGTAAGGTAGCGGGGAAAAAATCCCCCACGATACTGAAAACTGACTGCTGATTTTTCGGGAACCCTGTGCTGATTGCCGATCGCTATTTCAAATTAATTCAGGAAATTAACCTCCTGAAATAGATTGATATAGATGCTTTAAACGATGAAAATCTTCTCGCCCAACTAAATATTGCCAATCCGTATATGCTACTTCTAGATGTCTCATTCCAGAGCTTGGGTCAAACTTCTTTCTGCCATGCAATACTCGGAAGTTTTCTACTAACAAACAATCTCCCGCTTCCAGACGAAACCAATATTGATAAGCCGGATTTTTGAGGTAGTGAAAGAAAGCATTATATGCTTCATAAAATTTCTCTACTCGATCAAACGGAAGTTGAGAACCAAAATTCTTGTGAGAGAAATATATTGAAATAACTAAGCCATCTTTATCAAGTTCAATTATAGGGGTTGTGTGAGATACATAATATTCCCATTGCGGATAAAACTGCTCAAATTTGACAGGCACTTGAGTCAAAATTTCAAAATATTCAGGGTGATGCTGTTGGAAATCTCTGGCAACTCTAAACCCATCAAGCAGTACCGACTCACCCCCAGTAGCCAAATTTTCCACACAATATAGCAGTTGCACTAAAGGAGGTGTAGAAATATAAGTGGTATCAGTATGAGGCAACAACTCATTACCCTCAGCAGATAGGGATAAATCTGTAGCTTTTGGATTTGCTTTGACTGTAGAGTAGGGTCCATTTTTCGCTAAATAGTATGTCGGTCCAATACTCGCGAGAAAGTTATTTAAATCTTCCAATCGAAAGTTTTTGATTACAGTAAAGCCTAAAGTCAAAAGCTGATTTGTCCAAGTTTGGCGATTCTCAGACTGAGCATCAACCCATGTTGGCGGATGTGCATCCAGCCAAGCTTTATCCCACAAAATCCTTTCCCTAGTGGGTTTAACTTCTTGGTTTCCATCATAAGCATGACTCATTAACCAATCGATGGGAAAGATACTGCGATGGGATGGGTTTTCATCCCAATCTACGAGCAATTTTTCATCGGTTAATTCTACATTCAGAGGTTTTGGAGATGGGTTATTAGCCATATATTCTGAAATGTCATGCTTTTTCTGCCAAGAGGTAGGATAATAACATTTAGGGCAGAGACAATTATCCCGCAACCAGATATAGTGATAGCGTTTTCCATGTACTGTTAGATAGGGATAATTTGTGATGACTTTAGCCATTGTCTTTAATCTTTAATAAGTAGGAAAGTAATTGAATGGGTAGGCAATCCCAACAGTAATTAAAAACCACAAATTCAGTAATTGAGTGGGGTTGCGAAACCCATTTATTCATCTGCTAAATGAACCTGAAAATAGTTAAGCCCAAGGCTGACGGCTAAAAATTGACTCTAGCATAGGTCGAAAATCTGACAAAGGCATGGTGTCATAATCAGGGTCAAAAGAGACTTGATCCCAGCGATCGCAAAAAATTACTGTCCGCTCAAAAGCAGGATGGTCTTTAAACTGATCTCGTTCGTTTCGATCCAGACCCATAAAGTGGAAATAGTGGTAGCCCAGGAAAATCCTATGATTTTCTATCATCCAGACATTTTCTGGAGATACATAGGGTCGTAAAATAGCTGCTGCTAATTCTCCATGATTATAGGGAGCCAAATCGTCACCAATATCGTGCAACAATGCACAGACAACTGTTTCCTCATCTGCTCCATCGCGGAACGCTCGTGTTGCGGTTTGGAGGCAGTGTTCTAAGCGGTTTACTTGACTTCCCATAATGTGTTCCTGTAAACCTAAGAGAGTTTTACAAATCCTATCTACCAGACCATTACCAACCTCTTCAACACTTTGATTTGTTAACTCCCACTGTTCTAAAGTGAGGTTGTCTAATCTTGTATATCCAATTACAGTCATAATCTTGTTCTAATTAATAATCCACAACTAACTCAAGTATAAATGTTTAAACTGCCGAAAATTCTCTTTTGCAGTAAAGTAATCCCAAGCGACATAAGAAACCTCTAAATGTCTTGGCCCAGAATTAGCATCGAAAGCTGTTCTGCCATGTAATACTCGGAAGTTTTGCACCATCAGACAATCTCCAGCCTCCGAGCGGAAGCGATATTGATAATCAGGACTTTTTAAATAACGGAAAAATGCACTGTAAGCTTCATAGAATTTTTCCATTTTGTCAAAAGGTATATCCCAGTTGCAGGCGTGGGAGTGACCGAAGTAGACCCCTGTAACTTGCCCTTTGAAGTCTAATTCTATGATTTGGCGACTGCGACGGTGATAATATTCCCACTCGGTATAAAACTGCTGAAACTGGGCGGGAGTTTCTACCAAAATTTGAAAGTAGTCTGGATGATGCTTTTTAAAATCTTGGGCAACCCGAAATCCATCTACCAGTATTGACTCTCCTCCTGTTGCTTTGTTTTCCACAAAGTAGAGAAACTGAAGTAGGTGGGAAGCATACATATAACTTTCGTAATCAGTGTGAGGTGGTAGAGCGTAGCCAGTCTCGGATATATCATTAGCTCCAGGCTTAGATTTTACCGTGTAGAATCGCCCTCCTTCTGTATAATGAATTGGTCCGATAGAACTGATAAAATTATCTAACTCTGCCAATGGCATATTTTTAATCACTGCAAAACCCAAGGTGTAGAGTTGGTTAACCCAAGCTTGGCTACTGCATGAATAAAAATCATGTTTTTCTGGGGGTTGTGCTTTTATCCATGCACTATCCCACAGAATCTCTTGTTGTTTACGCAGTTCAATTTTACTATGAAAATCACCTCTTCCGGCTGATTCGTCATAAGCATGACTCATCAACCAAGAGATGGGAAATATGCTGCGATGAGGTGGGTTTTCATCCCAGTCAATTATTAATTCGTCATTTGTTAACTCTACATTTAGAGGCTTTGGCGTTTCTGTCAACTCGGAAATGTCATAGATTTTTTGGAAAGAAGTCGGATGGCGACATTCCTGAGTTAGACAGTTATCACGCAACCAGATATAGTGAAAGCGTTTGCCTCCGACTGTGATCGATGAATTATTTTCCATAGTTTAAGTCTTGAATTTCTTGATATAGCAGTAGTTAGTAGTCAGTAGTCAGGACAGAGGGATGGTAATTTTAAATTTCTCTTTCCGACTCTCTACTCCCCACTCCCTAGCAATATATAGGTGGGGTATTTACCCACCCATAATTTTAGACTATGTTAGACTGTGTGATTTTCCAGGGTTTAATTTTACTTGTTTCCCATCATTTTTTCCAGGTATTCAGATGTCTGACCTTCTGGAATTCCTGGCAAAGAGTGAAATTCAACACTTCCTTGATTTGGAGTTAGAGTTTGATAGAGAAGTTCTTGACAATGATTATTTTCATCAGCCACGACTATTTTCGCCTCGTGTCCATTTTTTAAGATTTCGGAGCGATCGCATTGTTCGTTTGCCCAAATAATTAGTAAATCACCTTTCTGACAGAGCAGCGCTCCCCCACCATTTGGACAAACCATGCCCGAACCTGCTTCACCTGGTAAAACATAGGTTGACCAACGGTTGCCATTATTGACATTGACGATTTCTACTTCTTCTAAAGGTAACATTCCTACCTTTTCTAGCAAGTCTGAGTCTATGGTTACACTGCCAACATAGTCACGCTTTGCCTCTGTTACCTTGACCCGATGAAGTTTAGCGTGCATCAGTTTGATTATACCCATTATTTTCCTTTTTGATTTATTTGTACAGTTAGAGTTTTTGGAAAACCAGAATATACATTGGTTCTGTCTCAAAGATCTTGAACTGTTCTCGGCTAATTAAATTCCAAGACAACTCTTTCAGTACCTCGTGTAAAGACTCAGTGTCATTATAATAATCAACTCGCACTGTTAGTATGAAATATCCACCTGTTTTCAATAACCTGGATAGACTTTTCAACGCACGAGGATGAGCATGACCAAAGGTGAACACACCTACTGCCAAGATTGCATCATAGCTGGCTGCGGATGCGAAGGCTAGGGGTGCTTCGAGGTTTCCTTGGTAAAGATCGGTGTAAACCAGCTTTTTCCTGGCTGCTTCCAGCATTTCTTCCGAGAGGTCAACCCCTACAATGTTGGTATATCCCAATTTTGCTAAAGCTTCACCCACCATACCTGTACCCGCCCCTGCATCTAGGATAGTGACATCCTGATTTGGCAATACTTTTGCTAAGGCGTTAGCTGATTGTATTGGGGAACAACGATAGGATTTGTCTAGTTCAGTGTCGTAGACGGCAGCCCAGGCATTATATTTCTGCTCTAAGCTATATCGATTGCTGTTTTGGTAAATCCAGGAAAGGCGATCGCTGACTTTTTCACATAAGTAAAAGCTCCATCCTAATTGATGAGTTTGAATAGCCTCGCACATTTTATCATAAGCTGCACTCAGTTCTGGATATTGATCTAAAGCCAACTGGGATAGTAATTCATAGCTCTTGTGTAGGTTTTCGCTCAAGTCTTTAGTTGCCAACACCATAAACCCTAACTGGGTGAGGAAATCTTTGTAGGAGTCTAGGCTAAATATTGGTTCAAACAGCAATCGATCGTAGACGTATTTGCGGGCCATTTCGTTGATTTCCTGTGTGGGTGTCACTAGGTCATCGAATATGAATGTCCCCCCTTCCTCAAGAACTCGGTGAATTTCTTGTAGGGCAAGATGGCGATCATGAACGTGGTACAATGCTGCCTGGCTCCAAACATGGCTAAAGCTTCCCGACTCATCAGGCAGGTTAGTTGCTGATGCTTTTTTAAACTCCAACTTTAGTGATGGATGTTGTTGTGCTTTAGCTTTAGCATTCTCAATCCGGACACTACTAATATCGACTCCCACTACTTGGCATCCTGTCTGTTGGGATAGCCAAATTGCTGTGTTGCCGTTACCACAACCAAGGTCTAGCACTCGCGAATCTTTTGTTATCCCACTCTGGGAGAGCATATATTCGTTCCAGCGTTTACAAGCTGTGATAAAGTCTTCAGTTTTGGCTTCAGTTAAGTTCTCAAAGTAGCCCCAGTGTAAACTGCCTTCTGAGTCCCAAAAACTTCTATACAGGCTATCTTCACTATCATAAAAGGCTTCTGTATCAGCCTCGGAAAATTTTCTTTGTTTCATAAGGAAAGGAGATGATTCTTCAAGCAAGAATTTGCTAGTTAATCTGATTGTTAATCTTGAGAGTTGGAGTTAATATTATTGCGGTTTGAGACTTGATAGTATCTGCAATTAACCCTGTGAATATATATTACATTCAACTACCTACACTAAACTCATAGTTTCTAAAACAGCTTTAATTTTAGCAACTTCATGAGTTCTGAGCAAATCGCTTTTTCCTAATGCTGCAAACACTGCCGTGAAAACTTGAGCGCTTCTAACTTCTTCCCCAAAAACTTCTAAGGCAGTGGGGATTTGATTGAAAAGTGGAAACCCTAATTTCCTCAGTCTAAAAGCACTTAAAAGACTTCTAATTTGATATCCAATTCTAGTTGACACATATTCATATTTGTAGTAGAAATTTGTGTACCCCAGACCTAAAGCTGGGTCTATAAAAATTTTTCTGACTCCTAGTTTAGTGGCTTTTTCTATCTCCTTTCCAAAATAATCGTAGACTAAATCTATTGGGTCTTTAGCTAAAGAAAAGTCGAAATCTCCCACATCTCTAGCGTTTTTTCCTTGAAGGTAACAGATAATAATTGCTGCATCGAAATCAGCTACAGCTCGATACATTTCTTCGCTATTTTCAGTGCCAGTAAAGTTGATCACATTTGCCCCGGCTTTTAAACAAATTCTTGCTACTTCTGGGTAATAGGTTTCAACGGAAGTCAATATACCTTCTTTACTGAAAGTTTCAAGAATAGGTACCAGTTGACTTTTTTGTTGAAATTCATCAGCCCTTTGTGTGTTTTTTGTAGTAGCCTCAGTGCCAATATCAATGATATCTGCACCTTGAGCTGTGAGAACTTTACCGCGACGAATGGCTTGTTCGGAAGTGTAACAGATAGTGTGATTAAACCAAGAATCTACGGAAAGATTGACGATTCCTAAAATGGCTGTTTGAGAATTAAAGTTAAATTTTTTATTTCCAATCGTTAATTCTTGAACTTGAGCATTGTAGTCATCTTTATGTTTGTCATAGATTTCGTAAATATCTGCGAGAGTAAGCATTTTTCAACTCCTGTAATCCAAAATAACTAATTTTAAGTCCGGCAAAAATTACCCCAATAACTGCCATTTCTAGGGAATAGTCGTTATTAGGTATTCTCCTTGTGAGGGAGCAGGGCTGTTTCATTCTCGGTTCAAAAATGCGATCGCCAAATCTTAGAAGCCTTTCTCTGTAAAGAAAAGGAGGATTATTTCAACAGTTTTGAGATTTTCTGTTTAAATAGAGCCTAAAACTTGCCCCCCATCAAAGGTTTAGCGATACGCCTGACGGCACGCTGCGCGATCGCCAAAAATTAGAATGAAACAGCCCTGCCCCAAGGGGGGGCCTTGGCAAGATTATGGTTGCGTACCATGCCCTTTACGTTGAGATTTTCAGCAATTATCACTGGGTTCTCGTTGACAATTTGGCGAGACAATTTATGCAAAAAATCTGGCCTGGCGTTGCTGACTTTCTCATACGCTCTTGCTACTAACCTACGTGCTTTATTCCTAGAGTTAGATGCTTTTTGCTTGCGGGATAACTTCTGTTGTTTCCGTTTTAAGTTGTGTTCATGTTTCTTGAAGTAACGAGGGTTATCATATTTAGACCCCTCACTTGTAATTAGGAAGTGAGTCAGTCCCAAGTCTAACCCTATAGCTTTACCCTGAGCAGAAATCTGGGGTTCAATATCCTTACTCTCAAACAGAATAGAAGCATAATACTTCTCGGTTTTAGTCTTAGTTATTGTAACTGTTTTAATGTTCCCGTCAAAGGTTCTGTGAATATTTGCTTTAATCTTGCCAATCACAGGGAAACTCAAACAGTTTTCAATAATCTTGACGTTCTGGGGATATTGAATTGACTGCTTACTATGCTTACTCTTGAAGTTAGGGTACTTAGCCCGTCCCTCAAAGAAGTTGACAAAAGCTCTAGAAAGATTCAAAACAGACTGCTGTAAACACTGTGAATAGGTTTCTTTTAACCAGACTGTTTCTTCTTTCTTTTTAAGAACTGGTAGCTGCTTTTTTAGCTGCATTCCTGAGATACCCTTGCCTGTTTCTTTGTAGGCTTGGTTGTTTAGCTCTAGACAGTAATTCCACACCCAACGTACAGAGCCAAACGCTTTTGCAAGGGCTTGTTTCTGGTCATCCGTTGGATATAGTCTGACTTTTGCTACGTTTCTCATTGAACAACTTAGAGCGAATGTACTTGATTATAACGAAATTGCCGAGAAATTAGAGATCTTGTCGGCGATTCATCTCACTCTGACACTTCGTTTTCAGGTGTGTGGCTTCTCGCCGCAGAAGCTAAAATCTAGGGATCAAAACCCACCACTACAACCTCCAACCTCCAGCAACTTCCAAAACTTGTCCGGTGATGTAATCTGCTTCTGGGCCGATAAAAAAGCCAACTGCATTGCTGATATCTTGTAAGGTTGCGGGTCGTTTAGCTGGCAGGATAGGGATAGTTTCTTCTAAACCAACAGAATTTTCTGCCACTCCTGGAGAAACTACATTGGCGGTAATGTTGTCCTTAATTAACTCCTTAGCCAGTGACTTAGTATAGATAATAATACCAGTTTTTGCAATTCTATAAACTGTTTGTTCCTCAGATGCCATCAGATGTTGGGCGCCGGAACAGGCAAAGTTGACAATACGTCCCCAACCTGCTGTCTTGAGAAACGGAATTGTTGCTTGAGTAACATAAAAGGTGGCATTGAGGTTTGAATCTAGCATTTGATGCCACTCTTCTATAGATATTTGGCTGGTGGGTTTTTCCAAATAGTTGCCCACGTTATTGACAACTACTGATAAGCCTCCGAGTTTTTCGGCTGCTGTTTCTACTAGAGACTTCGCTTGCTCTGGTTTGGTAATATCTGCTTGCAGGGCAATAGATTTTATTCCGTGGGTGGCTGCTTCTTGACTCCCTTGTTTGGCTGCTTCGGCACTATTATTATAATGAAAGGCGACATCAAATCCTTTACTTGCCAGGTCTAGTGCGATCGCCCGTCCTATTCCCACCGCCGATCCTGTTACCAGCGCCTTTTTCAACACGCTCTTCTCTCCTCCCAGCCGTCATAATTATCAATCATCTTTTCCATATAGTCGGCAATCAATACGCGGGTATAACTATTGAGAGGATAAGACATTGCCTTTTCGGGTGCCACCCAAGCCCATTCGACAATTTCTTCGTTGGGCGTAATCATTTCACTAGCTGAGATAGCCTCACCTTTACTGCTCTGAGCATTTCACTCAAACAATGGTTTACGACCAAAAATTCTATCACAAGTTTTCTGTTTGTGTCTATGTCTATAAGGATGTTCTTCGGACGTTATATTGTTAGTCAAAATTCATCCCCACCCCGTAAACTGAGAGTGGGGACTTCTTTTGACACTTTTGTTAAATATTCCTATCCCATTTTACCAGATGACGATCGCAGGAGCTAAAAACTGGAGTTTAGACTCACCTAACCATAGGACTTGTCCCCTAGTTCATCTGGATGAGAGAATCACTAACGACGGATTGTACTTCTTGACAGTTTCTTCAAGCTTTAGTCTAAACTCCAATTTTTTCAAGCGAAAACGTTATTGAGGATAATGGGTTATGGAAAGTATTTTCAATGATGGGTTTCAACCTCTTACCTGTGATCAGGATGTTTTGTTGTTTGGAAAGGATACATTTACTGTTGGACAGTTTAAGGAGTTGGTTTTAAGACAAGTTAATAATAAAGTCTATTATTCCGTATCTGGTTATTCTGAGTCTAGATATTCTAATTCTAGACATTATTTAATTATTCAACAACTCAATGAAGCATACAGTGTTGAAAATAAGGTGGAAATTCCCATCTCTGAGAATTACTGGGTTTCATGTAGTGGTAATATTGAATGTCAACTTCTAAAAATTGGTTCTATAGGTTGGAAAAATGGAAAACTCAGAATTAGAACAAAAGTTACTTTTTTTCCTGATGAATATATTGGAAAATCATATAACCATGTTCAACAATGGGATTATCTCAAAACCGAGATTCAAGTTGAACTAGAATTCTCTCCCGATGAACCCAACGAATACCAATCACCTCTTGATAAACTTCGACAACTTGAATCAGATTTACAAAAAGAATAGAGAAATCAAACGAATCTTTGTGTCTTAGTGTCTTTGTGGTAAATCCCCCGAACTTTCAAAAGATAAAACCTCCCCAAACCCAACACAAAAGAATCTTTGTGTCTTAGTGTCTTTGTGGTAAATCCCCCGAACTTTCAAAAGATAAAACCTCCCCAAACCCAACACAAAAAAATCTTTGTGTCTTAGTGTCTTTGTGGTAAATCCCCCGAACTTTCAAAAGATAAAACCTCCCCAAACCCAACACAAAAGAATCTTTGTGTCTTAGTGTCTTTGTGGTAAATCCCCCGAACTTTCAA
>NZ_LATL02000308.1 GCF_000972705.2 Limnoraphis robusta CS-951 | reverse complement strand
GGCGGGTTCTGTAAAAATCTATGTTTTCCTAGAAATAACTGATATAAACCCGCCCCTAGATCTCCGCAAAAACCCGGTAACTTGATCGCGCACCGGGTTTTTTAAGCTCACCCGACACCTGAGACCTGTTCCCCTAATTGTGCAGGTTTAACAGGTGTCTAAAATTGTCCTAAAACCCAGGCAATCGATGACACACTAGAAAACGTAACTTGGAATGCGATCGCCCTCTAGAGGCGAATTAATAGAAGATGGCTTCAGAAAAATTTCGTCGCCAACTGCGCCATGAAGCCCAACTTTGGACTTCAGAAGGATTGATTAACGATTCTATTTATCAACTGCTATCAAACCGTTATCAATTCAACAGTATTGATAGCGCTGCCAGTAGCCGTTTTGTGATGATTCTCATCGGTTTAGGTAGTATTCTGCTGGGTTTGGGTGTGATTACCTTTGTCGCCGCCAATTGGCAACAATGGCCGCGAGAATTCAAAATTATCTTGCTGTTGAGTTTATTTATTGGTGTTAATACTAGCGGGTTTTATCTATGGCGATCTGACTCTCAAACAGGGAAAACAAAACGTTTGGGCGAGGGATTACTGATTTTTGGGGCTATCAGTCTTGGGGCGAATATCTCCCTGATGGCGCAAATGTTTCATATTGGCGGTTCTCCCTACGGATTGTTTTTGGTTTGGGGATTGGGCGTTTTAGCGATGGCTTACAGCTTGCGTTTGACATCCCTCGGTATTCTATCAATTTTACTGCTTGGAATTGGCTATTGGTCAGGAGTCTCTAATATTTTCTTTCCGGGTGAATTAACCGGGCTAGAATTTCTGTTGGTACATATTGCGCTAGTCACCGCAGTTTTGTTTGTTCCCCTCGCCTATTGGTGTAAATCACGATCAATTTTTATCATAGCAGTATTGCTGATCGTTCCCGCTTTAGAGATGAATATTGCTGCACTTTTAAGGCAGAATTTCTCCTCGGAATTGATGACGGTTGGATTTATTCTTCCGCCTGCACTCCTTTGGAGTTATGATGATAGTCTCTTTCCTCCTATTCATAGCAGACCCTTTCGATCAGATGCTCGGAGTTTGGCAATTTGGTTTTTAGGGATTGTGTTTTTTCTCTTTTCCTTTCGGGGATTTGGGACATCTTTCTTCAGTTTTAACTATAACGAATCGATGCAAGTTCAGGGATTTAATTTCATCCTTGATGTGCTTTTATTTGGCGGTTTAACGATTTGGCAATGGCTTTATCTGGCAAAACCTCATCATTCGTCTCAACGTTGGGGATTAGATGAAGTTAGCAGTGCGATCGCTATAATTTTAGGTGTGACGACACTGGTGAGTTATAGATATCAAACTCTTGACAGCAGCTTATCTACTCTCATTTTCAATATCTTACTCTTTTTACTGGCGGCAGGCTCAATTCGCATCGGATTAGGACAAGGAAAACGAGGGACATTTTGGGGCGGAATGATCTTACTCACCCTGCAAATTGTCAGTCGTACCTTTGAGTACAATACTGAACTCCTGTTTAAAGCTTTTGTCTTTGTATTGTGTGGTGTGGGTGTTATTCTAGCGGGTTTATGGTTTGAGCGACATTTATCCCGTCAATAGAGTTCAAGTATAGCAGTAAGCGAATACATTAGGACATTTCTAAATCCTAAAACCCCTTCACCGTCTACTGATCCGGTGTTCCCTGTTCCCTGTTCCCGATTCAAGTAGCGCTATAACTTCATTCTTTTCTAAACAAAAACACATCTATCCTATGAACAATTCTAATCCTCAACATCTAGAGAATTCAACCGAATCTTTGATGACTGAATCTCTACTGCAAACAAGACAGCTTCCCAGTTGGAGGCTGTTGCTACCGTTGTTCTTTCAATTTGCTCTGATTGTCTCCGTTCCGGCGCAAGCGGTTTATACTTATGTTACAGGAGAGACTGTTGTACTGCAAACCGCACCTGTTGATCCCTATGACTTTCTGCGAGGTTACTATCAAGTTTTAGGCTACGATATTTCTACTTCAGAAACCTTAAAACCTCTCCCCGGATGGAAAGAACTATCAAATAATCAAGATTATCTCCCACCGGGAACAACGGTTTATGTCGTTTTAGAAAAACCCACAACCCCAACAGAATCTCAACGTCCTCAAGCTTGGAAACCGATAGCAGTTAGTTCGAGTTTACCGGAAAATTTACCCCCGAATCAAATAGCTCTTCAGGGAGAATCAAACGGTTGGCAAATTTTATATGGTTTAGAAACCTATTATATGCCAGAAGATCAACGAGTACAAGTCAATCAAAATATCACAGATGCTCAACAAAAGAACCCCGAATCTTTCGTTGTCGAAGTGAAAGTTAATACTCAAGGAAAAGCAGTTCCCGTGAGTTTGTGGGTTCGCGAACAAAATTACAGATTTTAGGGTTTTTGGGATGGAGTAAACCGATATAAACCGGCCCTCCATTTTCATTGTCCACTCAGTATCCATTTAAAAAAGACACAAATACACGAAGATTCCCTCTTTGTGTCTGGTGTGTCTTGGTGGTTTTTCTTCTCTCCCCTTGTCGTGCTATATAAACCCCAACTTGACAAATAGGACAGCTTGAGAAAGTCCAAGAGCCAAGGTCAGGGTCTGGTTTGATAGTTTTTTGCAGTTATATCATTCATCGGAGATTAAAAAATTTTTACAGCCGGATAAATTTCATCCAGTCGATCCCAGTAAAAATTACTGATTTTAGTTGAACCCTAGCTTCAACAGTCCTTTTGAGGAATCACAGACAGGGGCAAAGAAAGCTGAAGCCTAAAATGGTATTGCAAAATACTTTCAATAAGTATATAGTCATTATTGAGACTAAGCAGGGTCTATGAGATCTATCTGAATTTTGACAACATGGCGTTCTATAACAATCGCTCTATCAAATCTGAGCTGAACCAAAAAGGCTGTCGTCTGACTCCGCAGCGAGAAAAGATTATGCAAGTGTTTCACAGCCTTCCGCAAGGCAAACATTTAAGTGCGGAAGAACTACATCACTTCTTGCAAGGTCAGGGCGAAAATATTAGCCTATCGACGGTCTACCGGACTTTACACCTGTTGACCAATATCGGTATTTTACGAGAACTCGAACTCGCCGAAGGTCACAAACATTATGAACTTTTTTCAGGTCAAAGCCGTCGGCATCACCATCTAGTTTGCGTTCAGTGCTACAAAACCTTTGAATTTAGTGATGAGTCCATCTTAAAAATCGGTCAGAAACAAGCCTGTAGAGCAGGCGTTCATCTGCTAGACTGTCAACTGACGGTTCATGCGGTTTGTATTGAAGCCATTCGACGAGGATGGCCTTCTTTATTACCCAGTAGTTGGTCTTGTCCAGAATCTATTGCTAATGGAAACAACGGTCACAATCAAGAAAAAATCGAAGACATTGATTCTTTGCAGCCGCAACATCAACTCGATAAGAATTAATCAATTTGCAAGTTAAACGGCAAGCGAGTGTAAATTCCGCGCGGATCATTCAAAGCTTTCAATTGGGCTAATTCTTCTCGCAACTTGATGAACTCCAGGGTGATCGGATCGACTGTTGAGGAGGCTTGAGTAGACTCGCCCCCAGCAAAACTTTCTAAAATTTGTTGTTTAAAAGTTTGACCTTCTGGATATTCTTGGAGTTGCCAATTGTCTTCTAATTTAGCCTGTTCTGCTGCTGCGGCGATCGCATCTCCTATGCCGCCAATTTGATCGACTAGACCGATTTCTTTGGCTTGTAACCCTGACCAAACTCGCCCTTGAGCAATTTCTGCCACTCTCGCTTTTGGCAGCTTCCTGGACTCAGAAACTTTGCTTAAAAACCGTTCGTAAATCGCATCAACCACCTTTTGAAGACGAGCTAATTCTTCCGGTGTTTTCGGACGAGAAACGGTGTTAATATCGGCATAACGACCTGTTTTCACCACATCCCAAGTAATCCCATTCTCATTGGCGATATCCTGCACATTAAACAATACCCCAAACACACCAATTGAACCTGTAATGGTATTTGACTCGGCAAAAATTTTACTCGCCGCCATTGATATCCAATACCCACCGGAAGCTGCAAAATTTCCCATTGATACAATGACAGGTTTTTGGGCTTGCAAAAGTTCCACTTCTCGACCGATAATTTCCGAAGCCGTTGCACTTCCGCCCGGACTATTCACCCGGAAAACAACGGCTTTGACATCTTCATCCATTCGCAATTCTCGCAATTTTTTAGCTAGGTTATCACCACCTATTTCTCCGCCCAAACCTTCGCCATCAACAATATTTCCTTCGGCATAAACCACAGCAATTTTATTTTCACTATTAACATCTCCCCGGCTTGCTTTCATTACTTCCGGCATTTTTGCATAGGAATTGATGCTCATTTGCCGAAACAGTTTATCCTCTTCTTCTGCTTCACCCGTTAGCTTTTTGAGATCAACAATTACTTCATCAAAATGAGCCACTTTGTCAACCAATTTACTTTTTACAGCTTCCGTTGCCATTAAAATCCCTTGTTGGTCAGCAATTTGTTTAAGCTGAGACCCATTTAACTGACGATTTGGGCTAACAGTATTAATATATTCGCTCCAAATATCATCGAGTAACTTCTGAGTTTGTTGTCGATTTTCGGGACTCATTTGTTTGAGTAAAAACGGTTCAACTGCTGACTTATATTTACCCACCCGAGTCACTTGTACCCCAATTCCAAACTTTTCTAACGCCCCGGTTAAGAACATAATTTCTGAACTGAGTCCGTTCATTTCTACCGAACCCAAGGGGTTGACGACAATAGTATTCGCTACTGAACCGAGATAATATTCTTGTTCTGTCCAGTCTAAATCATAAGCAATAATCGGTTTACCAGATGCTCTAAATTTTTCTAGAGCTTGTCGAACTTCCCGTAAATTTGCTAAACCCGTACCTGTGGGGCTATTTGTTCCTTTAAGATACAATCCAACAATCCGATCATCTTGACTCGCTTTTTCCAAACCTTCTAAAATTGTCCGCAGCTTGATTTGGTTGGGTGAGTTTTCCGCTAGGGCTTGCTCAAACAGTTGGCCTGTGCTGTAATCTGGATCAGCATCAGTAATATTCAACGACAGATCAAACACTAAGACGGATTTATCTTTAACCAGGGGGCCAGAGTCTTGCGTCGCCGCCGCCATCACTAAAAAGATTAATCCCCCGACTCCCATTGTGACAATCAGGGCGAGTCCCAGGAGGTTTCCGAGTAAGCTTGCAAAGGTGTATTTTAGGAAGTCTTTCATCTGTCAGTTTAGCGTGAGGGGCTGGGGCGTTTGGCAAGGCTTGATTGGACTGTTATCGGTGTATTTCGCAACCAGACACATAGAGATAATTTAATCATAGCACAATACTTTGAACAGGTAAAAAATAAAAACCACCAAGACACTGAGAACACCAAGAGAAATCTGCGTGTTTTTGTGTTTTGGTGGTCAATTTATCCCTCTAGAAAATGATATCATCCGTTTTTGGAAAGCTATATATAGCAGAAGTCAGGAGACAGGAGACAGGAGACAGAATTGAAACCTTTATCATCAAAGGATTTGACAGAAAAACAGTGTCCTAATCAAAGGCTTCGACTGCTATAATATCGTTAAATATTTGCTATAACTGCTTTACCGATTAACTAAATCAAGAATCGCTGTAATTAAACGATCCGGTTCAACAGGCTTACAAATATGTTGGCTAAACCCAGCAGCAATGGCTTTATGAAAATCACTTTCTCCCGCATAAGCCGTTAATGCGATCGCAGGCATTTGTTGGTCTGATCTATTCTTATACAAAGATCGAACTTGCTTCATTAACTGATAACCATCCATTCCCGGCATCCCAATATCACTAACTAAAATATCGGGAGTCGAACGCATAAACGCTTTCAGGGCTTCTATTGCAGAATCAACAGCAATCACCGTTGCACCCGCTTGTTTTAACATTAAAGTGAGAAAATCTCGGGTATCCGCTTCATCCTCAGCAATTAAAATCCGAATTCCCTGCAAGCACTTAGGGTTGAAAGACTCAGCATCTAGAGTTTGGTCATTTTTGGCAGATTCGCCGTTTTGAGGAATCAGGGGAAACTTGACAATAAAAGTAGCTCCCTGTCCTTCACCGGGACTATCCGCTTGCACTGTTCCGCCGTGCATTTCGGTAATATAACGAACTATAGCCAATCCTAAGCCCAGTCCGCCAAACTTGCGCGTCGTCGTTCCATCTTCCTGACGAAAATATTCAAAGACATGAGGTAAAAATTCAGGACTAATTCCCTTACCTGCATCTTTGACGCGAATTTGAGCCTCAGTCCCGACTTGTTCTAACCAGATATCTACTTTGGCACCAATCGAACTAAATTTAACGCTATTGGAGAGCAAATTCCAGACAATTTGTTGTAAACGCCCCGCATCACCGAGAACTTGTCCGACTTGAGGATAGAGGTGAGTTTTAATCTCAATGGACTTCGCTTCGGCAGCCAGACGAACAGTTTCCACAGCCGAGATGATCACAATTCTCAGATCAACCGATGAGCGATTTAAGTTCAGCTTACCGCGTAAAATCCGAGAAACATCTAACAAATCATCAATCAACTGCACTTGTAGCTTGACATTGCGCTCAATCGTTGTCAAGGCTTGATGGAGGATTTTGTCATCCACCTTTTGACGCTGAAGCAAATTCGCCCAACCCAGAATCGGATTTAACGGCGATCGCAATTCGTGAGACAAAACCGCCAAAAATTCATCTTTGATGCGGTTAGCGGCCTCTGCTTCTTCTCTAGCGGCGCGTTCACGGGCGAGAAGTTGGTCTCGTTCGGCTTCGGCTCGTTTGCGATCGCTAATATCAGCCGTCGAACCAACAACCCGAACTAACTCACCTTTGCGATCGCGAAGAATATACCCTCGATCCCAAACATCAACCCAATGTCCATCCTCATGGCGAACTCGATATTCAAAACTATAGCGATCAAAGCCATTGTCTATATTTGACAACATCTGAGGTTGAATCACTAAACGATCCTCGGGGTGCATCCGTTCACTCCACCAATCTCGATCTTGAGGAACCTCTTCCGGGCCTAGACCAATCAGTTGACGCAAACCTTCCGATCGATAGACGTGGTTGGTTTGCAGATCCCAGTCATAGACAATCCCTGTTACCGCCCGAGTCGCTAACCGGAACCGTTCTTCACTGGCTTGTAGGGCTTCTTCAGCGCGTTTGCGTTCCGTCATATCCAAAAACGCTCCAATCACTCCCCGCACTTGTCCATTGTCATCTCGCAACGGCACCGCTTTACCGTAGATATAACGAACCTCCCCAGAATCAAAAATAAATTCTAATTCCCCTTCGACTTCCTCACCTGTTCGTCCGGCTTTCTGCATGGGTAACTCCTGGGGGGGAATATTTTTGCCATTAATTTGTTGCTTGAAAGGTAGAGGGTTTTTTCCATCAGCCGGAGTCGCTGTTGGCACTGAACCGGGAAACATCCGCATCAGTTCATAAGCCGTTAAGTTGGCGCTCATCTGATGACAGTGGCGATCATGGGCTATCCAAATAGCCGCCGGAACCGCTTCCATCAAGGCTTCGAGTTCTTCTGCTCTAGCTCGGGCGTTGGCTTCACTTAAACGTAACGCCACTTCTGCTTGTTTGCGATCGCTAATATTGCTAAAGGAAACTGCTACCCCATCTTCTAATTTAACCGCCATATTGTGAAACCAACCTGTAATCCCATCGGCATCGTAGAAAAGCTCAATATCGTCAGGTTCACCTGTTTCAACAACTTCAACATAACGTTTAAACAAATTAAAGTGGAACTGGTTTCCGGGTAAAACCTCTAAAAGTCGTTGACCGAGGAGATCTTCTGCGGGACGTTTGAGGGCTTCTGCGGCTTTGGGATTAACGTAAATCCATTCAAAGTCAATGATCTCTCCGGTTTTATCCCGTATACTTTTGAGGATGGTAAACGCATACAGTGATAACTCTTGAGCGACGCGAAATTGTTGTTCACTGCGTCGCAGAGCCGCTTCAACTTGTTTGGCTGGGGTAATATCTTCAGCAATCCTAGCAACCCGACGAATTACACCCTGTTCATTGTAAATGGGAAACGAGCGATCGCGAATCCAACGAACGGAACCATCGGAACGAACAATGCGATATTCTTGACTAAATTGACCTTCAACAGCCTGTTCAAAAAAGGCGAGTCTAACGCGCTCTTGATCTTCAGGATGAATCGTCTCTAACCAGTCATAGGGATTATTGCAAAGGCTTTGCAGGGAATTTCCCCAGATGCGTTCATAGGCAGGACTGACATAAAGAATTTTAATCTCCTGCATATCCATGATCCAGAAAACATCCTCGATATTTTCCGCCAATTGCCGAAATCGTTCTTCACTCTGACGGAGTGCCACTTCTGATCGCTTGCGATGGTCTACATCGGTGATCGTCCCGACCCATTCTCGGATCGAACCATCGGAGTTAAACAATGGGATTCCCTTGGCTTCAAAGTAGCGATATTTCTGGGTTGCAGTATTCCAGATCCGTCCTTCAGACTGATACAGGGTTTTGCTATCTCGTGCTTGTATCCACAGGGATTTGACTCGCTCTTGGTCATCCGAATGAATCGCTTGTAACCAGCCCCAGTTTTGATGTTCACTCCAGCTTTGTCCGGTGTAGGTTTCCCAGGCGGGCTGAGGCTGAATAAATTGACCTTCGGGGTCAGCGATCCAAACTATCGAACTGAGAATGGAGACAAGCGAACGATAGCGTTGTTCGCTCAAACGAAGGGCTTCTTCGGTTTGCTTTAAGGTGGTAATGTCTGTAATCAGGCCATAAAATCCTGTTACCGTACCATCACTGGCAATATTGGGAATATATTGACGACGAACATAGCGGGGGCCGCCATCTTTAAAGGGCATCAAGAGTTCAACCGTTACGGGTTCTCCAGCGAGTGCGGACTCGACGTCAGGACGCATGAACTGATAGGCGGTTTCCCCAATAAATTCAGCAAGATCCTGACCGATAATGTTTTCGGGGAGATGCCCAAACCAATCAGAATAAGCCCGATTAACAAAGCGATACCGTTGATCGCGATCAACGTAGGCGATTAAAGCCGGAACTGCATCGGTAATTAAGCGCAGTTCTTCTTCTCGTTGTTTTAAGGCGGCTTCGGCTTGTTTTCGTTCGGTAATATCTTCTGCAATTCCGGCGACTCGGCGAATTTGACCGTCTTCTTCGGGAATGGGAAAACCGCGATCGCGTATCCACCGAATAGAACCATCGGCACGAATCACCCGAAATTCAACCGCACATCGACCGGTTTTAACCTGTTCGGTAAAGGCGGCTTCAGCTTTTGAACGATCTTCGGGATGGATCATTTCCATCCATTCATAGGGATTTGCATAAAGACTTTCACAGGAATATCCCCAGAGTGTTTCATAGGCGGGACTAACGTAGAGAACTTTGTAGTCTTGCATTTGGGCGATCCAGAAGACATCTTCAACATTTTCTGCCATCTGTCGAAATCGTTCTTCGCTGGTTTGTAGGGCTTCTTGGGTCTGTTGGCGTTCGCTAATATCTCGAACAAAGGCTTGCCAGCGGCCATCGGGTAATATTTTGGTACTGATTTCAACGGGAACGATAGTGCCATCTTTTCTAATCAGCGTCCATTCTTCGACGTGGGTATTCCCCAGCAGTAAGGATTGTTTGACGGCTTCGAGTCGAGGTTGATCTTTGGGGGGAATAATCTCTAGGATTTGCTTACCAATCAGTTCTTCTCGTGAATAACCGAGTAAGTTACAGGCGTTGTTATTCACATCGATATAGGTGCCTTGGAGATCGGCGATTAATACAGCATCGGGTGCCTGTTCGATCAGGGCGCGAAATCGTTCTTCACCCCGTCTCAGCGCCAGTTCTGCTTGCCGTTGATAGGTAATATCTCGAAACACAACAACGGCTGCTAAAATCTCTCCTTGTTGATCTCGAATCGGGCTAGAATTCACATCAATAATGATGCGCTGACCATCTGCTCGGTGAATTTCGATTTCTTCGCCTAAAACCACTTCGCCTGTCCGTAGCGATCGCGCGAGGGGATATTCATCAGGACGATAAGGCTGTCCATTGGGATGAAAACCTTCAAAGGTGACGTCTTGATCGTAGGCTTCTAACTGCCATTCTAGGGCGTAGGAGTAGCCCAGTATCTCTTCGACTTGTTGGTTCGCCAGGACTAATTCTTCGGTTTCAGCATCCGCGATTAGGACTCCGGCTGGCATTTGCTGTAAGATGGCTCTCATCCGGGAGCGTTCGGTTTCTAGCTGTTGGAGAAGTTGCTCTCGTTCGGCTTCGGCTTGTTTGCGTTCGTGGATGTCTGTGGTGATGCCTATCCATTTTATGATGTTTCCGCTTTCGTCTTTGAGGGGAACCGCACGACCCATAAACCAACGATAAACCCCGTCATGGCGGCGATAACGAAATTCCGCTTCAAAAGCTGTTCCTTGTTGTTTGGCTTGATCCCAGGCTTCTTGTAAGTAGGGATAGTCATCGGGATGGTTTATCTGTTGTAAGCCTTTTTTATTCAGTTCTTCTAGGGTTAAACCGGTGTATTCTATCCAGCGTGAGTTAACAAAATCAGTTTGTCCTTTACTATCACAAGACCAGATAAAGTCGGGGACTGCATCACTGAGAGTTCGATAGAGGTTTTCGCTGGTTCGCAGCACATCTTCTGCTTGTTTTAAGTTAGTAATATCTCGGGATAACGCCAGAATTTGTTCGACTTTTCCTTGGCTTCCAAAGATGGGAGTGATCAACACATCCCACCATTTCGGTTTACCTGTTTGAGTCGGACGATAGCCTTGAAAGCGACTGGTTTTTCCTATTCGTGCTTGAGTTAGGGCTATTTCTGCTTTTTCGCGATCGCCATCAGGCCAAAATTCCACCCAAGGTTGATGTAAATAGGGTTCAATATTATTGATTTCTAACAGGTATTGTCCGCCGGAGTTCATCAACAGCAGTCGCCCTTCTAAGTCGAGAACTTTGATAGAGTCCATGCTGCTTTCGATAATCCGACGGTTAAATTCTTCACTCGAACGCAGTTGGGATTCGATTTGTTTGCGTTTGCTAATATCTCTAAAATAAATAGAAATTCCTTCGGGTGAGGGACAGGCGTTGATTTCTAAATAGCGATTAAGCACCGGCGAAAAGATTTCTAAATGCAGGGGGGTTTGTTCTCTCATGGCTAGACGCAATTGTTGGGTTGCGGGATGTTCTGCATCGGCATCAAATACGTCTTTCCAGAGTTCTTTCCCCAGCAATTCTTCGCGAGTATATCCCAACAAACGAGCGGCTTCTTGATTAATGTAGGTATAACGCCAATTTCGATCTAAGGCAACAAAAGCATCAGTAATTCGTTCTAATATATTGTAACTTTGATTGAACTGAGGTTGGCTAAGGGTTTGAGAGGTTGTTTCTATCAGGGTTCCCAATACTCCGGCGACTTCACCCGTTTGACCCAAAATCGGACTATAAGAGATGTTAAAATAACGCTGTTTTTGTTGACTGAATAATTGTGAATTAAATTGTTTATTTTCCCGCAAAATTGCTTGTCTAGTTTCTAAAATCTGTTGTATATCTGAAGCGATTTCCTGGCTCATTTCCGACCAACAAGAATTCAACGGTTGACCCAAGGTAGAGAGAGGCAGAATTTTACCCCAAATTGAATAATAGGCATCATTGTAGAGTAAAATCCGTTCATTTCCCCAGAGGATAAACTGAGGATGACAGGTATTTAAAACAAGATTTAAAATCGTTTTGAGCTGTACAGACCATTGTTCAACAGCACCCAGGGGAGTTGGCGACCAATTCTGCGATCGGATTATTTTTCCGATTTCACCTCCAGCTTGAAATGGATCGGGTGATGTTGCTTTCACGGTCTTTTTTCCTCCACTGATGAAGCAGAACCCATAGATTTTTTTGTGTTTCTAGGCTAAGTTTTGAGTCAAAAAACAGGTGGTCAGTGAGTCCAGATTAAACTGATATTTTAGCTTGACGCTATCCTGCTATTGCTCTAGTTTAACAATAAATATAACGCGAATTCCAAGGGTTGACTAGATCTATTTTTTCCGATATTAACTCTTTCAGGCAAAATCCGCAGATCCGAGGCAAATGTTTTCGGCTGGAGATGGAGTTGGTGTCTTCTGTTAATTGGTGTAACGAGGGATATCTAATCGGTGACAGGGGTACTGAAATTTGGGTAGATTGTCTATTCTAGCTTAAGATGAGCCAGGGGTTAGATATCTCTATCTTGAGATAGATTCAGGCGATTGGATTTTTCAGTAAAAAAGGTGCGCTCACGTTTTAAAATGAAATGGAGCTGATGCTGTGTAGAGTGCTAGATTAAATGATGTCTCAACCCAATGAAAATCAGGATGACGTTTTCTCTAAACCTGTGAAGAAATTTTCTCAAATTGAAAGTGATGAGTTTTTCTCAGAAATTGCAGCGACACCTCCTGAATATCGGCCACATCTATTAAAGATGATTCGCCTATTTCGTGAAAGTGTGACGCTGAATTTACAGGTTTCCCAACGGCATGAACCCGACACCAAGACTACAGCTATTTTAACAGAAAATTTCGCTCCTGCTCCACCTGTTAAAAAAACGCAAGAAACTCGAAAAGATTCATCACAAATGGAGGAAGTCACCCTTTATACGGATGGGGCTTGTTTGGGAAATCCGGGGCCTGGTGGTTATGGTATTGTATTAATTCAGGGAGAGGATCGACAGGAATTATCAGGGGGTTTTCAGTTAACAACCAATAACCGCATGGAGATGATGGCGGCGATTGTTGGACTCCAAGCTTTAGAGACAAAAAGTAGAGTCACGCTGTATAGTGATTCAAAATATGTGATTGATGCGATCGAAAAAGGTTGGGCTAAACGCTGGAAAGCCAATGGCTGGAAACGCAATAGCAAAGAATGGGCGATGAATCCTGATCTTTGGGAACAGTTATTACAACTTTGTTCACAGCATGAGGTAAAATTGGTTTGGGTGAAAGGTCATGCGGGAAATCTAGAAAATGAATGCTGCGATCGCCTCGCAGTTCGAGCCTCTCAACAAAGAAATTTACCGCCAGATTTAGGCTATGAAAATCCTGCGATGCAGCAAATCTCTTTGTTTTAAAGGTGCTAATTTGGCTTCAGACAATATTCCAGAAAGTTTTCAGGATATAAAGTCAGTTCACCGGATAAAAAGCCTGAGAGTGGAACCCAAAGTGCGAGATTTTCGCGTTTTCCTTCTTTAAAAGTGAGTTGTTCGATCTGATAAAATTTCGGATCAGCAAAGTCACATTTATAGAGTTGAATGATTTCATGTCCGGGTTTATCTTTGTAGACAAAGAGACTTTCTAAGCAGCCTAAATACTGAATATTGGTTAGGGCTGCTTGAATTTCTTCTAAAAATTCTCGTTGTAAAGCGTCTCGACTCTGTTCTCCAAACTCTACACCGCCCCCTAAAGCCCGATAAAAGGTTTCTTGCTTGATAGGATCATAGCCTTGGGATAAAAACAAGCGGTTTTGATCTTGAATTAATCCTAAAGCTAATACCCGAATTTTCTTCCCCATAATTCACCCAATCCCTTTGAATTATTTTGCGGTTAATGCTCGATTTAGACGGTTAGTTATAGTCTGCAAACGTTGAATTTTTGTAATCTTCATCAACTGGCCAATCTTCATTTTGTCCCCCAATAATTAATTCTTCAATGGTGACGTATTCTTTACTCAGTTGTTGGAAAGCATTAATCAAAATATCGAGGGAAAAAGAGTCAGTGGTTCCTAAGTCAAACCAACATCTCACCCAAAGTCCTTGATATTCTATTTCCCCCATATTGTGCATGAGTGCCATCATGCTACTCTCGCTGCTATCTGTATCATAGGTCATGTAGTTGAGATCGACTCCACACTCTTGAACTTGCAGATTTTCTGCATTAAATCCTCCCAATTTTCCTAAGAGAAACCAGGAATCAAAAACTTCTTCAATATATTGGCGTTCAGTCATGGAGGGAACGGTACTAAATCTCAGCCAAATCCACAAATCAAAGGGATTACATTCGCGAAATAGAATATCCATAGAATTGCTCGTTGATGGGGTTTACAAGGAGGGCATTTGCTCAGGAACAGGCCCCCACGGGCTATTTATTGATCTGATTGTATCTCGCATTGGATCACAAGCACGACTTTGATTATCAATGCGGTTGAGAGTCTTACATTGTTCGTAAAAGATTTGAGCAACAATGGTTTTCGGGAGTTGTTGGGGTTGGGCTAAAGCGGCTTGAAAGTTGTTTTTGGCTTCTGTTAAGGTTAAGGTATTATTGTTATTTCGTCGAGCAATAGAAGAGAGAAGTTGTGCTTTAATATAGAGAACTTCGGGATTATTCGGCACTTCTTCTATCGCTTTATTAATAAACTCTAAGGCTTTTTCATGTTGATCTAAATCCCGATAAGCTAAAGCCAGACCTCGATAGGCAAGATGACGGGGACTGCCATGTTGTTCGAGTTTTTGGATAGCGGATTGAGGATCAGAAAACGGCAGATTGAGAGCTAAAAATATATCCATATAGCCGCGAATTAAATTCAGTTCTGGGTCAGTTGAATCGACTTGAGCTGCGGCATCCATATGTTTGAAAACATCCTGAAGCAGATTTAGGGCAACGGGCGCACCTTTGAACGTGCCTTCTGTGGATAAAATATAAGCCCCGTCTAGAAAGTAAGCGATCGCAATATAAAGATTACTTCGCACTAAATCGCGACTTTGTAAGGCTTTTGCGGCGGTCATGGTTTGGCTCGAATAGGTTTTTAAACCCTGCCAATCTTGCTGTTGATAAGCTAAAGAAGCCAGCAAGGCATAAATCATCGGTTCGTCTGATTCTTCCGACTTTGCTTGTTCGAGATACCATTGGGCATCTTGATAGTTTCCCCGTTCAAACATTGCCTTAAAAGCGGCTTCTGTATTCTCTCCAATTTGTCGGGCTTTATCTCCCTCACGAAAGGGATCGGCTGCTAAAACTGGACTATTCCAAAAACTGAGGGCGATGAGTGTCGCTGTAGCAGTGATAGCACTGATGCTTTGCCAAGTTGTTGTTAAGGATTTTCGGAAAGATTTTGAAGACATGAGCATCTATTTTTGAGCGATTACAAGAGTTTAAGAATAGATTGTTGACGTTAGGAGAAAAGGACAGGTTCCACAAAACGGGCGAGCAGATGTTATGATTTTGAGTAGCTGTGTATAACGGTTTACGAACTTTGAAAGTTTAGCTTTTTTCCCTGATGCTTTATCTCAAAAATATACTTTATCATCCTCCTGCTAGTTCGGTGCCGATTCTCAAAGATGTATGTTTGGAACTTGCGCCACAACAAATGGGGTTAATTGTCGGTCGTAGTGGTTCCGGTAAAAGTACACTTCTTGAAATTTTAGCGGGTTTAGCTGAAAAAACAAGGGGAGAAATTTGCTGGCGAGATCAGGAGTTAACTGCTGAACACTTACAACAGTTAGCAGGTTTGGTGTTTCAGTTTCCGGAAAGACATTTTTGCGGGGGAACCGTTTTGGAGGAGTTGCGCCTGGGACACCCCGAGTTAGGATTAGAACAGGTTAATAATGCTTTGAACGAGGTGGGTTTGGGTCATTTGTCTCTACAAAATCCGCCCCATTCGTTGAGTGGAGGACAGCAACGACGCTTGGCTTTGGCGGTACAATTGATTCGTCAACCGCATTTGTTGATGTTGGATGAACCGACAGCCGGATTAGATTGGTCAATGCGCCAACAGTTGGTGAGTTTGTTAGGGAAGTTAAAAAACCATTGGACGTTGTTGGTTGTTACGCACGATGCGGCGGATTTAATGGGAGTGGCGGATCGCTGTTGGACGTTGAATCATGGAGATTTACAAGTGATTGATCCGGCTACTTGTTGAATGAATTTAGGCGAATGTTTGTTGAGAGAATTTTTGTAGTTGAAAGGACGATGAACGAGACTGAAAGGCCGATGATTTTAGAGATGACTTCCGTTTGGCAAGAAACGTTAAATTGGCAACCGACGGCAGTCCAGCAACAGCTATTTCAACGTCTTTATGAGGGAATATTGGCGGGAAATGAATCTTTGAATTTAACTCGGATTACTGAATATGATGCTTTTTGGGAAAAACACTTATGGGATTCTCTAGCGGGAATTGCACCGTTTTTTAGGGGAGAATGGGATTTTTCAGCCTCGACTGTTGAGGTGATTGATATTGGAACAGGTGCAGGTTTTCCGGGTTTACCTGTGGCGATTGCGGTTGCCGAAAGTTCGGTCATGTTGTTAGATAGTACCCGCAAAAAAATTACGTTTTTAGAATCATTAATTGAGACTTTAGAGGTCAAAAATGCCAGAGGATTCGTCGGTCGTGCTGAACAGGTTAATCAACAATTAAAGTTCAAAAGAAAGTATCATTTAGCTTTAGTTCGTGCAGTAGCAACGGCTTCAGTTTGTGCAGAATATGCTTTACCTTTTTGTACTCAAGGCGGTCGAGTTGTTTTGTACCGAGGACATTGGACGGTTGAAGAAGAAAAAGCGTTACAATTGGTGGTCAAGAATTTAGGCGGTGAAATTGAATCAATTCGCCAGTTTACAACACCCTTAACTGAGAGTATTAGACATTGTATTGATTTGAAGAAGTTGTCAGAATGAAGCTTGAACCCACACCGAAACTGAACCGGCATTACAGCGAAATTCTCCCCAACCGTATTCATTTGTATAAACTGGTTCTTTGATGTGTTCCGTTACATCATAAAATTGGGTATTGGGTTTACCGACTTTCATCCATTGTTGACCCTGAGAAGCGTTACTGAGAATGACAGCCATCGCTTGTGGATGAGTTTGATCACCGAGTCTTGTCCAACCAATGAAATCGGGATGATTAAAATAATCTTCTTGATCACCATAGGCAAAATGTTGACGAGCGTATAACAATTTATCAATAATCCAACGGTGAGTATTCATCCAAATTTCATAGCCTTTATCGAAATAATGAGCGCCATAATAATCCGCATAAAAAATACAAGGACAACCTTCTTGTCGCAGTAGAATAATGGCATAAGCTAAGGGTTTAAACCAGGGTTCGACAACAGATTGTAATGCTTGTAAAGGTTGAGAAGCATGATTTTCTACAAATGTAACGGCTAGAGCGGGTTGTTGTTGCATCAGTGTTCCATTTAAAATGGTTCGCATATCATAGTAACCTCCGCTTTGGCTAGCCCGATGAAAATTGTAGTGTAAAGGAACATCAAATAATGACATTTTTCCCTGGGTTTTACTAATATATTCATGTAGGGCTTCTACATTGTTTTCCCAGTATTCCCCGACTGTAAATAATTCTCGACCTGTGTATTCACGTAGAAAATTTAACCAATCGACAAAAAAGCTAGAACTAATGTGTTTAATCGCATCTAACCGAAAGCCATCAACGCCAGTTGTTTCTAATATCCATTTTCCCCAATGGTACAGTTCTTGACGCACTTCTTCGTTGGAGGTATCGAGATCACAAGCCATCAAAAAATCATAATTTCCATGACGTGGATCAACCTGGGTTTCAAAGGTTTTATCTTTAAGGCGATAAATCGTTTGATCATTCCAGTTAGACGCATTATGATTAACCGCATCAAAATGCCACCAGCGCCATTTTAAGCTAGAATATTTGTCTTGGCGACCGGGAAATTTAAAATGGCTGTAAATTTGAATGGTTCGGGTGTGACCCATATCAACATTTCGGTTATTCCAAGCCACAGGAACAGCTTCGACAAATTCGGGATCATCGGCTGCATTTTTATGTTTAAAAACCACATCAGCGTAAATTTGAATTCCCGCATGATGAGCGGCTTGAATAGCGGCTAGATATTGTTCACGAGTACCATATCGGGTGCGAATGGCTCCTTTTTGATCAAATTCACCCAAATCAAATAAATCGTATGTACTATAACCGACGTCATTCCAAGCCCGTTCGGGTTCAGTCAGGTTACAACCTTTGTAGGCGGGAGGTAGCCAAAGAGCCGTAATTCCAGCATCGGCGAGTTCTTTTGCTCGGTTTTTGATTTCATTCCACAGGCTTAAACTCGGATCGATATACCAGTGGAAATACTGCATGATAGTACCGTTAATTTTACTCATTTTGATGAGATCCTGGCAGAACGTATGAATGCGAGTCTGTTGATGATACCATTAGAAAGTTGGAAGTGAGTTGTCTGGATTTTTTGAGTGACAAAGGAAAAATTGACCGTTAGTGCGGTATGATTATAATAGCAACAATATTCTGAAGCCCAAAAAGAAAGTGATATCTTAGGTACAATTTCTACTCAAAACGGATCGAGTTTTTGATGGAATACCCGATCCGCACGTTGCGGTTATAGAGAGTGAAAGACTCTGAAAAAGGGATTATTTTTGAGGGGGTACAACGCAGGTTTCTTGACAATCTTCTAAAGTAATAAAGTTATTTTCGTTCCCTTCACAACCGCCAAAGGAAAAGGTGACACACTCGCTACCGTTAAAAGCGTATCGGTTGAAATCTGCTTGGCAGGAGCCACTCTCTATCCGTTGAGCGCAAATTTCTTCGGCTGTACTCACTTCCGGCTTGACGGCTGATGCTTCACCCAAACAGGTTTGTTGACAGTCACCGAGGGTAATAAAGTTATTTTCGTTTCCTTCACAACCGCCAAAGCTAAACTGAACGCATTCGCTCCCATTAAACGCATAGCGGTTAAAACTGGCTCGACAACTCCCGGTTTCAATGGGTTGATTACAAATGGTTTTTTCTTGAGCAAAAACAGTTTGAGGGAATAGCGCCACATTAAAAACGAGGATAGCGATCGCTATAAAAATTTTGGTGATCAGCCAGATCGTTTGTTTTTTCATTATGGATTTTCAAGCAAGGTTCAGCTCAAACATTAGCAGAGAGAGGCTACAGGTTGAAGGATTTTGAGATTTATTTCCTATTGACTTCTGGGATTTTGCAAATTTTGTGAATCGAGAGCAGGATTGCTTTGAGAGGGAAAAAAAGTAGAGAGGAAAAAGCAAATCCTCTCTGTTCTATCTAAGATGTTGCACCAATCACCCAAATCCCTATCGCACGGGAGGCGATATCATATCCTGAAGCGGTCGAGTTATCCAGTTAAAGGCAACCCGAACTTGATGATCGAGTGTGGGAAAACGATAAAGATAAATCAAACGACGAGCCAAATGTGCCATTTGCCCTTCTAACTTAATCCCCAAACCTGTGAGGGTGGCGTCATCGGTTCCCAAAGTCATCATTTCGCCCAAACCCTGATAGCGGAAGGGTAATAAAGGCCGTCCGGTCATAGAGGCCCAAATATTCCAGGCGGCATAATCGGCTTGTTGAAAGGCGGCTTGAGCGGTGGAAGGAACCTGCTGACCGTCAACATCCTTACAATCAGCCAAATCCCCCAAGGCAAAAATCTCAGAATGGTCAACAGCCTGTAATGTCGTTGTCGTCATCACCTGACCTCGTTGATTGTGTTTTAACGGTAGAGACTGCACAATCGGCGAAATTCTCGTTCCGACTGTCCACAACACTAGGTCAACGGGAATTGGATCAACCTGTTGTCGATACTCCAAAGCCATCGTCGAGGCTTCAATCGATTGAACCGTTGTTTCCAAATCAACCCAAACTCCGCGTTGTTGGAGGGCGCGTTGGGCGGCTTCGCGGTTAAAATTGGGAGAACTCCGCAAAATCCTATCATCTCGTTCAATCAATCGTAGGCGTCCCCGTTCTTGGAGTCGGTCAGCCAGCTTACAAGCCAACTCCACGCCACTGTAACCCCCGCCAACAATGGCGATACGAATTTTGTCTTGATCAGAGGCTTCTAGAAGCCGCAGCCGTTCCTCGAGGCGATAGGCGTCTTCAATGCTTCGGAAGGGAATGGCATATTCCGCAGCGCCCGGTACAATATCGAGGGGTGTTTCACCTCCCATCGCCAAAACTAAATAATCAAAAGTCAGAGCCTCACCTTCAGAAAGCTGAACTTCCTTGGCTTCAATGTCGATAGCGGTGACAACTTGCTGACAGAAGCGTATATTTGTATTTTGCAATAGTTGTTCAAAGGGAGGAGCGATTTCCCAGGTTTGGAGTTCTCCGGTTAAGAGTTCGTACAAAAACGGCGAAAATAAAAAGCGATCGCGGCTGTCAACGAGAGTGATTTCCGGTTGTTCGGACTTCCGCCAGGGTAACTCATTTAAGCGTAGAGCGGTATAGAGTCCACCAAAGCCTCCACCCAAAATACAAATGCGGGTCGGTTGTTCAGTCATAATTTGTGGATGAGGAACGGATAAGCAATTGAGCAGTTTCTCTCACTAGGATAACAAGGTGAGTGGGAGTTTTCTGCCTGTCGTTAGGAGTTAAGTGTACGGTTCATGGCGGAGTAAGTCAGTAGAGTGATGCAAGATAGATAGAGAGAAGGTCTTAGCTGTGAACAATTAATCTATGCCGGAAGATAAGTTATTTGGACGTTTACATTACAGTAAATTACTGCTGTTAGAGTTGCAAAGGCGACTGCAAGCATTGGGTCTTGATCCGGGACCTGTTAATGGTCGATGGAATCCTGAAACAGAAGCGGCTTTAGAAGAAGCACAACGGGCTTATGGAGTACATGGAGGTAAAGCCCAAGCTGCTTATTTTGTTGTCATTCCGGGTGCGTCAGAAGAGTTACCTAGAATTGCTGAACAAGTGGTTTTATTGGGGGTACCTGAAACGGGTGTTTATCAACGCTATAGTGCAAGTGATCCTAAAGTTGCGGTCGGGCCTTTTTCTAATCCTGATATTGCCAAGCGCTGGCAACATTATTTACGTGACTTTGGCTTAGGTCAGGCTAGAATTTACTATGGTTGTTAAGTTCTTGTGAGGGGTTTAAAGTATTTTTATTTTCACCAAATTTTCCTCTTTTACGGGGATGATTGTTCTGTTATTTTTCTAGAGATTAGAGTGAAGAACTGATTTTTTACAAAATTTTTACAATGGAATCTCTAAACAAAAAATATACTCGGCTAGGTAATAAACAACAATTATCTCGACTGAATCGCTGGCTAGCTAGATTGTTACGAGATGTTTTTGAAATTTTGATTATTCTGGCTGCTGTCATTTTGGTCATTCTTTCTATTTTATATCTGGAGAATACACTAGAACAGCAAAAAACCTGGGGGAAATTTTTTATTCAATCTATAGAAGAATCTCGAATTTTAGGAACGTTTGAAAGTATTAGTATTGTTACTGCTTTAGTGGTTTATCTCCGACGAGGAAAGAAACAATCTCATTACGAAGCTTGGCAAGTGATTGATTCTGCCCAAGGACTAGAATTCAGCCACGCTCGGATTAAAGCGTTAGAAGAATTAGCCAAAGATGGGATTAGTTTAAAGGGTTTATTATTACCAAAAGCGAATCTAGAACAAATTCATGTCGTTGATGGTGATTTCAAAGAAGTTAACTTGCAAGGGGCTAAACTTCAAGAAGCCAATCTACAAGGAAGTACATTTGAATTGACTCAGCTTCAGGGCGCGAATTTATGGAAAGCGAATCTTCAAGAAACGTCTTTTCTGCTGGCTCAAATGCAAAAAATTAACTTGAGTTCAGCCAATCTCAGCTATGCAGATTTACAAGGGGTTAACCTGTTAGAAGCTAACTTGCAAAAAGCGGAATTACAAGGGGCTTATATTCTCGGAAATTTGCAAGGGGCTGACTTTCAAGAAGCGAATCTCAAAGGTACAATTCTCGAAGGGGCTTATCTTAAAGATGCTAACTTTCAAAATGCAAACCTCAGAGGGGCTAATCTTAAAGATGCTAACTTACAAGGTGCGAACTTTCAAGGTGCAAATTTGCAAGGGGTTAATTTTCAAAATGCCAAAGGTTTACATCCGTCTCAAGTTTTGGAGGCTGAAAATTGGGAATTTGCTCGATATTCTCAAGAGTTTATTTACCAATTAGGGTTAAAGTTAAAGTCATCAAATTAGAGTGAGATCATGCTTAACTTTCTAATAATTTAGACTTTTAAAGTGAGCAAAATGATCGGCTTTTTATTCAACAGGTAAGGCGTAAATTCCTAAATGATTGGCGATGGGACGCTGACGCATGGGGATTCGACTATGAAAGGGTGCATTTAAAACTTTAGTGTTAATTCCCTGGGAAATCACTAACGTTGTGGAACCGCCTCCATCCAAATTTAACGCCGTTTCTACCCCTTCTATTTCTAGGATAATATTCGTTAAAGTGGCTAATGTTGCGCCTTCACTATACAACCCTTGACGACCATCGATTAATATTAACCATAAGGTTTCCCCAGACTGATCAATTGCCACAGCAGTTCGAGGAAATTTTTTATTGAAATCTGAGAATTTTTGGGATTGAACAGGTTTACCTTGATCAATTAAAACGAGATTTCCTGCTATTCCTTGAACGGTATTTTCTGGACAAGTATCGGTTAATATTTCTGCCTTTTTTTCAGGAGAAATACACAGCACTGGCCAGTCTTTATTGACGCTTGAATAGATTTTACCCTGAGAAATTGCTTGTCCTAAGATATTAACCCGATCTCCTGAATAGGGAAAATAATCTATCGGACTATTCACATAAAACGGATGAAAGAAACTGCCATTAATTGCCAGTTGTAAGTCATGTTTTTGTAAAAATTCTGATGTGGTTTGAGCGGCAATATCCCGATCATCTTCTCCGGGTTCTCCAGGTGTCACTAACAGTTCAATTCCCGGTGTTTTTAAGTCAACTTTAACAATATGAATCATTAAAGAATTGGGTTGTGAACGGCGAATGCGTTGGTAAGTAATGCCTTGAAACAGTTGTTGTTGTTTAGCTGTTGGTAAAGGTCGTCTCAGCATCAATGCGAGGTATAATAAAGCAGGAGTGCCTAGAAGAACTAGGCTGGAAATTAGTATGGTTTTGAGTAGAAAACGTTGATTCATATCAGTTGAGAGAGACACAGAAAAGGCTTAACCCAATTTGAGGGTCATACAACTAATTACTCATTCATTTGGCTGTAATAACCGGATTTTTATCGCAGATTTGATTTTGAATCAATTAATGTGCTATAATGATGCTAGAATTAGCGTTAGATCATCATCGGTTCGTTGAGTGACCCGAGGCGATCGCAAAAAAGATTCTAACTGTTCTTGAGCCTCGGTTTGATCTGTCACTGTTGAGATAAACTGAAAAAGCGGCGAAAAGAAAGGCTTATGAGGTGTTCCTTCGGGCATTTTTAATGCTAACATTTGTAAGCCGTCTGAGAACACTGCTAAATGAGCAGGCTCACCTTGCCAAACGTTAATCTGTGCTGTTTCCACCGCATCAAGCCCAATCAAAAATTTCGTTTCATTCAAATATTCACCCTGTTCGGGTTGCGTTATCGCCTCGATTTTTCCCTGTTTATCTTCGACAACAGCCGCCCCATCTCCCACTTGAGCAACGGCTACAAAATCTGATGTTGCGAGGGTTAAAATCAGCGTTGTTGCTAACTCTCGAATTTCGACTTCTTGAACGGCAGCTTCGACTTCGATTGCCATTTTTGCAGCACTCAATGTATCTGTTAACCGTTCTTTCCAGTCGATTTCTTCAAGTTCTGAAGACGGATGAATAATCGTTTGAGCCAAAGTATTCACAGCCGTTTGTACTGCTACTCTTGAGCCAATTTCTGATAATCTTGCTGAACCCGCTCCATCAGCCACCGCCACAATTAAAATATCATCTGATAATCTTTTGTAGCAATAAGCATCTTGACAGGGAAGATCACTTTTTTCGTGGCTTCTTCCCCGTACTGATGCGGATACAATTTGCCAGTTGGAGTCACAGTTAGACATGGGATATCCCGTAAAGAAAAGGCTCAAAAATCAGCGAATAATGATTAGAAATGGGCAGATTTGATTAAACGGCTCCCCATCCCGGTGGCGGTAAAGCAACTTGTTCATCAACTTTAGAATGAGATACCATCTGCATACTCGCAGACAGCCAAATAAACATTTCTCGAAAGTCTAATCCTTTTAATTTTAAAGGAGCGCGTTCGACGATTAAACTCAGGCGTTCCATATTCGCCCCTTCGACTCCAACCGCAAAAAAAGCAACCTGTTTATTGGCTTCTTCTTGCTTAATTCGTTCAGCCGCTTGGTTCGCCATTCGTTCCGACTCGCCCTGCGGTTCACCATCAGTAATGAGAAAAACCCAGGGGCGATAATAGGCAATACCATTATTACGATATTCGGCTTTACGGGCGGCAACTAAATCAAGGGCTTGGTTAATCGCCGTTCCCATAAACGTTTGTCCCTGTGCTGTTAACATCGGGGGTTCAAACTGATCAGCCGTCACAAAATCTTGTATAATTTTAACCTGATTATCAAAGGAGATGATGGCAACTTCGACTCGTTTTTTTGCCAGTTCATCGCGAACTAAATCCTGTCTAAACGTGTTCAAGCCGTCATTGAGAGCATCAATGGGTACACCTTGCATCGAGGCGGAGGTGTCCAACAACAGCACGCAAGGACACCGGGGTTCAGGGTTTTCAGCAAATTCTACAGCTTCCTCAAGTCTCATAATGGGTGGGGATGAGTTTGCAGTTCTCTTAGGATACTCGATTTTTGCCTGTTTCTATTATCGCTGATTTGAAGCGAGAAATTTGGCGATCGCATGATCGATCATACACCAATTGATTAAATTTGACTACGAATGTAACCCAGTCCGTTCTCGAAGCTAAATAAAATTCGACAGTTGTAGGATGCCAAACTATTAATAATATCGGGAGTGCCAAAATCTTTTGAGTTGCGATTCAAAAAACCGTTATTGCTGCCCGTTATATTGCTAAGATGGCTAATAACAGAAGCATAAACGATAGAATCTTGTGGAGTCAGGTCAAGTTCAGTTTGAAAAGAAATTGCTGCTAAAATAATTTCTTCATTTAAAGGAATGATCTCTGCAAGCTGAACCAACTGAGTAATTGTATCCTGTAATCTCTGCTTTTGATCTTCCTGAGTCCGAACCAAAAAACTGGTTAAATCCCGAAATAAATTGACCTGTTCAGAATAGCTTTGAGAACGACCGAGTTGTTCTAACTCAATCTTCAATTCCCCAGACAGTCTTCTTCTATTTTTTTCATAGCGAATCATTTTTTCATAGGGTTCTACCAGACTGTAGGCTGGAATCACTAAATGAATTTTATTGCCTCTACAAAGTTCAATAATTTGCAAACAGCTTTCGTACTGTTCTTGCATGAAAGCTAATTCTAGAACAAAGTTTGTCTCAACATAGACGTTCATCGTTTATAACCTGTCCGCCTCTAATTGCATCAACCAACCCGGACTCAAACAGCCAATCTTGATTTTTAAAATCAACTTCATTTTCTCTTTTTATTCCCAACAATACCTCATTGAACCAGGAACACACAATCATTACAAAGCTTGACTCGCTAATTTTTCCAGGAGAGACACCCGATTTCTCAAAATAGGGTTTCAAAAGGGGTTTAGGATCGATTTGGTAGGTGGGTTCTATCAGATTTTCTGAGGCATTTTCCGAGGTTTTCCACAGGTAAAAAACTTGAGGGTGAGCCAGCAGAAAAAAAGGGGTTTTGGCCATACCAGAAGCATACATATAATGGTAGATTTGAGCCGCCCAATTTAAACTTAAACTGGCTTCCGGGTTAATTTTTACTTCAACAATCAGCTTTAACTGTCCGTCTTGTCCGCAGATCGCGAGATCAAACCAGTTCCAATTTATTTTCCTTCGAGGTTGTATTGATAAAGACTGATTAACGTCAGCATTTGAAATTTGTTCTTTTACCCAAGTTCTAAAGGCTTTCATGGTTTTATTTCGGCCTTCGGTTTTCGCCCGCTTTAAATATTCTGGAATAATTTCTTTGAGGGGGAAATTGGGAAAATGGGGGCTAAATTCCGACTCCACATATTGTCCCGATTGCAACAAATTAATTTGCAGTTTTCCCTTCTCAAACCGCCACAGTTCCCCAACCCCCAACGCCGCATAAATATTGGGATGGGTGCGAGAAGTGACATCTATTTCCAAAGCCAAATCGGGCGGGGGATCAATCGTTAAATCTAATCTATCTTTACCTCTGACTGCGGCTTCATTCTCAATATAAAAACAATCATCCGGTTCTATCCCTTGCTTCATCAACTCATTTTTAAACGTCGTTGAACCGAGCGGATAAAACTCTATATCCATTTCTTCGAGTAAAGCTTTGATAAAGTCACCGATAAAAACTTTGTCAACTTCGTGTTCGGGTAAAGGGGTCATAATTTCTAAAGTTCCGCGATCATAAGCAATTCTAGCAGCCCGATGTTCTCCCAACTCCTCTAAAATTGTTTCAAACTCTAGCCAACTAACATCTGTTAACAAGACTTTATGACCAGGGGGAACATCAATCCGTTTTAATTCTAATAACATTTTCCAGCCTCCGTATTTATCTATTAGTATAGCTCTGTTTGTTTTAGTTTTATTTTAACGCACAGACTTTGACCCGGAAATTAATTTCCGGGCTAATAATAGAAGTCCGTTAAAACGGACTGGAAATGTTAAACTTTTACCAATTAGTTCTCTGAAGAGGACTAGAATTTTTAGACAGGGATTTTAATCCCTGGCATTGAACAGGCATTGAACTCGAAATGCGATCGCTAATTTTTACCCGGCAAAGTTCTACGTCTAATTTCCTGCAATATTCCCGCTAACTACTTTAGAAAACTCTGTGGGAGTCAGAGATTTTAACACACTCAACGTATAGGGATCTTCTCCAATTTCCTGACCATAGGCGGCTTGCAAATAGGGTTTATATTGGAGATCTTCAGTAACATAGGCTCCAAAAAAGGCAACACTCAAAGCGTTCATATAGTTGCGTGTTACTTCAACTCCGGGTGATAATAATCCGCCCATTCCCGGAATTTCACTCATGTTAGATTTATTCACATCAAAAAAGTGACTATCACCCCGTTTGATGACTAAATAACGATCAGAAGTCGTTAACCAAGTAAAAGATTGAATTTGTTCTAAAACGGCAGGTGCAAGCAAATCTGCACTACTCGCTCCCATCATTACCGGAATTGAGATTTTACTCAATCCTAATTCACCTAAAAGACCACTATTAACGGGGTTGAGTACGACCACAGCTTTCACACGCGGATCGCGGAATTGATACTCAGCTTGAGGTAATTCTAAAGCGCGACATTGCAAAAACATTGAGGGATTAACGATTTTATTTTCCGGCGTGCAACTGGCTTGCAATTTTTCAAAATCAATCGTTGCACCTGCTAACGCTAGGGCTGTATATCCCCCAAAAGAATGACCCCAAACACCAACTTTTTCTAAGTTTAATTGATTATTGAGTTGTTTTTTGTTTAACCGTTCCAGGTGATTGAGTAAGTAAGAAATATCTCGGGGGCGATCAATAAATTGATTCACTTCAAAGATGTCTGTTGCTTCACCTGCGAGTAATTTTTGTAAGGTTTCATAATCACTACCGGGATGTTGAGGAACCGCTACAGCAAACCCGTAAGACGCTAAATGTCGGGCTAAGTCTTCAAAGCGAGAACGATCAGAAGCTAAACCATGAGAAATAACAATAACCGGAGTTGACTGTTGGGTTGCGGCCTTTTCTTTTACCGCATTCGGTAGGTAAAAGTCTGCCTCAAATTGACGATTTCGCTGCCAATCAAATAAAGATAAAGTTTGCTTGGAAACTTCAAGAGATCCGCGTTGGCGTAAGTCGGGCATTTGGTTAAAATCAACCGGACTAGAAGCTGTGACTTCGGCTGATGCTAGTTCTTCTAGAGAGGTAATAAGGGTATTCGTTTGTCGAATTAAGGTGACAACTCGTACCATTGTATCTAGGGCTTCTTCAAGATCGATGTGAATTTTTTCGGTGGGGAATTGCCGCAAAATCTCTATCAGATTAAACCCTTCAGGATCGGTAGCCGTTGCTGCAATAATTGCATTATAAATCGCCTCTGAACCATTTTCTCTAGATTCCGTTTGAATTAAACCTCCAAGGTACTCCAAAAAGGAAGCAACCATCGAAGATTTTAAGAGTCGGGAAGCCGCTTCAGTATCAAAAGAGTAACGAGTTCGTAATAATTCTTGAACTTGTCGTCGTTCACTGGGCGTTAACCAATTGAGATAGGTTTCTAAAGGTTGATTATCGGGAAGTAAACCCGTTTCAGCATAATGTTCTAAGGTATCGAGGGAAACCTCCAGATCCATTTTCCCTACAGGAAACACGACGGTTTCCGCAGCGATTGTCGGTAACGCAACCATTACAGCAGGCACAATACTTAAGGCGAGAGACTTTAACCAACCCATAGTTTTAAGCTCTTATTTGAATCTGACAGCTTCTCTCTCTATCCTAATTGATTGAATCAGAGAAAATTCTAATCTATAACGTTTGATTTATCTTTCAATAATAAATATTTAATAATGGTATCTAAAGTCACCAATTTCATCGTATTTCAAGCTGTTTTTTCTTTTGCATAGGTTTAAATAACTATTTCAAATTGCAAGTTTTTACTTTTGATAAAATCGTAACTGAAATGATCGACAATATTTGTATTACTTAATTCTAAATTGTAGAAATCTATTCTATCCTGCTCGAAATACGGCCCAGCGTGCCAAGTTCCAACTTCTAGCTTAATAAAACAGTTGCCTGGGATACGGAATGCTTTTAATTGTTCTAAATCAGGTTCATTGCTGTCTGAAGGGGGTGCAACCGCCATTAACCACTCTTTTCCTTCTAATGACCCTAAACATTGAGTACATTTAATATGACGGGTAATTTTGTTAAATTCGCGACCTCTTTTGTTTAGCCGCATGATGTAAAATCTGGGTATCCCGTTTTTGAGATTCAGTTGAGCATCGGTTTCATCGTAGGTTTTGCCCTCTGTTGAGGCGGAAATCACTTGTCCGTAGGGTTGAAATGCTTCAGGAGTAATCCATTCGGCTGTTAGTTGTTGAACGGTAATTGATTCACGCATTAATTTTTCCTCAGAATTTTATTTTAATTCGCTTGATTTGAACTCGATTGATATTCAAAGCCGTTTTCTTCGGCGTAACGGTTTAAAAAGCGCATGACTCGTTCAAAGATATCTTCTGCTTCCACTTCAAACGTACATTCGACTTTGGAAAGTTCATCATCTCCGACATAGAAAAATTTTACTCCCGTCGGGGTTACTTTGATTTCCCCTTCTTCATCCCGCAACCATAAATTTTTGATTTCTTTGCGATAAGCCCGCAGTTGTTCGACGGCTTGTAAACGTTCAAAGGTTAACACAACAATTTTTTTCTCGGAGTTACGCGGTTTGCGAAGGCTAACTCCACTAATATCTTCGTTCAGTCCTGTTATAAATTGAATTGATGTAGACATATCTACCACCAACATATATTTATACTTTAATTTTATCAAATTTCTGAACCAAGATTCAACTTTAAAATAATAAGTTTTAATAAGTTATGTTTGAAATAAAAACCAGGTTTTTGAGTTGGGTGAGGTTAATTAAAGAAAGCGGGTTAAAGATTCAACTCCAAAACTGTAAGTTTTTATAAGTAATATCTCGCATAGATTGAACGATAAAACCCGTTTGTTATAACAATTCTTTCTAAAGCTGCATCTAATTGATCCCCCCGGCTATATCCTTCGGATAGGCTTCGCCAACGCCAC
>NZ_LATL02000307.1 GCF_000972705.2 Limnoraphis robusta CS-951 | reverse complement strand
CCCCATACCTTAAGTTTTCAAGGTTAATTGCATCGATTAGATGCTGGGTTTTTCAACTGGTTGAATACCCTGCCAGTAGAGTTATTATAGCATTAGAAAGAGCCTTATATCCCCATACCTGAAGGTAGGGGCGTGTGCGGCAATTTTTGGTAAAGAGGTTTATCTTTTTTAGAAATTAAATGAACTACACACATCCGCTATGGCTGAGATGTGTGTTTCTGACGCTTCAACTGAGAAACTTTCTTGAAGCTTCCGCACCAAGTAGAGGTTGTCTCATCCGCGTTTTTAGAGGCACGTTCCATACCCCTGTCTTGGAAAATTGCTCCACTTGGGGACACCCCAAGACCGCATTTTCCGCTTGCGTAATTAAGCATCACCATTGCTGCCGCAACATCTCTATCGCAACGAAGCCCGCATTTAACACAATGATGAACTCTATCTGCTAATGTTTTCTTTTGTTGATGACCGCAGTTAGGGCAGGTTTGTGAAGGCTTTACTTTTTGGGTTGGAATCTCAACATAAAACCCACCTGCTTCGGTGACTTTATATTTAATTAAATCCTTAAGATTCCCAATCCCAACGTCAAGCAATGAACGATTCAGTCCCGACTTTTGACGTTTGTTTTTACCTTTGGATTTGCGAGTCATCCCTTTAAGGTTTAACTTTTCAGTGGCTACCAAGCTATTACAGCTAACGATTTGTGTAGACACTTGATATTGAATTTTAGCGATAGCTTTATTCGCTTTTCTCCAACGTCGTGAAGCTTTAACCCCTCGTTTTGGAGGTCTTTTTCTTCGGGCGGTTTTGGTAATTTTGTTGATGTTGAAAAATATTACTGGGGCAAAGTTTCGTTTTGGTCTAACTCATACTATGTTGCGTCTGCTGAAGGCGAACCGATTGAGGTTCTTAAGAAATATATCCGCGCACCAAGCAAGTTCCTAGAAATCGCTATCCTTCCCCACCCCGCTTTGCGCTCGGGTGGGGACTGCCGCTCAAATCGTTCAAACTTGATCAAATTGAAACGTTTTGATGGCATCGTCATCGGGTGCCTGTGTGTTTTTTACCAAAAATTGCCGCACACGCCCCTACCTTCAGGTATGGGGATATAAGGCTCTTTCTAATGCTATAATAACTCTACTGGCAGGGTATTCAACCAGTTGAAAAACCCAGCATCTAATCGATGCAATTAACCTTGAAAACTTAAGGTATGGGGTTCTTGCAAGAAATGCTTTGGCCATATAAAACCTTAAAGCACCAAGTACAGAGAACAAAGCATTTTTTTCTCAAGTACGGTAGGGCATACCGAAACTATCTCTGAAATGGGATGAACGACTGGGGAGACTCACCCCTCTGGAGTAGGTTAGGAAACTAGCTTGCTGTAAGGGTTGTCAATGAATCAGTAATCCAAAGCCGTGAGGCTTGGAGAATCCCCTTTCTTTAGAAATGGGGAGTATGTCAATGCTATCTGTAATTCCCCTGTTAACGAGAAGTGTGATCAATTTTGCTGTAGATTTCTTGGACAATATCCAGCAGGGTTAAGACTTGTTGCCATTGGGGTAATTGGGGGTTGCTGCTGCTGGCTTGTTCGGCTTTGAGAAGGCTTTGTAATTGGTTGAGTAATTGTTCTGGAGAAGTCGGTGTTTCGTCTAGGTTCAAAGGCGGGTTGGTTGGGGGTTGGGAATCTGAGTCTTCTTCTTCCTCGTCAATGTTTTCGGGCAACTTTTCTTGAAGGTCTTGAGCGGTTTCTGCGAGCATCAATGCTCTTTGAGCGATGTTTTCCGGGGGTTTGGGATATTCGGATAAAGCGATGCGAGACAATTCAAGCAACAGTTGACGAACCTCTTCTAGCCATTGCTTTTGTTCCTGCCAGTTGAGGTGATGATTGAACTTAGCAGTATTTTGTTGAAGGATCTGTGCATTTTGTGCTAGGGGTAGTGCTTCTGTTGATACTCGCTCAGGAAGTCGAGGTAAATCAGAGAGTGAAGCTCGAGCGATTTCGATCAACAGATTGCGAACCTTCTCCAGCCATTCAACATCGGAAAAATGGGAACTCAGTTTAGTCATATCTCAAGCAGGCAGTCTCTCAAATTTTGAAGTTCATCGCCGGGATTTCATAGCGCGAAAATCTTCTAGAATTTTCTAATTCTATACCAATTTTATTCAGTTACACGCTCAAGGCGATCAAAATTGAATCGAAAATTAACATTGTTCTGGATGTCTGCACAGTCGCCATCTCCATAGTCTTTCTACTTTTCTGTCAATTTCCAGACTCCATCCCAGCTTTCATCGGGAGGTGTTGTTGTTTCGTAGAGAATACAACGGTCTACATGAAGTTTAGCGGCTTTATTTTTCGGATCGATTTTCAAAACCTCTAGGAATTCTCGTTTAGCATTTCTAAAGGCTTCTTTGGCATGAGCTGTAAATTCCTTTTTCGCCAGATCAATCAGTTTTCTTAACTGAGGCAGTGACATTTCTTGAGCTTCATCTTCTAGCATCTGTTGAGTTTTCCAATCGACGCTAAATTGTTTAAGTTTAGCCGTTAATAATTTTCTCGCATCGCGAGGGGTAATGGCCTTGACTTTTTCTGTGACTTTTAGGCTGGCTTCTTCTATGGGCATTTGCTTGAACAGGGTGAGTTCTAGGCGGTTGACTGTATTTTCGCCGAGAATGCTGGTGAGTGCTTGCAGTGATAAGTCAAAAATCATATCGGCGAGCAGTTTTTTCTCATCGTAGGAGAGCTTTTTAATTTGAGCTTCGGGTAATTCTTCTAACTGCCCTAACAACTCGACAATCTTTTGTTCAGTGAGTTTTTCTCGAGCGGGTTTGAGATAATATTCTCGGCCTTTGTGGTAGTGATCGATGATTTGTTGTTGTGCTTCGGAGAGGGGACGAGCGAGTTTTCCTTCCCGAATTCCGACTAACTCATAAATTTTGACGGGTTGACTTTTTCCTTTAACGGTGATGTAGTCAAGTTCGCGAACAATTAAGCGTTCGGCGTAGGGATGATAAGCATTGTCACTAATAATAATATCAGTGCCATATTGTTTACTGGTTCCTTCTAGACGAGAAGCCAAATTAACGCCATCTCCGATAGAGGTTAATTCCATGCGTTTGCTGGAACCAATGTTACCACTGATCACTTCATCGGAGTGTAGACCCATGCCTATACTAATCGGCATTAACCCATTAGCAACCCGCAGTTCATTAAATTTGGCTAAACGGTAGCGCATTTCAACGGCTGCTTGCATGGCCATCCAGGGATGATCTTCTAGAGGAGCGGGGGAACCGAATACAGCCATTAACGCATCGCCGATGTATTTATCGAGGGTGCCTTTGTAGCTGAGTACGGTGTCTACCATCTCTTCAAAATATTCGTTGAGCATCGTCACCACTTCTTCGGCTTGTAGCTTTTCGGTGAGGGTGGTGTAGCTTCTAATATCACTAAAGAGAACCGTGACTTGTTTGCGTTTACCGCCTAAGCCGATATCTCCACTGGCGAGTAATTGTTCGGCGACTTCTGGGGTCATGTAGCGGTAAATGAGATTTTTGACTTCTTTTTCGCCGCTAATATCTTCCATGACAACGAGAACCCCACTCACTTTGTCGGGATCATTAATATCAGACATGGAGTTGATCGAGAGGTTGATGCTTTGAGGAGCTTCAGCCGCACCGGATAATAGGGTTTGATCGGGGTAGTATTGTTGTCTATCTTTGGCGTCTTTGGGGTGAAGAGCGTTTTCAAACCATTTGGTAAAATCCCCTTCTTTGAGGTGAATCAGATCAGGGACATAACGACCTTGGGTAACATCAACTGCACTTAAGCCGAGTAAGACTTGAGCGCATTCGTTGGTCGCAATAATTTTGCCATTTTTGTCGGTGGAAATGACTCCGTTGCTCAAACTGCGAAGAATATCGCGCTGCATTTGTTCTTGCTGACGGACGGTTTCAAACAGTTTGGCATTTTGTAGGGCAATTCCAGCTTGGATGTTAAAAGCCCGCATAAAATCCAAATCATTGCGGTTGAAGCTACTTTTCCACTGTTCGGGAGCTTCCGGCCAATTGTCAGGGTCATAGGGGGGATATTCGCCTTGTTTTTTCTTGTTGATCAGTTGTGTAACGCCGATTAATTGATCATCGGAATTGAATACAGGGGTACACATGAGGCTACAAGTGCGATATCCGGTTTTTTGGTCTGTTTCTTTGGATTTGACGGAACGGGGATCATCGTAGACATCAAAGGGGATCAGCAGGGGTTCTCCGCTTTGGGCGACCATTCCAGCAAATCCGGCGGTGGCGGGAATGCGAATTTCGCTGAGTGTGCCTTCGATGGGAATTTTGGTCCAGAGTTCGCCCTTTTCAGCATCGAGGAGCCAGAGGGTACTGCGGTCGGCGTTCATCAGTTCTTTCGCCTGATCCATGACGTTTTTGAGGGTTTCTTCGAGATCCAGACTACATTTACTGAGGGAGTTGACCGCATTCATTAAGGCGCTGGCGGCGCGTTGTTTTTGAGTGGCGGCGTAGAAGGATTTGGAAGATTGAAGAATCAGGCGAATGGAGGGGGCAAATTCGTTGAACAGTTGCTCGTCTTCGTGGGTAAAGCCGATGGTATCGATTTTGTCCTCGAGGGGAACTTCCGGATCGCTTTCGAGTTTGAGTTTGTTGAGGAGTTGAACAACGGCGACTAATTCTTCTTCGTGGAGGAGGGGCATCGCCACCATGCTATAGGTACGATAGCCATTTTTGCGGTCAAATTCCTTGGCGGCATTGGAGCGGGGATCGTCGTAGAAATCGTAAGGAATATTAACGACTTCTTTGAGGGTGGCCGCTTCTCCAGCAATTCCGGCACTGCGAGGAATCCGTAGTTCTAAGGGTTTGCCATCTTCTCCTTTGGCAACAATAGACCAAAGTTCTTGTTTGTCATCATCGAGTAACCAGATGGTTGTCCGATCGGCGCTGAGGAGTTCTCCGGTTTTCAGGGTGATCGAACAGAGCATTTGATTGAGGATAGCCTCAAAGCCTTGGGAGTCCAGTAAGTTATCGAGGATGGAGAGGGTTTCATTGACGGTTTTGAGCTTTTCTTCAACGTCTTTGACAACTTCAACAAAGGTATCTTTGGTTAAAGGGGCCAACAAGGAGGAAAAGTTGCCGTTATTGTTTGACGGAACAATGGCGCTTCCACTTCCATTCGTTGTAGATTGACTGGAAGGTTTGGGGTCTGGAGTTGTAGATGATGTGACTTCCCGATGAGAATGATAACTTTTTGGGCTATCCGATTCACCAATGACATCAATGGTAGTCGAGACTGTTTGCTCTTTGGGATTGCCTGGAGATGCAGATTTCATAGACCTTTACCAAAAAGACCTTAAGTTTAAAATTATCTTTAAAATGCAGTGAACAGCAGGACTTGGAGAATCAGTCGATCTTTGTGAGTTCTGCTGACTGGCGATATTCCTCAGTTTACGTTGTCGGTAGGTCTGTTGTTAAATTGAAGAAGCTTTAAGCAATTTTTGCATTTAGAGCCAGCTCAAAGATGTGTTTATTTCTACCAACTGTTGATTTGAGTTCCAAGAGAATGATTGGATCAGCCTTGAGCGGTGGGAATCGAATTTAGACAACAGACTGAAAAAACTGAGTGATCAGAGTGTGAAGCCCAGAATACAAGTTAGTTAATAGTATAAAGGGAAAGGTTGACATCGGGAAGGAAATCTTGACCCTCTTTTGAATAGTGACCCGTCACTGGTGACTGAAAAACTGTCCCCTGTTCCCTGTCCCTTATTCCCTGTATAGTCTTTTGAGTATGGAAATCGGGAAACTGATATAATTGAGTAGCTTATTCCTGAGTGCTTCTGACGATCCCATAGGGCCATCGTGAACAACACTCTGGCTTTTGGTGATCACTGCCACCTGGCAGGATCAGCAAGTCTAGGCAATCAAAGCCTTTAGGTTCAAGGGGCTAGCTTGTCTAGCGCAGCAGGATGTCTTTGAAATGCAATTGACAATATACCCTCAGACCCCTTGCGGTTAACGCCGAACGTGTGTCAAGTTAGATTAATCTCCAACTGTAGCGAGTTCCATGCAGACTGAAGCTTTCAGTGAGCTTTTTCCCTTATTTAAAGGGGCAAATCCAGAGACATTAGAATGGCTCCTGTCCGTTGCGGTCAAACACGATTATCCGGACAATCGTGCGGTCGTAATGGAGGATGCCTGGGGAAACGCGGTTTATTTTATCGTCTCCGGATGGGTGAAAGTCCGACGATTGTCGGGGGATAATGTGGTGACATTAGCAATTTTAGGCCGGGGTGACTTTTTTGGAGAAATGGCAATTTTAGATGAATCGCCTCGCTCTAACGATGTGATCGCCCTCTCTCCAGTTCGGTTGATCAGCGTTTCTGCTCAACGATTTATTCAAACCTTGTTCAAAGATCCACAGTTGCACCATCGGATGTTGCAGTTGATGGTACGCCGTCTCCGTCAAACCAATCAACGTTATCAGATCCGTCATCGTCCTCCGGCTGTGAAGTTAGCAAATACTTTAGTGGAACTGGCTGAAAATTATGGTCAACTGACTGAAAAACGGGCGGATATCTTTAATATTCCTTACCAAGATTTAGCAGATGTGACGGATATTAGCTTGCAAGAAACTTGCAAAATTATGGAAAAATTGAACAGTAAAGGTTGGATAGAAATTGATGAAGAAAATCAGACGATGCACTTGATTAACCTCAAACACTTAAATCATCTCGCCAGTCAGTAGTTAGTTTAAACGTGAGACTATTGGAATTTCAAACTGAACTGAAGTCGAGAAATCCATAGGATTTTTAAGCCGTTTTTGAACTGAATTGTCCATCCAGAACTCAAAGTTAAATGACAGAAGCAACTCAATCTCGTCCCCGCCTCCAATCTGAACAAATGCCTACCCTGCAATATTGGGTGGCTATGTCTCAACCCCAATCTCATCTGTTTGAAGTCAGATTGAGTATCCGGGTAGATCAGGAGTTGAGGAACTTAGCGAAATCTGGGGTTCTTGATTTAAAAATGCCTGTATGGACACCCGGTTCTTATTTGGTTCGAGAATATAGCCGACACCTGCAAGATTTTCAAGTCTATGATCAGCTTGGAGAACGTCGAACTTGGCAAAAAGTTAGTAAAAATCATTGGCAAGTTGATGTTAATAACGTTCGTGAACTGTTGATTGAATATCGCATTTTTGCGAACGAATTATCAGTTCGCACGAATCACTTAGATAAAACGCATGGCTATTTTAATGGTGCGGCTCTTTTTCTGTATATTCCCGGTTGGGAAAACCATTCGATTTGGGTGACAATTGTGCCGCCAGAAAATTGGGAAGTCACAACTATTTTACCCCCAGTTTTAGATCAAGTCAATACCTTTCAAGCGGCTGATTTTGACACACTGGTTGATAGTCCGTTTGAAATTGGCAATCATCAAATTTATGAGTTTAAAGCTTGTGAAAAATCCCATAAACTCGCTATTTGGGGCGAGGGAAATGGAAAAATTGATCGCTTAATTGCTGATTTTCAAAAAATTATCGCAGAAGAGGCTGAACTGTTTGGCGGTTTACCCTATGATCACTATTTGTTTTTATTGCATTTATCGAGTCAAGGTTTTGGCGGCTTAGAACACAAAGATTGTTGTTCGTTGAATTACCCTCGGTTTGGCTTACGCGACACGGAGAAATATAATCGCTTTATTCAGTTAGTGGCTCACGAATTTTTCCACTTGTGGAACGTGAAGCGAATTCGTCCGAAAGCCTTGGAAGTGTTTGATTATGAGCAAGAAAATTATACGGAGTCTCTATGGTTTTGTGAAGGAACAACCAGTTATTATGATATTGTGATTCCTTGGCGAGCGGGAATTTTTGATGTACAAACCTTTTTTAAGGAACTCTCAAAAGATATTTCGCGCTTACAAATAATACCCGGACGTCAAGTTCAACCCTTGAGTGAATCGAGTTGGGATGCTTGGATTAAACTCTATCGCCGAGATTCTAATAGCGATAATTGTCAGATTTCTTATTATTTAAAAGGGCAAGTCGTATCATTTTTACTGGATTTATTGATTCGTGAACGTCATCGCAACCGTCGTTCTTTAGATGATGTGATGCGGCGGATGTGGGAGGAGTTTGGACGCTTAGAAATTGGCTATACTCCCGAACAACTTAAACAGGTGATTGAATCTGTCGCTGAAACGGATTTAACGGACTTTTTTGAGCGATATATTTACGGAACCGAAGAATTACCGTTTAATGAATTTTTAGAACCCTTTGGCTTGCGACTCAAAGTAGAAAAACCGGATAGCACTCCTTTTCTGGGTTTACAGGTGGCTTCCGATAGTGGACGAGAAGTGATCAAATTTGTGGAAGTGGGAAGTCCTGCACAGTTGGCTGGAATTGACGCCGAAGATGAATTATTAGCCTTAAATGGGTTCCGGGTGAATGCTCAACAATTAAGCGATCGCCTGAAAGACTATAATCCAGGGGATAGGGTGGAATTAACGATTTTTCATCAAGATCAATTGCAAACTTGTTCTGTGATATTAGCAGAGCCTCGTCCAACGAGTTACAAAATTGCTTCGGTTAAAGATCCCTCTCCGCAAAATCAAAGAAACTTTTCAGGATGGTTGGGATGTCCTTACCATAAGTTGTGAGATGATGTGATATATCGAAGCAAAGCATGAAATTAAATTTGCTTTTGTGGAGATGATTTGTTCTTTCAAAATCATACAATTATCGCTATGTCAATGCAAGCACCCCCTCCACCCCCCATTACCCCTCGTCAGATGAATTTGCTGCGAGTTGTGACTGCTATGGCTTGGGCTGATGGACATCTGGCTCAAGAAGAAGTGGCTTTGATGCTTGATGAATTCAGTCGTTTGTTTGCGGTAGGAACTGAACAAGAGAAACTTCAACAAGAATTAACAGAATATTTGATGCAAAATATTCCGTTAGAGGAATTAATTCCGAAGTTGAAAACTCAAGAAGAACGGGAATTAGTGTTGCGGTTAGGTTATGAAGTAATTGGAGCGAGCGCTCGGACTCCTGATGAACCGAATATTAATGAGGATGAAGCTGCTGCTTATCAAAAGCTGGTAAAATTGCTCGATTTACCGGAAGATGTCGTCAAGACTATCGAAGCGGAAGTCGAAGCTAAACCGACAAATGATCCGAATGTAGTTGCGAGGATAACGAAGGAGTTGGGAGCGTTTGTTAAGGGTGAGGAACAAGGTTAGGTTAATCTCACTTTGTGAAAGTTCGCCAGGAATGAAAGAAAAAATATCACTCTTTTTCAGGAATTGACATGAAAACTGGCGAACTTTGCTTTAATTTCAGGAAACTTTTAACCAAAAACTGGATGTAACAATTTTACCATCACGGTTGAATTGTCCCCAAACTTTATAAGTTCCGGGTTGGGGAAATTTTGTCATAAAATGAACTTCATTCGATGGCGTATTTTGCAGTGCGTGAGCATGAATATAATCTGCTTTTGTTAAGGGAGCAGATTGTTTAAAGATGACTAAATGACCTCGTTCACCTAAGTAGGGCTTTAAATCATTAATGGGTTGATTGGTTTTAGTATCTTTTAGGTTAAACTTCAAGGTAACATCTTCACCTGATTTTATCACAGCTTGGGAAGGCGTTAGGCTAACTTCTGTATTTTCTAACGTTTGAATCATATTTTGATCAATTTTAATGGATGAAGAAAGCTGAATTCCAGGAACTTGAGCATTTAAAACGGAAACTTGTTCATTTTCTCCAAGGGGTTTGTAGTCACTGACTAAGCTATAATTTCCGGCTTTAGGAAAGGTGATTTTAGCTTCAAATACACCTTCACCTTGATATTCAGGATGAAGATGATCAAAGACTTCTAAATCATCACTGACAACAATCAGGTGCATTAGTTTTTCTTGAAAAGTCTCAAATTCTGTGATGGGTTTTCCAGTTTTATCTTGAATTGCTATCAAGAAAGTTTGAGGCTGATTAACAATAATTTCAGCAGGTTTTGTCAATTGAGCTTTCGTGACACTCAATGAATCTGAATGCGGTGTCGAATGTTGCTGGTGATGTTGATGATTTGTAGAATCGGAATGTTGAGTAGAATGAGCAGGTTGAGTGTTGTTATTGTCAGAATAATTTTGATGACTTTGATGAGTTTGTTCAGCTTGAGCAGAAGCATTTTTTGAAGGGAAGTTGAGTGAACAACTTTGGAGCAAGCTAAACAGTGATGGAATCGCAAGAGCAGTAATCAAAAAACGATTCATAATGTTAAACACTCTGACTAAACTTTACTGTACTGATAATATTTAAAGTAACATGGCTTTATGAAATCAGAATGAAATTGAGATCATCAGATTACCAGACTTTAGGAAATCCTCAGAGCGTTTTTCCCGAGTCGGAGATTTTTATAACCTCTCCCCCAACCCCTCTCCTACAAAGTGAGGGGAGGAAAATTCTGAATATTATATCAGGATAATATTTGAGGAAAGGGTAGGGTGAGGTTATTAGAGTTCATCGTGTGAAGTTAAACCTTCCATTCACTTTTTCACCGTTTATATCACTTAAGATAGCAACTTTATATTCTCCTTGTTGTTCTCCAGGAAAAAACACTGCATAATGTTTTCCAGCTTCATCATATTCTAAATCTAAGACTTCCTGTTCACCATTCGGGAACTGAACTTGAGCCATGACTTTTGCACCGGGAACCGCTTCATGAGTATCACCACTTTGTAAGTAGAAATCAAGGTGAGTTCCACCGGATTCAGGTAGAGCAACAAACTCTAAATGATAAGCGCCTGCTTCTACAACTTGACCCCCTTTTTGGGGTGCTGAATGGTCTTTTGCTACAGTTTCAGTTGGGGCTGTTTCTACGGAAGTAGGTGCTAAAGTTTCAGTCGTGTTTTGAGTGGTTTGACTGGGGGTACAAGCAGCTAAAAAAATTAATCCAATGCTACTGCTAATAACAAGCTTTGAGAGAAAACGTTTCATTTTTTAAACTCCTAGAATGGTTTTGCAAGCTAGAAATAATTCAAGATTTACCAACTTATTTTAGCTTTTTTTTGAGAATAAAACATTAAAAAATAATATTTTATTTGATGAATACGGAAGTTTCCTCCGTGTTTGAGAAGTCTTGAATCAGGACTGTATTTGTTTTTGATTTGGGGATTAAGTATCGTCCAAATTGAGAATATAAAGCGGGAACAACTAATAGAGTGAGTAGAGTTGAACTAAATAATCCCCCCAATACAACGACAGCTAACGGTTGCAAAATTTCCTTTCCGGTTCCCGTTCCAAAAGCGAGAGGAACCATCCCTAAAGCTGAGGTAAAAGCGGTCATTAAAATTGCTACTAGACGTTCAGTTGAACCGTCAAAAATGACCTGTTTAATGGGGATTCCTTCGGCAATTTTTTGATTGTAGTTATCAACCAATAATAAACCATTCCGAGTAGCGACACCAAACAACGTAATAAAGCCAACCATCGACGCCACAGAAAGAACTCCTCCTCCCAATGCAACAGAAAATATTCCTCCTGTTATGGCTAAAGGTAAATTGAGCATAATCATCACCATTGCAGAAAAAGATTTAACCGCAAAATACATTAAAACAGCAATAACAATTAACGCTAAACTTCCAAAAACCAGTAAGTTTTGACTGGCTCGTTCTTCTGATTCAAATTGACCTCCATATTGAATAAAGTAACCCGTTGGAGGATGAACATCTTGATTGATTTTTTCTTGAATTTCATCGACAACGCTGCCTAAATCTCGACCGGAAACATTCGCAGAAACAACAATTAGACGGGAAACATTTTCTCGGTTGATGGTATTGGGGCCAGTTCCATAGTTAATATTTGCAACTTGCGCCAGAGGAATTTTAGAACCTGTTGGGGTATCAACCCATAAATTCCGAATGGTGTCTAAATTATTGCGATATTCTTCTTTTAACCAGACAATTAAATCAAATAATTGTTGATTTTCTAACACTTGTGAAACCACACGACCATTGAGGGCTGTTTCGACAATTTCTGATAAGTTTCCAATGGTTAAACCATATCGAGCGGCTGCGGAACGGTCAAACTTTATTTGAATTTGTTTAATCGGAACTTGTGGTTCTAGCTGTAAATCAACAATTCCAGAAACCTCACTCATCGCATCTCGAACCTGAGCGCCTAAATTGCGAAGTTCTTGCAAATCTGAGCCAAATATTTTCACGGCGATGGCACTTCTAACGCCTGATAAAACCTCATCCATCCGATGAGAAATAAATCCGCCAATACTGGGGGCAACTCCAGGTAATTTTGCAAATTCTTCTCGCAGTATTTCTATACTTTCTTCCCGATTTTTTAGTCCTAAATCACTGAGTTCTACATCTAAATGTCCTAACGTTACGCCTCCGGCATCTGCATCTCCGGGCGCTCGTCCTGAACGCAGTTGAATTAAGTCAAAATGAGGGTCATCTATTAGTGCATCTTGAATGGCTAAACCCGCTCGATTTGTCATTTCTAAAGAAACACCCGGATAGAGTACCATTGCATTCACTAAAGAGCGTTCTTGAAACTCTGGTAAAAACACTCGTCCGAGTGCAGGAAAGATAGCTAAGGACGCAACAAAAGCAGCAATTGCTGTGAAAATAATCACTTTAGGAAAATTGATGGAAAACTTTAATAACGGTTGATAAAGTTTTTGAGAAAATCGAGAAATCCAAGTATCATCTTCGGGGAGTTGTTGGGAAGCCAGTAAGAACGCACACAAAGCAGGAGAAAGGGTTAACGCAACAAAAGTAGAAGCAAAAATCGAAATTAAATAAGCGACTCCCATCGGTGCAAAAATTCTGCCTTCTACGCCTGTTAAAGTAAAAATAGGCGCAAACACAACCCCAATAATAACGGTTGAAAATATTACACTAACTCGAACTTCAACTGACGTATCATAAACGACTTGAAAGGGATGTTTAGGGTTTGCTAATTGTTGATTTTTTCGCAAGCCTCGATAACAGTTCTCCATATCAACAATGGAGTCATCGACGACGGAACCAATGGCAACCGCTAACCCGCCTAATGTCATGGTATTAATCCCCTGACCCAATAAATTCATAATCATTAATCCGATTAATAAAGACAGGGGAATTGCGCTTAAGGTAATGATAGCCGTTCGCCAGTTCATTAAAAATAAGAGCAAAATAATTGAAACAATAATAATCCCATCTCGCAGGGAATCTCTAACATTTTCTATCGACGCATCAATGAAGTCTGATTGACGAAAAGTAACCGTTACTCTCACGTCAGAGGGTAAGCTGGCTTGTACTTCTTCCATTGCCAATTCTACCGCTTTTGTAACGCTTGGAGTGTCTGCTAAAGGCTGTTTATTCACCATGACAACAACTGCTCTTTCTCCGTTTAAACTACCATCTCCCCGCTTCAAAGCTTCGCCTATTTTGACATCAGCAACATCCCGCAATAAAACAGGTGTACCCTGACGAGCCGTTATCACAGATTGTTCTAAATCTTGAATTGATTCTATTCGTCCAATTCCCCGAATTATTAACTCTTTATCGGGACTAATTAAAAAGCCTCCGGCTGCGTTGGTATTGGCGGCTTCTGCTGCGGTTGTCACGTCTTCTAAAGAAACGTCAAAGGCTTGTAGTTTTGCCGGATTAACTAATACTTGATATTCCCGAACATCTCCCCCGTAAGCAATCACTTGAGTCACACCAGGAACGGCTAATAAACGGTTTGTAATGTCTCTATCTACTAACCGTCGCACATCCATTAAGGTTGTTTTTCCACCGGGTTCGACGGTAAAAGCATATTGAATAATCGTGCCAATGGGTGAAGAAATGGGAGAAATTTGAGGCGTTTCTGCACTGTCAGGTAATTTTTCTGCGGCTTGTTGTAAACGTTCAGTAATCAGTTGTCGAGCGAGATAAATATCGGTTCCCCAATTAAAAGTCACTTTTACCACTGAAAGTCCCACCGCAGAAGCGGAACGAACTGTTTCTAAACCGGGTGTTCCATTGACTGCACTTTCTATTGGTAAAGTCACCAAAGATTCGACTTCTTCCGGCGCTAATCCTGGTGCTTCGGTTTGTATTTCTACTTGCGGGGGTGCAAAGTTGGGAAACACATCTAAAGGCATATTAGAAACGGTATGAATGCCCCAAATGGTAACAATAATTGCACCAATAACGACTAACCAACGTTGAGTTATTGACCATTTTAAAATATTATCTAGCATAAGTCAAGTATCAGAAATCTCATCATTACTTAATCTAAATTCACCAGAGAATCAATAACTTCTCCTGAAACTTCTGTCTGTTTTTCTGATGAGTTTTGACTGCGCCGCCCCAACCAAAATGCCGTTGAAGCAATTAACCCAAACGCCGGAAACACTAACCATCCGGGTACTGTTTGAGGCATTTCTATTCCCATAAGTTGGGGTTTAACTGGGGTGCTGCTATGAGTTTCATCCTCCTGTTTTTCTGCGGTTTTAGTTCCTCCCCGCAATGATTGGGCATAGAGCTGAATTGATCCTTCGGTAACGATTTTATCGCCTTCAAATAAACCCTGGGTAATCTCAACTTGGTTGGCAAATTGCTGTCCGACTGTTACTTCTACGGGTGTAAAATCTTGACCATTTTGTACATAAACCAAGGCTTTTCCGTTGGCTTCTACAATCGCATTTTCAGGAATCGAGATTACAGAATTTGCTGTTTTTTCTGTCATTAATTCCAACTCAGCAAACATTCCAGGTTTGAGCAAATTGTCTTTATTTTCGAGTTCTGCGCGGACTGAAATCACCCGTGTTTCTCCCTCAACAAACGGCGAAATTTGAGCCACACGTCCCTGAAAAACTTGATCGGGTAAACTGGCTACTTTCAGCCTGACGTTCTGCCCTAAACGCACTTGAGCGATATCTTTTTCATAAAGATTTGCAGTTGCCCAAACCTGACTATTATCTTGAATTTTCATTAACGGTAAACCTGCATCATCAACCGATTGACCTAAGGTAATTTCGCGATGACTAACAACTCCCGAAATAGGAGCAGTAATGATGACTTTTCCTTCAGTATTTCCGCCTGTTCCTAACTGTTGAAGTCTAGTTTCATAGGTCGTTTTGCTCAAATTTAGATTAGATTTTGCGGCTTCAAGTTCGGCTGCGGCGCGTTTAAGTTCGGCTTCAGCTTCCAAAACTTCTCGTTTTTGGTTCGCTCGAATTAATTGCGCTTCCGCTTCGGCGAGTAACGTTTCTGACTCCCGCAAGTCACGCACAGGTAAGTCTATTTCTGCTTGTTTAACTTCGGTATCTGCACTCAAAACATCCCGACGACTTTGAGCGCGAGCGAGATCAGTTTTTGCGTTGGCTAACCGTTCTTTTGACTCTAAAAAATTACGTCTGGGTAAAGCACCCGCATTCGTTAATTCTTCATCTCGTTGATAGTTTTCTAAGGCGACTTCTAAAGTAGTTTCTGCTTGTTCAATTTCGGCTTTAGCGATTTCAATTTGACGCTGATAATTTTCTCGCGTGACTCCAACAACTGCACCTCTTTCAACAATGGCTTTATCTCGTTCGTAGCGCAGTTGAGCCGCTTTTAATTGCTCATTTGCTTGTTCAATTTCGGCGGCGGCGATATTTTTTTGACGTTGATAATTTTGTTGGGCGAGTTCTAAATTAGCTTCAGCTTGTTTGAGGTGGGCTTCGGCTTCGCCTTGATTTTGTTGGGCTTCAACTCGCAATGAAACTAACTCTGGACTGGATAATACAGCAACGACTTGTCCTTGAGAAACGGTATCTCCGGGTTCAACTAATAATTCAATCACTTTTCCGGCTAAGGGGGAGGTGATTTCAACCGTTTTTCGGGGTAAAGTTTCGATTTGTCCTGTGGTTTTTATCCCGATATTCATAAAGTCTCGTGTTACAGGTTCGATGCGAATTCCTAAACGTTGAAGGGTTTGAGCATCCACTGTAATTCCACTGGGCGTAGTCGCTTCAGACTCACTATGAAATTCATCTCCATGTCCAGCGTGTGCGAAAACAGGTATCGGACTCATCAAGAAAATCAGGCTGAGAAGCACTCCAGAAGATTTCAAAAATGATAGGAGATAAAAGGGCTGGTTCATAATATCTGTCTAGCTCATAAGGGTAAAATATTAACAGTAAAATCTGCTTTGGCAATGCTGACACTGGCAGAATTTAAAAATATAGCTTGAGTATTGCACAGAAAAATGAAATGAGGATGAAATTTATATTTTCTGTACAAATATATATTTCCCGTCAATAAATTATATAAACCCTTTGTAGGGGCGGGTTCCGAACAAATGTATGTTTCCCATCAATAAATTATATAAACCCGCCCCTTTCTTCGCCGTTCCCTTTTTTCGATTTTATATATAGCGGTGTGCGCTCGTATGAGGTACAAACCAGAAACCCGGTTTCTACCCCATTTTTTCGGGGCGGGTTTATTGAGGTTTTTTGTAACTCACATACATGAATGGGGAACCCGCAGACGGGGCGGGTTTATTGAGGTTTTTTGTAAGTCACATACATCAATGAGGAACCCGCCCCTACAAGGTAAATATCAATTTTTTAAAGGTAATTTAACGGTAAAAATACTTCCTTTTCCTTTGTCACTTTCTACTTCTATTGTACCCTGATGAGCGTGAATAATTGCTCGAACAATGGCGAGTCCTAATCCTGATCCTCCTGTACTCCGAGAGCGATCGCTATTTATGCGATAAAATCGGTCAAAAATTTTGCTTTGTTCTTCTTGAGGAATGCCGATTCCTGTATCTTGAACTTGAATAATTCCATAATGCAAACTATTATCTAAAATAATTGTAACTTTGCCACCGGGTAATGTATATTGTATTCCATTGGTAGCTAAATTAAAAATCACTCGATAAAGTTGAGCTTCGTTTCCCTGAACATAAACTGATTTTTTAACCCGATTTTGGGTTTGCAGTGTCACTTTAAATTCAATTGCTAAGGCGGCGAGTTCTTCTGAGGTATCGCTGATTAAATCATTAAGACAACAGAGATTTTGAGAGGATAATATTGTTTTTTGTTCCAGGCGAGACAGCCATAATAAATCCTGAACCAATTGAGAAAGACGATGATTTTGTCGTTCAATCACTTCTAAGGTTTCTCGGGCTTGATTTTGACTCAAAGGTTGCAGATTTAAAGTCGATTCTACTGTGGCTCGAATGGCGGCTAAAGGGGTGCGTAATTCATGGGCAGCATCGGCTGTAAATTGTTGAATTTGTTGGTAAGATTGATAGATAGGCTGCATGGCAATTCCGGCTAATTTCCAACTGGCAACTGCAACACCTATAAGAGTTAAAGGCAACCCTAACCCCATAATTAAACGAACGTTCGTTAAATATTCATCAAAATCTTGTAGCGATCGCCCTAATTCTAACATCCCCCAGATTTGATTATTGCGAGTATGGAGTGGAGTAGAATAAAATAAGTAACGATTGCCTGGATTATCTTCTAAAGTTTGCCAAGGTTCTGAAGTCGATTTTAACGGTAATATGGGAAATTGTGAACCCGATACAGCGACTAAGTTTCCCGCCGTATTAAACAGGCGAACCGAGTAAGAATTACCACTGATAATTTTATATTGATGGAGAGGAGAAGAATGAGAATTTAGGGGAGAAAGCTGATTTTGATTATTTTTGGTACAATCAATTTCAGCTTCTATTACACATAACTCGGGTAATATTCGCCAAACATCCGGCTCAAATTGTTCAGGGGCTTTCAAAACAGTTTCCAGGCTATCATGTAACGTTCCAGCGACGGCAGCAATTTCTCGCTCAACGGTGATTTGATGAGCATGAAAAATCGCTTCATAAACGCCAAAACCAGATAAACTTAAAATAATTCCCATGACTCCCGCATACCAACTGGCAATTCGCCAGCGAGTTTGTTGAAAGAGTTGATTTTGGTTCATGTTTTAGGGAGTGAAAAACGATATCCAAGTCCATAAACGGTTTCAATATAATCATCACATCCAATTTCTGCAAGCTTGCGGCGAAGTAAGCGAATTTGAGCGGCGACAACATTACTTTCGGGTTCCGATCCCACTTCCCAGAGTTGATTTAACAGGCGATCGCGCGTTATAATTTGTTGAGGATGTCGCATAAAATGATCAAGCAGTTGAAATTCTTTATTCGTTAGGGCGAGGGTTTGAAATTCACCATTAAGCTGTTGACAAGATAGGGTAAATAGGCGATAATCAAGAATAAGATTTCCGAGTTTTAATTGTTCAGATTGAAACTGAGGCGATCGCCGTAATAATGCTCTCAATCTGGCGAGTAACTCCCCCATTCCAAAGGGTTTTACGAGATAATCATCAGCTCCCGCATCTAACCCTAAAATTTTATCGGCTTCTGTATCTTTGGCGGTGAGCATCAAAATGGGAATTGAACAGCCTTGTTGTCGCAATTTCTGACAAAGTTTCAGTCCAGACAGTCCAGGGAGTAACCAATCAAAGATGGTCAAAGTATAATCCGTCCATTGACTTTCGAGATAATCCCAGGCTTGTTCACCATTCATTACCCAGTCAACAATATAACTGTTTTGAGTCAAGGTTCGTTTAATCGCTTCTCCTAAATCGGGTTCGTCTTCCACCAATAAAATTTTCATAGCTAGGTGAATTGCCTTAAATTCTCTGATTCGCTAATATTATTCTAGTGTAATGTTTCCTACCGAACAGTCTATCAAAACGATAAGATCATCTTGTTCAACTCCTCGTTTGTGAGTAATGACCAACGAAAATGTCTAATTTAACTGATGATATTACTAAACAAGCTCACCCCCAAAATATTGTTGCGATTATTCAAATTCTTAAGCAGCAATTAAGTGAAATGGGAATTCAAACCCGAGCTATTTTTGTAGATGGAGTTTTGCAACTGTTGTGTGAAGCTCCACGACCGGAACAACTCGAACCCTCGATCATTATAACCAGAGTCCGAGCAATTTTAGAATCGATTTCACCCCGTTATATTCGTCGAGTCCGAATTAATAGCCGCATTCTTCAAGCACAACAACTCCTGTGGTTTGAAGAGATTAACCGCAACCCGAATCGTCAACTGTTGTGGTACGAAGATATTATCCTCAAAAAGCCTTCCCTTGGGCAACAACTCATGGGAATGATTCAAGACTGTCAACTGTACAGCCAGACTTGGACTGTTCCCAGACAAAATTCTACAGATAATATTCAACAAAATCAACAATTTAACCGAGGCTTAGTCGGCGGAATGGTTGTGAGTATTGCTGCATTATTGGTGGGTTTTGCTATTTATCAATGGCTCAATACCCAAACCTCAAACCCCGTACAAACCCCACCTACTCCTGTTGCTACACCTTCACCTGTTCCTGAAAACTCACTCTCGAACTCAGAAATATTTGCCCAAGCGGTTCGACTCGCTCAAGAAGCGGTAACAGCAGGAGAAGTGGCTCAAACCGCTCAAGAATGGTCAGAAATTGCCGAGAAATGGCAGAAAGCCGCAGAGTTAATGGAAGCAGTTTCCCCTGAATTTTCCCGCTATGCTACCGCTCAAAATCGAGCCGCTCTTTATCGTCGAAATCAAGAAGTTGCCCAGGATGAAGCATTCAAACTGAGAGATTAATTCACCTACTAATTCGCGGCAACAACTTTTTGTTGTATCATCTCAACAACACTGGTGGCTACAGGTTGAGGAATGCGAGTATATTCTAAGCTTTGATTTAAGCCTTGACCTTCGCTCATTACCCAATTAACCATATTTTTGACCGCATTTGCTTTGTCTGGGCTATCATAATTTTGCTTAACCAATATCCAAGTAATCCCGACAATTGGATAACCTTGTTCTGGGTCTTGAAGGTTAGAGGCGCGAAAATCGTTCAAAAACCGTACACTTTGCAAAGCTTTGGTTGTTTCTTCAAAAGTCGGTGCGACAAACTGACCTGCTAAATTTTCCAGTTGAGCGGTTGGAAGATTATTTTGACGGGCGAAAGTATCCTGAACATAACCAATCGCCCCTTGAGTTTGTTTGACTTGGTTGGCAACTCCGGCATTTTGAGGGCCTTTGAGGGGGCTTCCTGGCCAGTTCGGGAGCTGAGAGACGTTAACCGTTTTTTGAAATAGGGGACTGGTTGCGCTGAGGTGGCGAGTAAAAATATAGGTCGTACCGCTCCCATCTTCGCGCACAACGGGCTTAATCGGTAAATTTGGCAAATTCACTCCCGGATTGGCTTTGGCGATTTTGGGGTCATTCCATTGGGTGATTTTTCCCATGAAGATTTCGGCTACCGCAGATCGAGGGAGTTTCAAGTTAGAGACACCCGGTAAATTAAAGACAACAGCGACAGCGCCGCCTGCGGTGGGAACTTGCACGACTCCTTTTGACATTTTATCAATCTCGGACTGACTCGGAGGGGCATCTGTTCCACCAAAATCAACGGTATTAGCGATAAATTGTTCAATTCCGGCGCCGCTTCCGACTGCATCATAACTGACGGTAATCCCTGTACTTTTTTTAAATTCCTCAAAATAACGTTTGTACAAGGGTGCGGGAAAAGATGCGCCTGCGCCTTTGAGAGAAACGGCGACGGCTTGGCCAATTGTACCGAATGAAAGGGCGACAACTGCAACTGAAGCGGTTAGGGTTCGTTGCCAAGCTGAATTTACAGTGATCATGTTTTGAACCTCAACTTTAAAATAGAAATTTCTAGAAAGATAGCGTAACTATATCAAAGTTTTTGAGAGTATTTTTATAGTGTTTAAATTTTTTAAACTTCTCCGGTCAATGCTTGTCTCTGCGTACCTGAGCTGGTAAAATTAACCTGATGTTAAACTTATTTTAATTTAAGTTAAACTCTTAAACAAAGCTTAATCAATGATTGATTTTTTTGAGTTGCTCCGAGTGAAACAATTATTCATAATTCCTAAAACGGTCTGGTTTTATTTCTTCGCGTTATTATTGGGCTATACTCTTTTGGGCTGGCTATTAACGGCGTTTGGGGCAAATCGCTTCGTTTGGTTGGGAACATTAGCTGTTACCTTCCATTTAGCTTTATCAGGAACAGAAGCGATTTTACTGGCGAATGCTTGGGTGTTAATGGTTGTCTTTACAGCCGTTTTGCGAAAAACTTGGCCGCTATTTTTAGGGGGTTATCTTCCCTACAAAAATGCTCCTTTGTGGGCTATTATTATGATGGTATTTTGGTTTTTTGCCATTTTATTGATCGTTTTTCTGGCTTGGACTCGTCAAAAGTTACAGACAATGGGTTGGAATGAAAGACAAGCTTGTTTGAGTTTAGTTGCTGTAACGGGAACAGCTTTAAGCCTGGGATGGATGGTTTTTCAACTCTCTTTTCCCTAGTCAATCTCCCCAAATTCGCCCGAGAAAAGGCCGAGTTAATGGATGAGCGGTGGATGATTGACCCTGTACGCCATTTTACATCTGCACAAATAGTCCCGGTTTTTAGGAAAAGTTTAAAGATTTATTAAAAACAGATAAAATCTGTTGTCTTCTCCCCCCAAAATTAGCTATATCTAAATACAGAAAAAAAAGTTTAAACTTCCCTCAATTAGATGAAACGAAATATTCAGGGCAAGTTGTCACTCAAAAATGAGAACTATCATTGAGTTCGCCCCTCAAATTTTTGAAGCCGTAGAAAATGACAAAATCTGCCCTATGAAAAAGTCAAGCCTGATTAAGAAATCTAGCTTTCTTTATTGGATTTGTAGTGTTTTTTTTGCGGCGATCGCATTTGCTAGTATTTCCGAGGCTCAGATTACCCAAAATCCAATTCCCGAACCGATTGAAAAGTCAAAACTCTCTATCGGATTAGAAGAAGTAGTAAAGATTCCTGATAGCGGGAGTGAGAAAAATAAGAACAAGGCGGCTCGATTGAATCTGCTTCTTTCCCCTGGCGACGGTAGCGGACGGTTATTTGTTAATGATATGCGCGGCAAACTCTATGTGATTGTTGACCGTACTGCCACCGTTTACATGGATGTTAAAAGTTTAGTCGGTCAAGGGTTTCACGACCAATCGGGACAGCAAGGATTTTCCTATTTTGCCTTTCACCCAGAATTTGCTAAAAATGGAATTTTTTATACTGTTACCAGCGAAGATAAACACACTGGAACACCGGATTTTCCGGTTTCTAAACCCATTATTAATAGCAAAGGTGAGAGGGTAGAAAGTTCTCACCATGACGTCATTCGGGAGTGGAAAACGACAAACCCTTCGGCTAATACATTTTCTGGAACAGTGCGAGAAATCCTTGGCATCGAAGAACCCTACGCCGATCACAATACAGGACAATTGGCCTTTAATCCCAACGCCAAACCCGGTGAAGCCGATTATGGAATGCTTTACATCGCCGTAGCCGATGGCGGTAGTGACGGTTTTCCGGTGAGCAAAACAGACCCCCTCGATAATGGACAGGATTTGAGTACACCCTTAGGAAAAATTCTACGCATCGATCCCTTTGGAAATAATAGCGCCAATGGCAAATATGGCATTCCTGATGATCATCCATTTGTAAACGATAACAACCCGAAAACACTGGGGGAAATCTGGGCCTATGGATTGCGTAATCCTCATCGTTTTAGCTGGGATACCGGTGGCGAAGGTAAGATGTTAATCGTCGATACGGGTCAAACTTTTATCGAAGAAGTAAATCTCGGGAAAAAAGGCGGCAATTACGGTTGGGGAGAGCGTGAAGGGACTTGGGTTGTCGATCAAAATAACGAAAATGTCGTTTATGAATTACCCGAAAATGATGCCGATTTTAATTACATCTACCCCGTTGCCCAATATGACCATGATAGACCGCCCGGGCTGACTGAGTTTTATGGAATTGCAATTACAGGAGGTTTTGTTTACCGGGGAAGCGCCATTCCTGAATTGGTGGGTCAGTATATTTTTGCAGACTTTGGCAGTGACGGGCGATTTTTCCACGTTCCTGTCGATGAACTGGTTGAGGGGAAACAGGCGACGATTAAAGAACTCAGACTCTTTGAAGGAGAAAAAGAACGCTCGTTTCTGGAAATGGTGGGTCAAAACCGAACCGACGTCCGATTTGGGATAGACGAAGCCGGAGAACTCTATGTAACATCCAAACAAGATGGGAAGGTTAGAAAAATTGTCCCCTCACCGGAGTCTGGCAACTATCAAAGCCAACAACAGTCGGAAATATCTACTGCTGTCGGCACGATTACACCTACAGTTTACAATGGGCGTAGCGGCCTTCGCCTCAGCGATGGTCGCACTGAGGCGGTTATCGTCCCGGAAATTGGGCGAGTTATGGGTTATGGTTTTGTGGGGGGTTCTAACTTGTTGTGGAATTCACCCCGGAAAACCTACGGTAAAAATCAATGGAAAAACTGGGGCGGCGATAAAACTTGGCCCGCACCTCAGCTATGGTGGCCGGCGATCGCCGGGCGGAAATGGCCTCCCGAGCAGGCTTGGGATGGTAACGCCCACACCGCAAAGATTCTAGCCAATAATCACTTACAGATGACCAGTGAAGTAGCAAAAGGCTTTGGTGCGCGGGTGGTGCGTGAGTTTTGGTTTGAGGATAATGGGGATTTTGCGATCGCGCAAACTGTGGAAAAAGTCAAGGGAGAACCGTTGCTTCTATCGATTTGGAACGTTACTCAACTTCAACCCCCAGATGCTATGTTTATACCACTCAATTCCCAAAGTGTATATAAACAAAATTTTCATTGGATCAATCCTCCGAAGAATGAGTCACCCATTGTCAAAATTACACCGACTTTATTACAGGTGCGTCCCTCTGTGGGAGTCTCTACGAAAAACAGCTATAAGATTGGGGCTGATAGCCCGGTTATTGCCCTAGCTGCCGTTTTTGACGGCGTGGCTATGATAGAAAAAGCAACTCGCTCTGATGGCGAATACCCAGATGGGGCGGTAGGCGGTGCTGGTTTTCCTGTAGAAGTGTATAACAATGGGGATGCTCTAGAAAATTATATTGAATTAGAACTGCTTTCTCCACTGCATCTTTTTAAAAACGGCGATCGCTATCAGCATACTGTCCGTTGGAGTCTTCATCATCTGCTTTCCAGTGATGTTAATGCCATGACGACACGGGAGGCTATTGAAAAGCTTTTCAACGGGAACTGATGTCGGGTACTCTCAGCTTTGCTATCTTTACGCCGATCAACTCCAACCCTTTTTTCCGATCCATGAAACCGCCCTGGATTTCATATGAAATACTTAAATATTTGCGTGACTATGATGAATGGGGAGGTGGGGAGTTCACAAGTCAGAAGTCGTGATCTCAGTCGTCAGAACTTGTGTAGGGGCGGGTTCTTCCTAAGTGTCTGTTTTCCCAGAAATCAGTTAAATAAACCCGCCCCGGAGATGGGGAGAAAGATGTGTAGCATTATTTGTCGTATTTGATATCACGATTTCATCTAATGAATCAACCGAAATTTCAACCCAAAAATCAAACTTCCGTACCTTATCAGAATCGCACGCCAGAATATTATCTGAACAAAATTCAACCTCATATTTTATCGAGTTTTAATTCTGAACAAATTACGGCTATTCAAGATATTTTAGAAGAAGCTATTCCCAAACATTCTCCGAAAATTGTAGACTTGAGGTTAACTGTTGATCTGATTTTATCTCGTTTTTATCTCGTTTTATTGGTTGGTAAAGAACGACGGCGCGGACAGCGTGAATATCCCGTTAGAGGAATCACTCGGATCGGAAATCTGATCGCTGCAACTTTATTATTAATTGCGATTAACTTGCTGATTAGTGCGTTTATTTTTTTGTTCCTTTATTTGATAAAATCAGCATTAGGAATTGACTTGTTTTCAGGAGAACACCTCAGCGATCAACTCAAAAAGTTTTAAAACATTCCTTGCAAAACCTCTCGAATCACCTCAGATGAAACTTGATCGGTAATCGTCACAACACCAATTTCTTTCGGTAAAATCAACCGAGTTTTGTTCAGAGAAAAACTTGATTTTTTTGAGTCATTAATTTAGTTAGATAATGCTGATTTTTTCTCATCCAGCGTTTAAATTAGGAGGAGGATCAAACAAGCTGATAGAATCAGTGGAGAGAAAAGCTTCAGTTAAGTCATCCATGTTTAAAAAGGAGATAGCATTAGTAACCTCGGAAAATTCATATCTTTTTATCTCACCTAGATTTGAATGGATTTCAACAGATACTTTATTAACTTCTCGAGTTAGAGCATTATCTAAAATTTTTAAAACCGTCTGTTCAAGATTATTTTTGATAGAACTAACCATTTCTTCTCCTATTTCAGCTTTTTCATCTGGACTTAGACTGCAATATTGACTCCAAGCTTGAGAAGCTATCTCTCTATCTTTTTCTCTCCAATTAAATTCTATATTGTGTTGACTTAGCAATTCACAGATCAATTGGAAGGGTATCATAAAAATATTAATATCATAACTTGTCATCATCGCCAAAGAAGTGGTTGTCCAGTTTCCTGCTAATACAGCAATTGAACTTCTGATACTGGAATATCTTCTTCTTAAAGCCGAGTGAGTATTACAAATCCAACTCCCTTTATCCCGATTATGTTTGGTATAGCGAAGATACTTAGATTCAAATAGTATAATAGGCTGCATTGCATGATTAGCAATAACAGCATCAATTTTATACTGTGTTCCAAATTGATCATACATCACTAATATTTTTCTGGGCTTTCCCTGCTTTGTGTTTCCTGCTCCTTCACTAATAAAGTGATATCCTTCTTGATCTGCAATCTGTTCAAGAAAAGTATTAAGTGCTTTTTCGAGTTCAGATCCAATTGCTTCCCCCAAAGCACTGCCAGGGTTTTGTATATTCATATTATTCATAGCTTTCTATTCCTTGGTCAAGGTGACAATGGATTCTCTTAATTTTTCTGTATGTCGTTGAGGATTCTTTTGCCACTTGTCACCTCTTTGCCTCAAAATATCAATTTTGTAGCTGGAAAAGCCCACCACAACTCCTAACTCTCCAATCAATTCATCCGTAGGTATATGGACTCCATAGGGAGCCGAATCTCCTAATACAAAAATAGCTTTTTTCCCGGGCTTTAAAACACGATAGCAATCTTTTAAAACTTCAAAAATATCATTAAAGTATCCGGCAACCACTAAATCATAATTCTTTTTTCCTCCTTTAGTTAAACGGATTGTTCCGAGTTTTTCTATTGCTGATTCAAGAAAATTGTAGATATTAGGTGCATGATCTTGTATTTCTTGTGAAAGAATATAGCGAGAATCTCCCCGAGATGTTTGCGTAGTAGCAGAAGTCATTAATTTTCTTCTAACTTGTTGAGTTAGATCTGCCCAATTTTTGGCATCACCCCAAAAATACATTTCTAATCGGGTTCTATCTGCATAGTCATAGTTGTTTAAATAAGGAGGCGAAGTAAATATGTGATCTATACTATTTCCTTGAATAAAGCGTTCAGTGTTTTTGGAATCTATATTCAACAAATGATGTTCAGACAAAAGAAAGTTTTTATCAACTTCTCTTAGCATTATTTCTATATCTTTAACCATTTTAAAGCTATTGATTTTAAATTCTGAAAACACATCTTTATTCTGAGATGTTACTTTGATTTTACTAGGAGCGATATAAGGCCAACCTGTTGCAGCAGTGGAAACCTGTCTGAGTACATGAGTTAAAGATACCAGTAAAAATTCTTTGATTTCAGAGCTTATATCAGAATTTAACAATGAATCTCGAATTAACAATAAATCAAACAAGCTACTTTTATGATAGCATTTTATAACTAATTCTGGAAAAATTTCGTCTAAAATTGTTGTGTCTTTAATTTTTTCTTTGTTTTCATCAATTAATAAAAAAAGTTGTTTAATCGCTTTTGTAACTTCTTTTATTTCCAAATCCCAGTTTAATTTAGCTTGTGCTATTCTAAAAACAAAAGGATGAGCATCACATCCATAGGAACTAACACCAAACTTTTTAGCAACGACATTAGTTGTACCAGAACCCATAAAGGGATCATATATAACTTCTAAGGGTTGAATTGTACATTGCTTAATGCTGAATTCAACAGCTTTATATGAAAAACCGGCTGGGTAGGTAAACCAGCTATGAATAGGAGCTTTTAAGCTATCTTTAAATGTTCCCCAAGCGGATGTATCTAAGCTATCAGTGCCAACCTGATCTTGTTCTTCTGGAAATAAGGAAAGCTGTTTCATGTAATTTAATCTTTGCCTGAGCATTAATAATACCATATAATTGCTATAGTGTTATCAGCTTAACAAATATTTAGTAATCAAGCCAAATTTTAAAACATTCCTTGCAAAACCTCTCGAATCACCTCAGATGAAACTTGATCGGTAATCGTCACAACACCAATTTCTGTCGGTAAAATAAACCGCACTTTTTTATTTTCTACCTTTTTATCCAGTTGCAACGAGGCTAAGATTTCATCAATATTAATTCCGGTGGGTAAGGTTGTCGGTAAACCTGCTTTTTGAATTAACGCCCATTGACGGCGATCGCAATCTTCATCCCAAAGCCCTAATTTTACTGCAATTCTACTCGCGGCAACCATGCCAATTCCGACGGCTTCCCCATGCAAAACGGTTGTATATCCCGTTAAACTTTCTACCGCATGACCAATCGTATGACCATAGTTTAAAATTGCCCTGAGTCCTAACTCTTTTTCATCTTTACTGACAACTTCAGCTTTACTTTGACAAGAGCGTTGGAGAATTTCTTGTAATAATGAAACGTCAATAAACTGCATTTGATCGAGGCGTTGGGCTTGTTCTAAATGGGTAAACAATTCAGCATCCCAAATCACCCCATATTTAATCACTTCCGCCATTCCCGCCCTAAATTCTCGTTCCGGTAATGTCTTTAAGACAAGCGGATCAATAATCACCTTTCGAGGTTGATGAAACGCCCCAATTAAATTTTTCCCTTGAGGATGATTAACCCCGGTTTTCCCGCCGATAGACGCATCCACCATCGCCAACAGTGTTGTCGGAACTTGAACAACATTAATCCCCCGTAACCACGTCGCCGCAGCAAACCCCGTCATATCCCCAATGATACCCCCACCTAAAGCAATCATCGTTGAAGATCGTTCGAGGCGGTGTTCTAAGGCGATATCATAGATCTTTTGCAGGGTTTCTAGGGTTTTGTATTGTTCCCCCGCCGGAAGGGTGCTACAAGCGATCTCAAAGCCGAAGCTTTCCAAAGCGGTGATCACCTGTTGTCCATAATGGTGAAAGATCTCGGGGTTTGACACAATCAAAACCTTTTGACCTAATTTGAGAGGCGTGATCAATTCTCCCAACTTCTCTAAACTTCCCGGCGCGATCGCAATATCGTAGGAAAGTTGTTCTAAATTCACCCGAATCACAGATTCCATTGTGTCTCCCTCATCAATTTGCCCCAGCACAGATGTATTCTAGCTCACCTCATGTTTCAATAGGTATGATGATGTTTTATGGAGTCAAAAGAATGACTGTAGGTGCAGTGATCGCTTATGCCGGAATTTACGTCGCTGCTTTAGCGGTTGCCTTTGGGTTTCTGTTTGCGTTTCGTTTGATTAAGCTGATCTAGTTAACCCTAATAGCTTGACAATAGAAGAGACGTTCTCAAGAGCGTCTCTTTTTAGATTTCCTACTGTCTCAATTTTAAATACCGAAGAACATCATCCGACAGCCCCGAATTGTTGCCAAACTTAGCCCCTTTAACGATCGCATCAGTCACGTTACTCCCGAACAAGTTAGCGCCCAGCAGATTGGTTTTGAACAGTTTCGCCTTGCTGAGATTGGCATGGCGAATTTGAGCATAAGTGAGATTAGCATTACTCAGATCAACTTCAATCAGTTTAGACCGTGTTAAATCTGCATGGCAAATTTGCGCGCCCGTCATTACGGCTCGGGTGAAGTTAACCTGACGTAAAATGGCAAAATTCAAATTAGCCTCGCTGAGATTGGCGTTTCTCAAGTTGGCTTCGCTGAGATTGGCGTTTCTCAAGTTAGCGCCGCTGAGATTGGCTTGAGTTAAATCAACCCGAGAAAGATTTGCGGCTTCTAAATTGGCTTGCTGAAAATTGGCTTGACGTAAATGGGTATTCGAGAGGTTAACGCCACTGAGGTTAGCACCTGTCAAGTTGGCATCTTGGAGGTTAGCACCTTTGAGGTTGGCGTAACTGAGGTTAACTCCGGTTAAATTGGCTCCCCTGAAATTAACATTTTGCAAATCGGCACCGCACAAGTCAGCATAACTCAGGTCAGCAGCATTTAAGCTAGCATTGACGAGATTAGCGTGAGTTAATTTAGCTTGTCGGAGATTTGCCAAATCTAGGGTCGCTTTTGTAAGATTAGCGTTAGTGAGATTAGTCTTGTTTAAATCAGCCCGTCGTAGGTCAGTTCCCACAAGACTAGCATGGCTTAAGTCTGCTTCTGTGAGATTTGCGACTAATAATCGGGACTGATCAAGAATTGCACCACTGAGGTTTGTACCGCTAAGGTTAGCCAGACGTAAGTCTAGTTTAACGAGTGAGATTTCGCTGAGATCACTGTCTCTGAGATCGGCACCCCGCAGTTCGAGACTACTGAGGTTAACACCTTTAAGATTGGTTCCTCGCAAATCCAGCCCTTTAGATTGACAGAAAAGCCGACAAGAATCGAGGTTGGCGATTAGGGTTGTTGATTCTTCTTCTTTGACTCTAACGAGGTGAAACTGGAGGTTTTCCGTAAAAATTGTGAAGACTAAATTCAAGACTTCTAGAAAGTTAATCAGACGCTGACATTGTTCTTCTTCGTGATCTTGATATTGCTGAATCAGTTTGGAGATGCACAGTTCTAAGTAGGTGCGAGCCGAACTACAAATCAAGACAATTTTTAGAAGTATAATCACCAGGGTTAGGGGATTTCCCTGGGAATTTAACAATGTAAAAATGGCAGAGGGGGTTTTATTATCTTCGGTTGTCAGGGTTTCAATTAGACGGTTACAGGTGCGGATGATTAAGCCTTTATTGATCATCCGGGGTTCATAGTGGGTATAGAGGGTATCGAGTTTTTTGTTCAATTTTTCCCGAACTTTATTAATGGGGAATTGATCGCTACCCGAAAGCATTAAATATTGCGGTAAGGTCTTTTTAAATTCGGCATAATTTAGGTTTTGAGTGTCTCGGAGAAAGAGTTTTGCTTGTTGGGTATAGCTGGAGACTCTCTGGGCTGATATGGTTTTTTTGATCAGTTGAACGACATCATCTCCCAACTGGGTGGGGTTAGAGCGTTTTTCACTCAAAATAGTTGTCGTCGAGTTTGATCGCGCCACATACATGGCTAAATCGAACTTATATTTGTCTTTAAGCTGTTTTGATAAATTTCGAGCAAATTCTTTTTGTTCTTTGGAGTTTTGTTCGTTGTTGATATATTCGGGAACGAGGAGATAGGAAGTATAGCGATGACTCCAATCTTGTTTAGATTTTAACGCACAGTTTTTGATGGCTTCATATTCTGAACTTTTAAAGAAATTCCGCAACCAATTTCCTAAGCGATGCAAATTGGGAGAAATGGCAATGCTATCATCTTCTTTCCTGTCTTCTAATAGAGCGATCAGTTTTTGGACAAATAGATGTTTTCTATTGATATACCAGTTGTTGATCAGAATATAGCAAACCCGTTTGAGAGTATTTTTAAAGATGACTTCCTGTTTGGAATCAACTATCCGATTAATCCCTTGTTCGACACTCTGGCTTTCGGGACAGCATAGATGAATAAAAATATTTTCAAATTCATCTAAAACTTTTTCGGGTTCCCACTGATGAATATGCTGGATAAAAAACTGATAAATAACCTCTTGATCAATTTCCGGATCGGCTATGCTGAGATAACCATCGGAATAAGATTCCGTTTTACAATTGTTAGTAGAAGTACATCCGTTTGTCATGCTGTCCTGTTGTCTAATGAAACAACCCTCTCACTTGAAAAACAAACTCTAAGCACCCAATTAAAACCTCTGTTCAAAACAGTACAGAAAACCCGATCTCCAGCCTTAATCACGACTTTAGTTGATCCGATAAGTTTGAAGATACTGTAAAACCAAGCCCCACTCGACAAGAATAGGCCTTGTATGTTGAGACTTTGGTGTTAAACCGAACTTTAGTTAACTTAATGATAACTTCCTAGAACATTATACCTACTAGATCTACACTTAGAATAATATTTTTCAAATCTGCATAGGAAAAAAGTTAGCCGTACACAGTTATAGCGCTACGCTCCGGCAAGCGCTGGTGACTGGTGACTGTAAACTGTCTCCTGCCGGATCGCACGATGACGGTGTTGTATCGAGTACAATAGGCAACACAGGTCTGTCTATAAATTCCACACCGTCAGAACCTTAAATGGGTCTGTTGTCGTGTCCTTTGTGTTCTGCCAATACATTATTAATAATGCCTCTTGCTAAATTACTCAACTTAAAAATACTACGTTTAGCCGTTGCGCTGTTACTGCCTGGTGCTTTGAGCGGTGCGATTCTGACTGAAAATTTTTTCAATCCAGCCATCAGTAAAGCTCAACCTGCTCCGGCGGCTAAACAAGACCCCTCGACGGCGATGACTGTTCGCTCTGATGTTCAAGAAGCTGATGCGAACACAGGAATAGTCACAGCACGGGGTAATGTTCAAATTAACTATCCCGCTCGTAATCTGCAAGCAACCGCCGCTCAAGCCCAATATTTCAGTCGAGAACGACGAATTATATTGAGTGGAAATGTTTTCATTTTGCAAGAAGGGAGTAGTATTCGAGGAGAAACCGTAACCTACCTGATTGATGAAGGTCGGTTTATTGCACTTCCGGCTGGAGGTCAACAGGTCGAATCAATTTATATTGTTCCTGACGACGGAACAGAGACAAAAAATGCTGCGGTTGAACCGTTCAACCCCAAACCCGCCTTTAAAAATCCATTTAGCGCTCCGGCTGCTCCCTAAGTACAAATTGAGTCATCAAACTCGGAGGTTTGAGTGGCGGGTTGCTTCTCAGGTGAGAGCAGAAAACTGCCGAAATTGTCTTGAGTCAGGCAGTAGATATTTGGTGAGGGGCGAATTGATCCCAGAGTTGATCCGGAGTGCGACTTTTCAAGTCTAGATCTTCTACTGGGCTTACGCCTCTGTTTGTCTCAATTAACCGACATCGGCGGTTGAAAGGTTCGTCAGTTATGAAGATTGTACTGGAGAATATTCACAAGTCCTACGGAAAACGCACAGTGGTCAGTCGAGTCAACTTGTCGGTTTCTCAAGGGGAAATTGTCGGCTTACTTGGCCCGAATGGGGCGGGGAAGACAACTACATTCTATATCGCTACCGGACTAGAAAAGCCCGATCAAGGTAGTGTCTATCTCAACGAACAAGACATTACGGCTTTACCCCTTCACAAACGAGCGCGACTGGGGATTGGTTATCTGACACAAGAAGCGAGCATTTTTCGTCATTTAACTGTCCAAGACAATATTCTATTAATTTTGCAACAAACCCAAGTTCCTCGTCATTTGTGGCATTCTAGACTGAATACTCTCTTACGGGAGTTTCGCTTAGACAAGATTGCTCATACGATGGGAAATCAAGTCTCAGGAGGGGAACGACGACGCACAGAATTGGCTCGGGCCTTGGCTTCGGGGGTGAGACTGCCGAACTTTCTACTGCTGGATGAACCTTTTGCTGGAGTTGATCCGATAGCAGTTTCTGAAATTCAGCAAATTGTCGCCCGACTACGCGATCGCCAAATGGGGATTTTGATCACCGATCACAATGTTCGCGAAACGCTCAAAATCACAGATCGAGCCTATATTATGCGAGATGGACAAATTTTTGCCTCGGGTTCGACCGAAGAACTCTACAATAATCCTCTAGTACGACAATATTACCTTGGTGATAGCTTTCAATTGTAAACTACCCAGGACCAACGTGAAAGCACTTATGGCAAAGGCTCTATCCCTAACCCATTCCCATCCTCTAACTGACAGAAATAGGTCGAGATTTCAGGCAGGTTTACAACTGCCCCAAGTTGAGCAATATTCAATGCTCCATTAAGATCAGCGTCATGTTCAAAACCGCAAAAACCACACTTAAACACTTTTCCCTGACGGTAAGACTTTCCCGGTTCGGGGTGGATGTGGTGGCATCTCGAACAAGTTTGGCTGGTGTATCGAGGGTCAACCCAAATTACTTCGATTCCGGCAATACGGGCTTTGTATTCGGTGAACAATCTCAACTGATAGAAAGCCCACCTATTGATTTCTGTTCGGGTTTTCCTTCTAACTTTCGTTCTCAGCCGAATGCCCGACAAATCTTCAAAAGCAATTGCCGAATTCAGTTTTTGAGCAACTTCAATGAGTTGCTTGCTGATGTTGTGATTAACCCATTTTTGAAATCTCGATTCTTTCCCGGAGAGCCTTCTGAGGAGCCGTTTGGCAGACTTAGTGCGTTTGGATTGAATCGAAGCGCGAACCTTGACAAATCTGTTTCGGACTTGCCTCAACTGCGTTCCATCCCAAGACTTTCCCGTAGATGTGGTTGCAATATCTCTCAGTCCCAAATCAACTCCCAAAACTTTCGGGGTTTTCCTTTTGGGTTGAGTCGGAACTTGAACGACAACATTGATATAATAGTTGCCATTTCTGCTTTGAGAAAGTGTGGTACTGGTGGGAGATTGACCCCGAAGCAGGGCGATTTGATAGCCGCCAATTTTCAAGTCAAAATTCACACGTCCCGACTTCAGTGTTACGCCTACTTTTTGCTCGGATTCAATATATTTGAACGTCCGAGCATCAAGACTGATGCTAGTGGGTCGAAACTTGTGAATTTGTTTAGTGGCTTTGCGCTGGTTCACCACGCGGCGAATTGCCTGACAGACGTGATTGGCTTTCAGTCCCGTTGCCTCTCTAACCCGCTTGTAAGTCAGGTGATGCAGTTTGGTGGTGTTCCAACAGTTGTTTTCTTTAGCTGTTTGCAATATGCGGTTACAAGCGTCGGAAAAACCCGCCAAAGTCTCGTTGACCCGTTCGGTCAACTTTGGTGGGACTATCAGCTTGCATTTTACCGTGATTGCTTGATTCATCCCCCTATGGTAACTCATCTGGGGAAATGTACACAACATGGAGCGGCATTCCTCCCAACGCCAACGTGCAAACACTTATGGCGTGGGTCTCAGGCCGAAATTTAGATGAAAACATCAATTTCCAAGTCTATTAGTTCTTTCAAATTTCCCAGTGTTTATCTATCGATTTTAGATCGCTATATCATCACTGAACTGATCGCGCCTTTTTTATTCGGCGTGGGATTATTTACTTCAGTAGCCCTTTCTATTGATACGGTTTTTGACTTAGTTCGTCAAGTCGCTGAATCGGGCTTGGATGTGGGAATTGCCATCCAAATCTTTTTGTTAAAAATGCCTGAGTTTCTCGTCTTGTCCTTTCCCATGTCAATGGTGCTGACGACGTTAATTGTTTATGGGCGAATGTCAAGCGATAGTGAAGTTACTGCTTTACGAAGTTGTGGAATTAGCATTTATCGGTTGGTGATCCCGACGCTAATTTTTAGCTTGTTTATTACCGCCTCTATGTTTGTGTTTAATGAGTTAATTGTTCCGGCGACGAACTATCGGGCTTCAATTACTCTCGAACAAGCCTTGCATCAAGATCGGCTTCCGGTTCAAGAAGATAATATTTTCTATCCTGAGTATCGTCGTATTCCTATCGAAGACTCGGATGAAGAAATAACGATTCTTGTGCGTTTGTTCTATGCTCAAGAATTTGATGGAAAATACATGAATGAAGTGACGATTTTGGATAAATCTCAACAAGGTATCACTCAAATTATCTCCTCTAAATCAGCCGTTTGGAATGGCAAACAACAGAGTTGGGACTTTTTTGATGGTACGGTTTATGTGATTGATCCTCAAGGCTCTTATCGTAATATTGTACGTTTTGATCACAAAGAGTTAAAATTGCCTCGTGTTCCCTTGGACTTAGCGAGTCGTAAACGACGCTACGATGAGATGAATATTGTTCAAGCTCATGAATATTTAGAACTGATGAAAAATAGTGGCAATGAAAAGATTGTTCAGAAAACTAAAGTTAGAATTCAGCAAAAATATTCCCTTCCTTTTGTTTGTGTGGTATTTGGATTGTTGGGTGCGGCACTCGGTTCTCGCCCTCAACGAACAAACAGAACCACCAGTTTCGGCATCAGTATTATCATTATTTTCTCTTATTATCTCCTAGCATTTATCTCGGGTGCTATGGGGCAGAAAGCGATTATCAGCCCTTTTCTTGCGGGTTGGCTACCCATCGCTATTGGTTTAGGAATATCTGGATTCTTCTTGTATAAAACATCTCGTTAACAAGATTTACCAATCGCTCAAAAAAATCAGGAGTGTGTGTCGGTTAGGTATGTTAAAAATAAAACGTTTCAATCCTTTTTTTCGTCAATGTATTACGGCTTTACATCAATCTTTAACTACCCGCATAACTTCTCTTTCTCATCCTCATGTGAGATTCTGCTTCATCCTAAGTCTGGGAATTGCCGTTTTCTATGGGTTGTTATCGATGCAACAGGCTTTTAGCGGTGAATATGTGATTCAGGATGATGCCAGACAACACGTTTTTTGGATGCAAAGATTTATCACTCCTGATCTTTTTCCTGAAGATTTAATTGCGGATTATTTACAATCTCTTGCGCCTTGGGGTTACACAATCTTTTATAAAAGTCTAGCCTTTTTAGGAATTAATCCTCTAATTGCGAGTAAAGTTTTACCGTTAATTTTAGCCTTAATTACGACAGTTTATTGTTTTGGAGTCAGTTTACAATTCCTCCCGATTCCGGCTGTTGGTTTAATCACAACATTAATTTTAAATCAAGGATTATGGATAGAAGATGATCTCGTTTCTGCGACACCCAGAGCGTTTGTCTATCCTATCTTTTTTGCGTTTTTATATTATTTATTGGGGAAATCCTTATTTCCTCTCCTAATTACGATTGCTTTATCCGGGTTATTTTACCCACAAATCACGTTACTTTTTTTAGCTATTCTGACGTTACGATTGTTTGAAAAGCGAAATAATAAAATACTACTTTCTCCCCTAATATTTAACCGTTTGGCTTGGTTAACAGGAGGATTTATCGCAGTTTTTGTTTTGCTTCCCTACAAACTCAACACGACTGAATTTGGAGAGATGATAACAGTTTCTCAAGCAAAATTAAGACCCGAATTTTACCCTTTAGACGGGCTGTTTGGACGGGCTTTTTTCTTTCACGAAAATCCGTTTATTTACTGGTTAGTCGCGCCTCAGACGGGTTTACTGTTTATTGGTCTTGTCACCCCATTAGCTTTGTTTGGCTTCGCATTACCGTTTTTACTCAAACAAACTCAACGCTTTCCGTTGACTCAACAAATTTCTTCAGAAGTTAAAATTTTAGGACAAGTGCTTTTAGCGTCTTTAGCGTTATATTTTTTAGCCCATGCTGTTTTATTCCAACTTTATTTTCCAACTCGCTACACTTATCACAGCTTCAAAATTGTGTTAATCTTAGCCGCAGGTTTAGCCGTAACGTTAATATTAGAGACGCAACTGAGAACCTTAATTCAACTGATGGAAAACGGTTTTACGCGCTATCAGTTGATGCTATCGGGATTAACACTTTGTTTAGGAATTTTGCTGGTAACTATTCCTTTTTTACCCGGAGTCACACTACCTAACCAACTGTATCGCACAGGTAAAGAACCGCTAATCTATGAATTTCTCCAGAAACAACCGAAAGAAACGTTAGTCGCTACCCTATCAGAAGAAGCCGATTTTATCCCCACTTTAGCGCAACGTTCAACTTTAATTGCACTTGAATATGACTACCCTTATCATAGCCGATATTACACTCAATTTCAGCAACGTTTACTCGACTTAGTGAATGCTCAATATAGTTCAGATTTGCGTGAAGTTCAAGACTTTATCCGTAAATATGGAGTTGATTTTTGGTTGATAGATGGAGAAAGTACATTCAAAGCGGATTATATTTCAACTCGGGTTTTAATTCGACAAGTGGAGTTAGTAAAGCCAATTGTAGAAAAGATTGAACAAGGACAAGTGTTTGTCCTGTCAACATTAGTTGAAGGTTGTGCAGTCGTCAAAAGCGAACATCGACAATTACTCGATGCTCAATGTATTTTACAACAAGGTCAAAACAAAGCTTAGGGATTGGCAAAGGTGTTAATTTCACCGCCTCCAATTCGGCGTCCGGGAACGGGACGAGGGGCTGAAAAAGGACGCTGATTCATTTGATTAAATTGATCAGCTTGAGTATTTTGAAGGAGAGTATTTTGATTAACTTGATAATTTTGGGGATTGACTAAACTGTTGTTTAAAGATCCTGTCGTGGGAGTAGAAGAAGCATTATTCGGAAACGGAGTCCCAAAAGAACCGTTAGCGTTAGGAACTCCATAGGAATTATAAATGCTGCGGATATCAGGCGTTACTGCGGCACCTGTTCGTGTTGGCGTGGGGGGAATAATCGGTTGAGAGGGAATAACAGGTTGAGTGATAGAAATATTAGTTTGATAGGGGTTAATTGTCGGTGTAGGAATTGTTGGGCTTGTTGGAGTTGTGGGGGTACGGGGAACAATCCAAGTGGCTTGGGGAACGGAAACCGACGGCTGAGTGACAATACTTGTCGGAGTTGCGGGTAAACCCGGACTGTTGGTAATGTTGATTTGAGACGAGTTTGAGTTCAAAATCGGAGTCGTGGGATCAGTGGTAGTGGAAGATGAATTAGAACTTTCAGGTTGAACTTGTTCTTGAGTGTATTCATCCATCGCCGCTTGTAGAGGACTCTGGGCCGATGTCTCTCCCTCAGCCCCAGCAGCACTGGGATAATTAGCCTCGAAGATCACGGGAGGCGTTACGTTAGGACTGCCTTGAGGATATGCTGTCGTAGAAGATGGAGTTTGTGAAGTGGGATTGAAATTCAGGGGATTATTCAGGTCAGAAGAGGTTGGTGCAATCGGAAAATCAGGTAAAGTGTTAGGGGATGATTCGGGTTGCAACAGGGGATTAGAGGAAGTTGTTGGCGTCGCAGATGTATTCAAACGAGATTTACGAAGCTGATCAATAGCCCCGTCACCTGCGGTAATCGGAGTATCAATCGGATAGGGTAACAGTTGTGGGCCTTCTAATTGTTTAATCAGAACGGCGGAACTGTCAATATCGGCGGCGATCGCTTTTTCTTCTTCAGAAAGTCGATCATCGAAATTAGCGGAATTGGAAATGGCTTGCTTGAGATCATCTAACTCAAACCATTCAGGATGTTCTGAAACTTGCCAGATAAAACCAACAACCACTGCGGTAATGCCGACAGGCCCCCAAAATCGCACTTGGGTGAGTGGCTTTAGTTTGCTGGTGAGAGCGCCTATAGATTCAAAAATTTGCAAAAAGATAGACATCGGTTTAGTTTGTGTTACAGCAGGATTGAAGAAAATATTAGAGTTCTCGTGCAGCTAGCCCTAAGCTGATAACCTCAATTTATAACCTAGTCTTGACTTTATTGATTTGCTATCGTCACTCCAATCGGCTAGCGAATTGAACCCCAACAGTCCTATTTTAACCGTTTGTTTTGTTGAGGGCGAGGTTCGATCAAATGCAGGGGTGAAATCCTTGAGTGATCAACAATTCCTGCTAACCCATTTCTGTTATTGTCGAACTTGATGTAAGGACTATGCAAAAAAACATTGAAGTTTTTCCCAGCCGTGATCAACTGGTTGAGCGGGCATTAGAGATTATTTTGTCCAAAATCGAACCTGCAATTCAGCAGCGAGGACAGTTTACTCTAGTATTAGCGGGGGGAAGTACGCCAAAACCTCTGTATGAAGCGTTGGCGGCTCAAAATTTACCCCTAGATAAGATTCATATTTTCTGGGGAGATGAACGCTACGTTCCGGCAGATCACCCGGATAGTAACGAAGGTATGGCACGTCAGGCTTGGCTAGATCGAGTTGAGTTTCCGGCGAGTAATATTCACCCGATGCCGACTTTGGGAAATGATCCCCAGGCGGATGCTCGTCAGTATGATGCGGAGTTGCAGCAATTTTTTCAAGTCTCAGAGGGAGAATTTCCGGCTTTTGATGTGATTCTCTTAGGAATGGGCGATGATGCTCATACGGCGTCTCTATTTCCCCACACGGAAGCTTTAAAGGTTCGCGATCGCTTAATTGCGGTGGGTGAGAAAGCGGGTCAACCGCGTCTGACATTTACGGTGCCGTTAATTAATCAAGCTGAATGTGTGATGTTTTTGGTAACAGGGGCGAATAAACAACCTGCATTAACTCAGATTTTTGCTGAAACGGCTGATGAAATGGCTTATCCCTGTCGCGCTATTCAACCCCAAGGTGAACTTTGGTGGTTATTAGATGAAGCCGCAGGTCAAGTGCTTCAGTAAACAGTCACCAGTCTTGTAGGGGCAATTGATCAATTAGCCCCTACCAATTTACAGTTATCAGCCCTCAAGCCTCTTCCCTGTTCGCTGTTTTTAACAATTTCATCACTGATAGTGTCTTGAGGTGTCAAAATTGTAAGTAGCTGACTACAGAGGAAGTGATGATTGTTTGTCCGAATTGCAATCACCAGAACCCGGAGGGAGCGACTCAGTGCGAAGCCTGCTACACTCCTTTACCGACAACAACGGCTTGTCCAAACTGTGGTGCTGCTGTTCAAACTGATGCGACCTTCTGCGGTCAGTGTGGCTATAATTTGCAGCCCGCAGCAGTACCCTTGGAGGAGCCAGAAGCCGCTTTACCGACTGTGGTTTCCCCACCACCTGCTCCTGTGACACCTGAGCCGTTGGTTACACCCCAACCGAATATCTCAATTATCCCATCGGTCAGTTTAGAAAAATCCAATCCCAATCTGGATCAGGCTGTGGTTTTACCGGAGGCTACAACCAGTGAACTGACCAGTCCTGTGAGTTCGGCGATTTCTGGGACGGCTGTTGAAACAGTGGCAAGTTCAAATACTCAACTGCAAACCCAGTCTGCTCGCTTACTTCACATCCAAACGAATGTGAGTTTAGAACTGCCTTCAAATTTGCCTGTGATTCATTTGGGTAAGCCCAATGATTTGGTTCCACCTGATATTGATGTTTCCGGTTTCCCCAACTCCGAAGTCGTATCTCGTACCCATGCGGATATTCGCACAGAGGGGGATGCTTATTATATCGAAGATGTTGGGAGTTCCAATGGGACTTATATCAATAATATTCCTCTGACGAAGGGAAATCGACATCGGTTGCGACCGGGCGATCGCATTTCTCTCGGAAAAGGTGACTTAGTTTCGTTTATCTTTCAACTCTCCTGAGTCGATTTTGAAGGGGAAATGCCTGATTTTGAACGACACCGGAAGAGAGGGGACTGTGAACACTAACCCGATCAATCAGTAACCGTAAGGGTTCAAAATCTGGGCTAAACCTTTTAAAATTAGGCTTGGGTGCTTTACTTAAACTGAAACCTTTCAATGTGATTACCTTAACTTTGCTTCATCCCAACCAATCTATCCCTGTTCGTGTTTGGACTTTTGAACAGGAAGAGGTGATTCGGATTGGTCGTTCTGTGAAAAATGACGTCGTTTTGTATAGTGCCGTAGTCTCCCGTTATCATGTTGAGTTAAGACATCAAGGGAAGTCTTGGACTGTTGTTAACTTGGGGACAAATGGCACCTATCTAGATGGCCAACTGATTCAAGAATCGCCGATTTTCGATGGACAAATCATTCATTTAGCGATTTCTGGGCCAAAAATCAAGCTGAATATTCCCTCTGATAAAGCTCAACATTTATTGAGTCGAGTCGGAATTATGCAAAGACAAATACAAACAGTTGATCATTCAGAAGCAGGAGTTAAAATTAATCAAATTCCATCCTCAACTTCATCAGAAGTAATATCCTCGCAGCCCGGTGAAGATATCACCCAGACTGAGTAAGACATAATTTAGGTTTTTTATGTCTTCCCAACCCCGCTATTGATCTATATCAAAAAATTTAAGAATGTTGTGGAAATTGAGTTGTCAAAAAGTAGTATGAGGGCTGGCTCTATGAGTACCGAAATCAAGGTGATTAAACGCAGTGAGTTAATCAATCGATTAGTGCTAGAACGTAAGACGGTTGAAGATTTAGGTCGGGTTGAACAACTTTGGATTAATCCTCTGTTCCATCAAATTGTTGCTTTCACCTGTAAATCAGGACTGATCGGAGGTCAAAAACGAGTCTTTACTTGGGAGAATATTACCCAGATTGGTGAAGATGCGGTTCTCGTCAATCGGAGTCCCTCAGAAGCGCCTGAGAAAGCCAAGAAACCGGAACAAGCGATTCATGGGATGGGTCACGAAGTTTTGACGGATGCGGGCAATAGATTAGGAACGATTGTCGATTATATTTTTGATCTGCAAACAGGTTTTGTTAAGTGTTATCTCTACACTTCTCAAGGTTTACGAGGCGTGTTAGATGGAGTTTATATTCTGCCCTCAACGGCTATTTCTAGTGTAGGAAATAAGCGGATTATTGTCTTAGAAGCTGCTCTCAAAACACCTCAACAATATTCAGAAGGTTTAGGTCAAAAAATGGGTCAAGCCGCTGAGTTCTTCCAAGATGACTTTGATAAAACTCGAGAACATCTTGAGGGATTGAAACGGACTGCTCAAAAAATAACGAAAGGAAAACCGGAAGAAATGCAACAGATCCAAGCAGAAATCATCTCTGAAGACATGGTTTCAGAAGATGCACAACCTAAAATTCTTCCGGCGATGTCTGAGGAGACTCCTACTGATCAAAAGAATTCCGAACATTCTTCCTCAAATGAAGTTTAAGTTTTGGAAAAATTAACAGGAATGTTCTTTAATCAACTTAGATCGATTTTGAAGCCGACAAAAGGAGTAACCATTCTACTTGAACAATTTGTATATACTTGTATTCCCGTTTTAAACCTATAAGTGATTACTCTGATTCTCATTCACCCTACTCAACCTATACCAGTCAATCGATGGACTTTTAAGGAAAAGTCAATTATTCGGATTGGCCGTGCAAAAGATAATGATATTGTGATTTACAATGCTGTTGTTTCTCGTCATCATTTAGAACTCTGGAATCGAGAATCGACTTGGGAAGTGGTGAGTTTTGGTACAAACGGAACTTATCTGAACAATCAGCCTCTAAATCAATTTTTTATTAAAGATGGAATGGTGATTCGTCTCGGACATTCAGGGCCTAGATTGATGGTGAAATTGAGTTCAATCGGAGTGAATGAAAGGGTTCAATCTCAGATAGAAGAACCGACGGTGATTTCTCATGTGAATCCCGAGGTGTTGGTCGTTCAAAACCCTCCTGAGATTCAACAGCAAGAAGTTTTAGAAGATGAAGAATTAAACCTAGAAGACGATGATGACGAAGATAACTCAACCACAACGATAGAATTTTTAGAATAGTATTTCCCAAGCTGAGTTAAGCGTACAATGTTTCTCCGGTATCGGGAGCGAAAATAATCCCCTGATTTAAGTCAAGTTTAACAGAAATAAGATCCCCGGGTTTTAAACGGATTTCGACTGGAGTGATCAATTGAATTAACGTTTTAGAAAACTCGGAATTGCTAGATACAGGTAAACTGGCTCGAACTAATGTTTCTCTTCCTAAAGGTTCGATCACATCAACTTCAACGGACAGCAAAGCTTGATTGCTTTTCCGGCTTACTGATTGAATTTCTTCTTCGCGAGGATTAGATGTCGCCAGTTCAATATGTTCGGGACGAATTCCTAAGTTAAAATTTTGTCGCTCTGTTGGATGGAGTTTCTCTTGGATTTCTACAGGACAGTTGAAAGACTGATTTCCAATCCAAAAGATGCTATTTCCATAGGTTACGGGTAAAATATTCATGGGTGGATTGCCTAAAAATGTGGCAACCATTTGATTAATCGGTTTAGCATAAACGGCTTGAGGTTCGCCAATTTGTTTAATTTTTCCTTGATCTAAAACAACGATTTTATCGGCGAGTGTCATCGCTTCGGTTTGATCATGGGTGACATAAATTGTGGTAATCTTTAACCGTTGATGTAACTTTTTGAGTTCGGCTCGGGTATCATCTCGCAGTTGAGCATCCAGGTTAGAAAGGGGTTCATCAAGTAGAAAAACCTGCGGTTCTCGAACAATCGCTCTCCCTAATGCGACTCGTTGTTGTTGTCCCCCTGAGAGTTGTTTGGGCTTGCGGTTGAGTAAGTGATCAATGGATAGCGATCGCGCAACTTTGTGAATTCTATCCTGGATCATTTGAGATTCAACCTGGCGCATTTTTAAACCAAAAGCCAAGTTTTCAGCCACCGTCATATGAGGATACAACGCATAATTTTGAAACACCATTGCGACATCTCGTTGACGAGCGGGAATTTCATTAACCAAACGATTATTAATATAAAGATTCCCGCTTGTTGCTGTTTCTAAACCCGCTATCGTCCGCAAAATTGTAGATTTACCACAACCGGAAGGCCCTAAAAGTACCCAAAATTCACCATCGGGGATTTCCAAACTAATATCCTCAATAGCGGTAACATTATTATAGACTCGGTTGATTTTTTCTAAGCGAACATTTGCCATCTTTTTCTTGAAACTTAGGGATATAAACTGATACAATAGAGAAATTAAAGAGTAAGTTTATCAGCTAGATTTGATGAACTTGCTAACTGTTCAAGTTGAGAGACTGTCCGTTCTAATTCTTCAATGAGAGGTGTTGTTTCTCCCTTTTGAAAGGCTACAACTATCGCTCGATAATACCAAAGGGTTCCGGCTTTTCCGCCTGTAAATCGCTGCCAAATCGCTTCCCCAACTTGGCGATAATCTTGTACAATAGAACGGGCGTTATAAAGTTGATCGGAAGCCGAAACCAAACGAACTGAAGGCGAAGCTGTCGGAAGATGGTCAAGTTGACATCCTCTCCGCCCTCAAGGACGGAGATTCCAAACATCACTGTCTGGGTTTCCTCTTTCGACGAGTTGACTTACTTGATTGGGTTTCCCCGCCCAAGCAGAGATCAGTCTCTCGGGAGGCGTTGATTTCCGTCTGCCCGACGGTATTTGATAGTTGTTTAAGTGCAGATTTTAGAATATTTTTGGCGGCATTTTCGTCTCGGTCTGCTACATACCCACAGTGAGGACATTTATGAGTTCTCGTACTGAGAGTTTTGACAACCTTTTCACCGCAATTTGAGCAGTTTTGAGATGTGTATGCGGGTTCAACTGCTACAACCGGAACCCCATAAATTCTCCCAAAATACTCCAGCCATTCTCTAAATCTGTACCAAGCAGCATCATTAATTGATTTAGCTAAATGATGATTTTTAACTAAATTGCGTATCCGTAGGTTTTCAATCGCTACCAAGTCGTTAGACTGTATGACGTGTTGGGCCTGTTTACAAACCCAATCATTACGTCTGCGTGAAACTCTTAGATGCGCCCTACCCAAACGATTCCTTGCTCTTTTGCGGTTTTGACTTCCCTTGTTTTTTCGAGATAATCGACGTTGCAGCTTTTTAATTCGTCGCTCATCTTTTCTTAAAAAGCGGGGGTTGTCTATCTGTGAGCCAAAAGAATCGGTGTAGAAATGGTTTAAACCGACATCCAAACCTGTTTGTTTGTTACTGAGTTCTTTGTTTTCCTCTCTGGTATGATCGATTAAAAATTGAGCATAATACCCATCGTGTCTTCTAATCACTCTAACCCGTTTAATTTGTTGGAGTTGATAGAAGTGTAAATCTCGGCTACCCCAAAGTTTAAATGTACCCGCTTGAAACTTATCTAAAAACGTTAAATAACGTCTATCTTCTGAAAGTTTCCATCCCGATGTTTTGTATTCAACAGATGCTCGGACTTGGTACTTTTTAAACTTTGGAAATCCTTTTTTCCCCGGTATTTTTTGCCGACATTTTTGATAAAATCGTTCAATGGATGCCCATGCTCTTTCCGCCTGTGCTTGTCGAGCCATAGAATTGAGTTGGTTTACCCAGGGAAAACTCGGGTTGTCTGACAGCAGTTTGCAGTAGGCATAAGCGTCGTTACGACTTTTGATTTGACCGTCTATCCATGCTTTAATGATGCTATTACGGACGAATCGACCTGTACGGATAGCTTCGTCTAGCCTTCTGTACTGGGCAACAGTTCCTTGTAGCTTCATTTCGTAGACAATCATGTTTATCATTGTCGAGCCACGATAAACTATTGTAGCATAAAACAATCCGTCGTGAACGACCTTGCTCTAAACCTGCTTCTCTTGGTAACAATGCTGCGATCGCTTCCGACTCGTTAGCTCCGTATTCTAAGGCAATGCTGGCGACTCCCAACAAATGCGCCACATAAGGAACCCCCGAACCTTTACGAACTTGATCGGCGTGGAGTTCACAGGCGTAGACGAGTGCTTGACGAAAACGAGAGGATAGGATCATCTTTTCTGCTCAATCTCCTCTTAAAATAACATAAAAGATTTTACTAAAAATCATTTTCCTGATATTGTTAAACATGGTTTTATTTTTTAGATAAAATTTTAGAAAATTTAACGATTTTTGGGATAAACAATATGGATAAATTTCGAGTCGAAGTCATCGCCCAAACCCCGAACCCCCAGACCGTCATTTATGCAGCGATGCACCAAGATTATTCTGATCAATTTATCATTGATGAACGGGATCAATGGCCGTCAGAAACAAAATGCGGTGAGATTATTGTCAAGCGATTGTTAGCGGGAGATAGAGGACATTACGGCCCTTTAGAACACGTTCAAATCGTGTTGAATTGCGGCTATTTTCCCCATAGCGTGATGCAGCAAGCGCGTACACATCGGGTAGGAATTTCCTTTGATGTTCAGAGTTTTCGGTACACGGGACAACAGTTTCTAGAAGTTTTAGAAGGTAAAAAAGATCTCGAAGACGTTTTTTATCTGCGTCCGGTTGGCGACTATACAAACCGACAAGGCAAAAAATATTACTACTCTCTAGAACAACGTCAAGCTGATTTAGACTGGTGTTTAGAAGCTGTAAAACGCTATCAAATTGACTTTGAAAACGGAATGTCTGAAGAACACGCTAGAGGGAAACTTCCCTTTGATTATCGTCAACATTTTGTGGTCAGTTTAAACTTGCGAACCTTGCTACATTTTCTGGATTTACGCTATAAAAAAGATGCTCAACTGGAAATTCAAAAACTTTGTGAACTGATGTGGCCTCATCTGGAAACCTGGGTGCCAGAAGTTGCAGCATGGTACAAAACAACTCGCATGGGAAAAGCCAGACTTTCGCCCTAAATTCCTGATAGAATAAAGGTTAATCGTGTTGATAGTGGGAAAACATAAATAATTGCTGAACCCGCCCCTACATGACTGGTCACTGATAACTGTAAACTGTAAACTGTGTAAGAGGG
>NZ_LATL02000306.1 GCF_000972705.2 Limnoraphis robusta CS-951 | reverse complement strand
TTCTAATGCTATAATAACTCTACTGGCAGGGTATTCAACCAGTTGAAAAACCCAGCATCTAATCGATGCAATTAACCTTGAAAACTTAAGGTATGGGGTTCTTGCAAGAAATGCTTTGGCCATATAAAACCTTAAAGCACCAAGTACAGAGAACAAAGCATTTTTTTCTCAAGTACGGTAGGGCATACCGAAACTATCTCTGAAATGGGATGAACGACTGGGGAGACTCACCCCTCTGGAGTAGGTTAGGAAACTAGCTTGCTGTAAGGGTTGTCAATGAATCAGTAATCCAAAGCCGTGAGGCTTGGAGAATCCCCTTTCTTTAGAAATGGGGAGTATGTCAAGAATACAAGCTAATACCAGACAGTGGACAAACCAAGGTCATTGAACATAGCTTAAGTGTTTGTCGCTCTGTCTGGAATTATGCTTTAAGGGAGCGTAAGGATTGGTTAAACTCTAGGAAATCCCCTGTTAATGCCTGTTCATTAATTCAGGAATACATTATAAATCCTGATACCCCTTATCCTAATTATCACAATCAAGCCAAAGCACTAACAGAAGCCAAGAAAACTAACGACATACTTAAATCAGTAAATGCTCAAGTTTTACAACAGGTACTAAGAACCTTAGACAGAGCTTTTGCTGATATGCAGTCTAAAAAGTTGGGGTTTCCACGCTTCAAAAATAAATACACGATGCGCTCTTATGTGTATCCTCAAATACTGAAAGGTTGTCTTAAAGGTAATCAAATAAAATTACCACAATTAGGATGGGTTAAGTTTAGGAAGTCAAGAGATATTCCCAATGGTTTTGATATTAAACAAGCCAGAATTGTTAGAAAAGCATCGGGTTATTTTGTCCTGCTTTCAATGCAGTTAGATGTCAATATTCCAGATGTTCCGTTTCACGGACATCCGTTAGGAGTTGATTTAGGCTTGGATAAGTTTCTAGCTACCAGTGACGGGGAACTTGTAGAAAGACCCAGATTCTTAAATCAACTACACCGTAAGCTGAAATTGCTACAACGTAGATTAAGAAATAAGAAGAAGGGATCTAATAATCGTCACAAGTTAAATCAAAAAATAGCAAGATTGCATCAGCGAATTTCTGATACTCGCAAAGAGTGGCATTTTAAGTTAGCTCATCATCTTTGTGACCATGCACAATCCATATTTGTTGAGGATATTGACTTTAGGTCATGGGGACGAGGTATGCTCTCTAAACATTGTCTTGATGCTGCTTTTGGACAATTTGTAACCATCCTAAAATGGGTAGCCTGGAAACGAGATGTTTTTGTGGCTGAAGTTGACAAAAATTACACATCACAAATATGTCCTAATTGTGGGTTCCACACGGGCAAAAAAACTCTTGATGTCAGAGAACATAATTGTCCTGAGTGTGGATATACAACCCATCGTGATGTAGCGGCGGCACAAGTAATTAGAAATCGTGGTATAGAAAATGCGCTAGGGCATAGCGTATCAGAAAATGCCTGCGGAGATGGTCTGACGGGGGCTTTGCCTAGTCAAGAATCGGTGAAGCAGGAATTCTTAAATGCGAGTTTAAGAATCTCCCGTCAAGCTACGCTGTGACGGTGAGAGTATGTCAATAAACCCGATGTCTAATTTGTCGTTAAAATTGATTCGTAATTGGTTAACAGTCGTTCCAAACCAAACCCTCTCCCGAAAGACTCGTCGAGTCGTGAATCTTTTTCTCAGTTTGCTACTGGTTCCACTGGTTAACAGCAAATCCACTTCTGCTCAAGTTCTGCCCTATTGTCAGCTTTCACCCGAACAAATTACCCTCAAAGACAGTTTACGTCTTGCCGCTGCTGCTAGTCCCGAAGCCCAAAAACAGTATGAGGATACCTTAACTCAAAACGCTCAAGCCGTTTTTCAATGTCGTCGTCAAAGCTGGCTAAAAGAGCAAGCCATTTGGCTGAGGTTGTATCCCTGTGATGCTAAACCGGGAGCGATTGAGAAAATTCTAGATGATCTGGTGAATCGAGGCTACAACAAAGTTTATCTAGAAGTGTTCTACGATGGTCAAGTGTTACTTCCCGCTTCAGATAATAACACACCTTGGCCGTCTGTGTTGCGATCGCCTGGAACTGAAACGGTTGATTTATTGGCTGAAACGGTGGAAAAAGGACGTCGAAGGGGCTTAGAGGTTTATGCTTGGATGTTCTTGTTGAATTATGGTTATACTTACACATTACGACCCGAGCGAGAAGCGGTTTTAGCCCGCAATGGAGAGGGTCAAACGACAGTCACCGCAATTGCTGGGGGAAGTGACAGCAATGATTATGGTGAAAGTTATACGAATCAGGGATTTGTTGATCCGTACAACCCTCAAGCCCGTCAAGATTATCAAACGCTGTTAAATGCGATTCTCGCCCGTCGTCCTAAAGGGGTGTTATTTGACTATGTTCGTTATCCGAAAGGCTTAGGGGGGGCTTCTGTGGCGGCTAAGGTGAAGGATTTGTGGATCTATGGAGATGCTTCTCAACAGGCGTTTCTCCAACGCGCCAATAATGACAAGGGAAAAGAGTTGATGCGGCGATTTTTGCGTCAAGGTTATCTAACGGAAACGGATATCAAACAAGTTAATGCTTTATATCCTGAAGTTAAACCTGCCAATTCGGAAGTTAAACCTACAACTGGTGAAACTCAACCTACAACTGGTGAAACTCAACCTACAACTCCTGAAGTTAAACCTACTCCACTTTGGCAAGATGAAAAAGCCCTCACGCCCTTAGCTTCCTTAGCTTCAATGGGAAACAGCCTTCAACAACAGTTATGGCGGCTGAGTGTGGCTCATGCTCAACAAGGAATTTTAGAGTTTTTGGGATTTGCTAGTCAAGCGGTACAACAGCGAGGCTTATCTGCGGGGGCGGTATTTTTCCCAGAAGGAAACCGTCGCATTCGTGAACAGGGGTTTGATTCCCGTTTGCAACCTTGGGATCAATTCTCACCGACGATAGAATGGCATCCGATGTCCTACGGTGTGTGTGGGAATACTAGCTGTATTGTGTCTCAAGTGCAAACTGTTGTCAGTCAAGCGCCGTCAGGGGTGCAGATTATTCCGGCGTTAGCGGGGGATTGGGGAAAAGTGATTAATCATCGTCCGTCGTTGGAAACTCAGATGCAGGATATTCACGCCGCAACCCCTCAAATTAAGGCGATTAGTCATTATTCCTACGATTGGCAAGATCCAGAATTCACCCGACAACGTAAGTTTTGTCAACGTTAACTTCCGAGGCAACAAGTCCCACTTTCTCACCGGTTCCGGTGAGGGGGAGTTGACAGTCGGGGGCAACTCCTGGTATATTGGTAATAGTAAGTTTTATAATCGAGTATTGAAAAAAATATTTTTTAGACAAGCATCCGATTATACGATAATAATATCCCAGAGCCACCCAAAAAGTCAATAGGGTAGGCAAAAAAAAATCGCGAAATTTGAGGGAAAGAGCGTTTTTTTTTGGGGGTTTCTCCCGCAACCCTATCCCCCCAGAACGGAAAGCTATAAGATCTAGTCGTAGCGTCAGTTACACTTAATAGGTTTGTGAAAGGTTTGTTTGAGCGTATCGCAAGCTGGATAAACCGTTGTTTGAAAAAGGAGTTTTAACGTTGAAAAGTGCAGCGCCCCAGCAGGGGATACCAGCCATTGTTTTAGGGATTGTTCTGGCAGCGGCTCTTCTAATCGGACTCAATTCCTTTGTGATTATCAATCCGGGTCAGGCGGGAGTGTTGAGTATTTTGGGGAAAGCCAGAGATGGCACACTCTTGGAGGGTCTTCATTTTAAACCGCCTTTAGTTTCGGCGGTTGATATCTATGATGTCACGGTACAAAAGTTTGAAGTCCCGGCCCAGAGTTCAACAAAAGATTTACAACAACTTTCGGCGAGTTTTGCGATTAACTTCCGTCTCGATCCGATACAGGTTGTGAGAATTCGGCGAGAACAGGGAACACTGCAAAATGTGGTGTCTAAAGTGATCGCCCCGCAAACGCAAGAATCGTTTAAAATTGCGGCAGCGAAACGAACCATTGAAGAAGCGATCACCAAACGCGATGATCTCAAGGCTGACTTTGATGAGGCGCTCAATAGCCGATTGGATAAGTATGGGATTGTGGTGTTAGATACCAGTGTGGTGGATCTAGCGTTTTCGCCGGAGTTTGCCAGAGCGGTTGAAGAAAAACAAATTGCGGAACAACGAGCGCGACGGGCGGTTTATGTAGCGCGAGAGGCTGAACAACAAGCCCAAGCGGATATTAACCGTGCCAAGGGTCGAGCCGAAGCCCAACGCCTGTTAGCGGACACTTTAAAAAATCAAGGGGGTCAGTTAGTTCTGCAAAAAGAAGCGATTGAAGCTTGGAGACAAGGCGGATCTCAAATGCCTAAAGTTCTGATTCTCAATGGAGATTCTAACAGTAGTGTGCCGTTCTTGTTTAACTTGAGTGAATTTTCCGAAGGAGCGATCGCCAACTAAGTTTAACTGAATCTCAATCATTGGGATCTACACCCAAAAGACCCGGTTTTTTCGAGAAGCCGGGTTTTTCAGTCGGGCGATGCCGCAAATCAGAGGAAAAAGCAAGTGACTGTAGGGCTAATTCATGAAGCGACCCCTACAAATGATAACGGGTCACTGATATAGCAGTACAAAATTCGGTTAGGACATTTCTACATCCTAGAATCCTTTCATAGTCTGCTGTTGCCTGTTCCCTGTTCCCTGTTCCCGATTCAAGTAGCGCTATAACTGTTAATCCGGTTCCAAATTCTGAGATGATGATAGGGCTAAGATTATAGATTCTCAACTCAGAAGCTACTTTCTATGCGAATCGCTCTTTTTACTGAGACTTTTTTACCGAAAATCGATGGTATTGTCACGCGGCTGCGTCACACGGTTGAACAGTTGCATCGCTTTGGCGACCAAGTTCTGATTTTCTCTCCAGAAGGCGGACTCAAAGAGTACATGGGCTGTCAAATTTACGGGGTGGAAGGATTTCCTTTACCGATGTATCCGGAGTTGAAAATCGCTATTCCTCATCCGGGTGTTGGCGCCAAACTCGAGGAGTTTCAACCGGATCTGATTCATGTCGCCAATCCGGCCGTCTTGGGATTGGGGGGGCTATATTATGCTAAAAAGTTTAATCTGCCTCTGATTGCGTCCTACCATACTCATTTGCCTCAATACTTGCATCACTATGGTTTGGGGATGTTGGAAGAGGTGCTTTGGGGGCTATTACGTTCGGCGCACAACCAGGCAGATTTGAACCTCTGTACTTCAACGGCGATGGTCAAAGAGTTACAATCTCATGGGATTGAACGGGTTGATCTCTGGCAACGGGGCGTGGATACGGAACTGTTTCAACCGGATAAAGCCACGCCGGAAATGCGCGATCGCTTGAGCCAAGGACATCCAGACTGTACGCTCTTGCTGTATGTCGGACGTTTGGGGGCGGAAAAGGAAATTGACCGCATCAAACCCATTTTAGAAGCGATTCCGAATGCGCGTCTAGCGTTGGTGGGGGATGGCCCGAACCGTCTAGCGTTAGAACAACATTTTGCCGAAACTCCGACTCATTTTGTGGGGTATTTGCGGGGACAGGAACTCGCGGATGCTTATGCTTGTGCGGATGCGTTTATTTTCCCGTCTCGGACTGAAACTTTGGGTTTAGTTTTACTCGAAGCGATGGCGGCAGGAACTCCTGTGGTTGCAGCCCGTTCTGGTGGTATTCCTGATATCGTTACGGATGGGGTTAATGGTTATCTGTTCGATCCGGCGGATGAGAATGGGGCGATTTCTGCGACTCAACGGTTACTCTCTCACCAGCGAGAACGAGAAACCCTCCGTCAAAATGCTCGTCTAGAAGCGGAACGTTGGGGATGGCCTGCGGCGACTCAACAGTTGCGGCGCTACTATCAAGCGGTTCTAAGTCGTCATGTTCTGCCATCAGTTGCTTAGTTTGGTCTGGACGCTTAGACTGAAGACAGAGAAAATGGCAGTTGTGAACAGTAGCCCGTTGTCAGTTAACAGTTATCAGGTACCTGTTACTTATTTGAGGGTTAAATGGATCAGGTAAATATCGATTTAAGCGTGAACATTTCCTCAAAACTTACTTCTAAACAGTTTCCTGTTTCCTGTTGTCTGTTTTCTGTTAACGGGTTTCTGCTTCCCCAAAAGCTGATCTCTGATTTGCCATCTTCGTTGAACAAACATCTCTCCCATGACCCTTTCTAATGCTGGTAGCATTCTCGCTACACTGACTCAAGTCGATCGCATGGGTTTGTTGGCAGATCGCGTCAAGAATATGCCAATTGGGGAGTTCATATGTATATTGGATTTTATCACCGCAGAGTTTCAACAATTTCTTCGAGCTATTGATCTGATCAATAATGAAGCTCTCGAAACCCTCCTCGAACAATTACTTGATGCGTTCACTCTCAAAATAGGTCAAATTATCCAAGCGGATCGCACCACGATTTTTTTGATTAATCGTAGCAAAAATCAACTGTGGTACAAAACGGTTCAAGACGAAACGGGCGAAACCCAAGAAATTCGCCTTCCAATGGCTGCGGGGATTATTGGTCATGTTGCTAATACGGGCGAAACTGTAAATGTTGCCGATATTCAGACTTGTTCTATTTTTGATGCTGAGGTTGATCAACCTCCTAATTATTCGGTTAAAAATATTCTCTGTATGCCGATTTTTAGCTCTCAAAATTCCGAGGAAATTGTTGCAGTTGTCCGTTTACTGAATAAATCAGAAGGGGAGTTTAATCAGGAGGATGAACAACAATTTCGTGCTTTTGCTGATTCGATAGGGATTATTTTAGAAAGTTGTCAATCTTGTTATATTGCCGCTCGAAATCAACGGGGTGTAGCGGCTTTATTAGAAGCCACTAATACTTTGGGTCAAAGTTTGGATTTACAAGATACTTTACTCTCGGTGATGGAACAGGCGCGGCGGTTGATGCACGCGGATCGCAGTACCATATTTTTATATAATAAAGAGAAGAATGAACTGTGGACCAAAGTGGCGAAAGCGGATGGAAGAACGATGGTAGAACTCCGCATTCCAGCCAATCGCGGAATTGTGGGTTTTGTGGCTTCAACGGGTCAAGTTCTGAATATTACCGATGCTTATACTGACCCTCGTTTTGATCCGTCTGTTGACCAAAGAACGGGTTATCGAACTCGCAATATTCTTTGTATGCCTGTTTACAATTCTTCGGGAGAATTGATTGGGGTTACGCAACTGATTAATAAACATAAAGGGAGTTTTATTAACTCGGATGAGGAGTTTTTACGAGCCTTTAACGCCCAAGCAGGTATTGCATTACAAAATGCTCAATTGTTTGAAAATGTGATGATCGAAAAGCAATATCAGAAGGATATTCTTCAAAGTCTTTCTGATGTGGTGATTTCGACGGATATGCAGGGAAGAATTGTCACGATTAATGATGCAGCTTTGGAACTCTTAGGCTGTCCGAGACGTAAAGCAGAAAATCGAGACATTCGAGAGTTTTGGGAGTATAAACTTAAGGGTCGATTGGTTTGGGAGATTGTTCCGATTGAAAATTTAAAGCTTTGGTTAGAAAGTAGTCTGCAACATGGTTCCCGTCATTTTGTTCCTGAACAAACGTTAACGGTTGGTTTAGTTAAACGTCAAGAAAATGGCTGGCAAAATGATGATGAAATTCCGGTTTTAGTGGTTCCTGAACATCATAATTCAGAGGTTTATTTAATCTGGGGAGAACGCCAAAATATTCTCAGTGTTGATCTCGATCAAATGCAACCGATAGAAAGAGGAATTAATTTAACGGTTAATCCTCTGACAAACCCTGAAGGCGGTGTGCGTGGGGGGTTGGTTGTTCTTGAAGATATTAGCCGCGAAAAACGCATGAAAACCACCATGTATCGTTATATGACGCCCGGTGTTGCGGAACGGGTGATGGCGTTGGGTGAAGATGGGTTAATGAAGGGTGAACGCAAGGAAGTAACGATTTTGTTTTCGGATATTCGCGGCTATACAACGATAACTGAAAATCTCGATGCGTCGGATGTGGTGGCGTTACTCAATCAATATTTTGAAACGATGGTTGAGGCGGTTTTTTCCCATGAAGGAACTCTCGATAAGTTTATTGGAGATGCGTTGATGGCAGTCTTTGGGGCGCCGCTTCCTTTGCGACAAAATCATGCTTGGATGGCGGTAAAATCGGCTTTGGATATGCGTCGGCGGTTGAAAGAGTTTAATCATTCTCGCCCCGATGAACCGCAAATTAAAATCGGAATTGGGATGAGTTCCGGTGAGGTGGTTTCGGGAAATATTGGTTCACAAAAACGCATGGATTATACGGTGATTGGCGATGGGGTGAATTTGAGTTCTCGTTTGGAACAATTGACTAAAACTTACGGTTGTGATATTATTTTAAGTGAGATGACTTATCAGCTCTGTAGTGATAAAATTTGGGTACGAGAGTTAGATAAAGTTCGGGTAAAAGGGAAGAATCAAGCGGTTAATATTTATGAGTTAATTGATGCACGTTCCTCTCAACTCAATTCTGAAACCGAACATTTTTTAGAGCATTATCATCGGGGTAGAGAAGCTTACCTGGGACGTGATTTTCAACAAGCCATCCAACATTTTGAAACGGCGCAAGATCTTCGGAAAACAGATCATGTTGTACAGATTTATATGATGCGATCGCGTGAATATCTGGAAAATAAACCGCCTGAAGATTGGGATGGAATTCAAACGATGACAACGAAGTAAAGAAAGTAAAAAGAATATTGCTAACCCTCAAAACCCTGATTTTGTAGGGGCGGGTTCGAGTCAATCAAAGTTAATGAGTAGAAACCTGAATAAACCCGCCCCGTAAAACACAATTAAATTGTAGCCATTTGTAGGGGCGGGTTCGAGAGAATTTTTGTTAGCAAGTAGAAACCTGAATAAACCCGCCCCGTAAAACACAATTAAATTGTAGCCATTTGTAGGGGCGGGTTCGAGTCAATCAAAGTTAATGAGTAGAAACCTGAATAAACCCGCCCCGTAAAACACAATTAAATT
>NZ_LATL02000305.1 GCF_000972705.2 Limnoraphis robusta CS-951 | reverse complement strand
CGGAGTTCTCTAAGAACTTAGTCTGGTCACGTTTGGACTTTTTCAAGCCCCCGTTATACCGCTTTCGCGGTTAACGGCGGGTTCGTGACGATTTGATTAATTGAGCAGGGGGTTTGACTGCTGCAAAACTGCAAGTTGTGACCCAGTTGGGGAGTCATATCATGTCCGACTAATCAATAATGATTCTGTAGGGGCGGGTTCAGTCAATATCTTTAGCACTACTGAGAGATTGAGATAAACCCGCCCCACCCCATAACAGAATTAATCAACCGGACATAATATCATGTTGTTGGAATTTTCCCCAAGGCCTCACAGACCCACACTCCAATGTAGCGTGAGATTTTTCGACTGACATCAGAATCGAGTCTGTTCCGTTTAATCTCTTCACTCGGGAGGAGACCGTTTTCCGAGAGTAACCATCAGCGATACAATGATCAGAGGCTGGCAAACAACACTATGTCTAAATGTCTAAGACTTATACAGTTGAATTTCATCATCAAGGACAGGTTCACACCCTAGAAGTCCCAGAGGATCAACCGATTTTACAGGCAGCAGATGCCGCCGGACTTGATCTACCAAATTCCTGTAATGCTGGAGTTTGTACCACCTGTGCGGCTAAACTACAAGCAGGTGAGGTCGATCAGAGTGAGGGTATGGGTCTAAGTCCTGAACTTCAGGCGGAAGGATACGCTCTTTTGTGTGTCTCTTATCCTCGGTCTAACTTGAAACTGGACACGGGAAAGGAAGACGAAGTTTATAGTCGCCAATTTGGTCAGTCTTCCTAAAGGTTTAGGGTTGAGGATGTGGATAAAAATCAAGACATATAGCAGAAGTCAGGAGACACCGAGACAGGAGACAGAATTGAAACCTTTATCATAAAAGGATTTGACAGAAAAACAGTGTCCTAATCNATATAGCAGAAGTCAGGAGACACCGAGACAGGAGACAGAATTGAAACCTTTATCATAAAAGGATTTGACAGAAAAACAGTGTCCTAATCTCTGCTTCGACTGCTATATTTGATCTAAATTGTTCCACGTCCTCAACGGATGATTTACGATTGGATGAATACTCAAAACTCAGAAAAACCATGACGACTCATTTTATTAGCGCCGAAATTGACTTCCAAGAATCCCCTCAGCAGTTGCAACAAGAGATAGAAGCAGAACTGCAAAAACGAGGTGAACCGCTACGTTGGGCAATTACTCAAGTTGATTCTCAGCAGCAAAAAGTTCAGGTTGAAGCGGTTGTTATCTGTGAGGAAAAGCCCTAATTATTGTTCGGACTGGGAACGTTGCAGTTGAGCGATCGCACCAACAATAATTTGATGTTCCTGAACTTGAATTCGAGCATGAAGGGTTTCCGGTGTATCATGGGGTAAAATAGGAACAGCCGCTTGCATTAAAATCGGGCCGCTATCAACTTTTAATTCCACCAAATGCACCGTACAGCCTGTAATTTTCACCCCGGCTTCTAAGGCTTGTTCAATGGCTCGAATTCCGGGAAAACTCGGTAACAAACTGGGGTGAAGATTGATAATTTTTTGAGGAAAAGCATCAATTAAAACCGGAGTGACAATCCGCATCCAACCCGCCATTACAACCCAGTCTACCTCATATTGCTTGAAGGTTTTAACAATATCTTCATCCAGTTTTTCACGGGAAGAATAGTGGCGGTGATTCAGTAAAATCGATGTTACCCCAAATTTGTTCGCCCGTTCTACAACTTTAGCCTCTGGGTTATTATAAATTAGAACCTGAACTTGAGCATTGAGTTTGTGATCAGCGATAGCTTGGGCGATCGCCGCAAAATTACTCCCACTTCCTGAAGCTAAAATTCCTAATTTTAGGGGAGAACCCTGAAACATCCCTGAAGGAGAAATTTCAGGGGAAATCAGACTTGGCGTTGGATCGAGACAGGTTGAATCAGAACTCATTGATGCGTTAAAAATTGAAAAATAGAATCTCGCGCTTTATGTAGAATAGTCTCACATTCACCCAACTGCAAGTAGATCCGCAAATGAACTCTTCGCGACTCCCAAACCGAACCCTTCTGGATCAAGAAGCGATCGCCGCTTGGATATTTCTCGCCCCAGCCGGAATTCTAATCACAATATTTATTCTATGGCCGATTGCTTATTTATTCTATCTCAGTTTTACCCAAGGTAATTTTACCATTTCCGGCGTGCATTGGGTCGGATTGAAAAACTATTGGCGTTTGTTGGTCAGTCCCGATTTCTGGCAAGTGATAGGGAATACCGTCTATTTTACCATCGGAACCGTCATTCCGAGTTTAGTGATTCCTTTAGCGTTAGCCGTCCTTCTCAATCAAACGATAGCATTACGGGGAATTCTACGAACAGCTTATTTTATTCCCTCAATTACTTCGCTGGTTGCTGTTGGTTTAGGGTGGCGTTGGATGTTTCAAACAGACGGCCCAATTAATGCCTTTTTATTCAGTTTAGGGTTTAATCCCATCCCTTGGTTAAGTAGTACCGTTTGGGCGATGCCTGTGTTAATTTTACTCAGTATTTGGAAACAATTAGGCTTTAATATGGTAGTATTTTTAGCTGGACTGCAAGCCATTCCAACCACTCGTTATGAAGCCGCAGAACTCGATGGGGCAGGGCCTTGGCAACAGTTTTGGCATATTACTTTACCCGGTTTAAGACCTACTTTAGTCTTTGCAACCGTCACCACAGCCATTTTTACATTACGCAGTTTTGAACAAGTTTATATTATTACCGGAGGCGGCCCTCTCAACTCAACAAACTTGTTAGTTTATTATATTTATGATCAAGCCTTTGCTCAATTTGACTTCGGTTATGCGGCGGCGGCTGCCACAATTTTACTCGGCATTGCATTAATATTAGTCTACATCCAACTGCAAGTTTTTGGTCAAGATAACTCTTAAAAATTAGGTAAATTTCTAACAAGTTCATCACGAAGACTCTCTCTTTGTGTCTCTGTGTCTTTGTGTTATTTTTCAGGCTCTCATTTTCTCTAAAATCAACCCAAGTAAAATCCCTAAAGGAGGAAAAATTAAAGCGTAGTACAGAAATCTATAGCTTTTAATACTAACAGAGNCAACTGCAAGTTTTTGGTCAAGATAACTCTTAAAAATTAGGTAAATTTCTAACAAGTTCATCACGAAGACTCTCTCTTTGTGTCTCTGTGTCTTTGTGTTATTTTTCAGGCTCTCATTTTCTCTAAAATCAACCCAAGTAAAATCCCTAAAGGAAGAAAAATTAAAGCGTAGTACAGAAATCTATAGCTTTTAATACTAACAGAGTTTACCGGATTTTCTAAAAGATGAGTAAGCTGGAAAAAGTTAATCACAGGAGCGAGTTCAAAAGTGTAATAATTCTGAACTTTATCAATATATATTCGCACCCTAGAACCTACATAAGTTACGATAATATGGTGAGGGTTTTTATCTCGAAAAACATCACGGATGAGTAACTCAGGGTTAGAACCATTGTCTCCTGTCATCGGAGTTCGCAAGCGGAAAATCAAGTCAGTTTTCTCTTGTCCGAGTGTAAAATTCCGTTCATAAGGACTACCGGAAAGAGATATTATTCGGGCTGGCCCTGTTTGCTGTAAATTAACAGTGGCTACTTTTAGACTGATTGTAAATTCTGAAGTTTCGCGTAACTTTTCTATTAATATTGTAGCAGGATAAACTGTAGACAGGTAGTTATTTTTCTCGATAAAAACGCCTAAATTTTCGGGAACATGAGTTAAGTTTCCTTGCCAGACTAAATTCGGTAAATTGTTAGTTGCATCTTGAAGGTTTTCTGTATTATTTAACGGATAAAATGCAATTNCTTTTAGACTGATTGTAAATTCTGAAGTTTCGCGTAACTTTTCTATTAATATTGTAGCAGGATAAACTGTAGACAGGTAGTTATTTTTCTCGATAAAAACGCCTAAATTTTCGGGAACATGAGTTAAGTTTCCTTGCCAGACTAAATTCGGTAAATTGTTAGTTGCATCTTGAAGGTTTTCTGTATTATTTAACGGATAAAATGCAATTAAACCCTCTTCCAAACTTTGACTGAAATTAGAAGTTGAAAAGGCGAGTTTGACTTCTTCTTGATCAATCGAACGATTACCTATCCAAACCTCTGATATATAGCCATTCCAAGAACGATCACCTGTTTTTTCATTGCCAATTAATAAAGGAAAGTTCAAATCCCAGTTGCTTAAATTGGTAGGAATAGTCGGTAAGTAGATAGAAATTAAAACGGCAATTGATGTGTAAACTATCAAACCTAAAGTTAAGTATTTTATCGAAAGAAATCGGTAAATTTTCAGAATATAAAATGAAAGTGAATTAAGAATGTTTTCCTTCCATAAATGACAACTTAAACCACCCAGCGTTCCTCCCATACTATTGGTGAAAATATCTAGAATAGTAGGTTTTCTAGAAGGGATAAATACCTGGAAATATTCAATCAGACAGGATAATACTGTACTAGCGATGAAAACAATTAAAATGATTTTAAAGCCAGATAATCTCCTCTGTTGAAGTAAACTAGCCAAGCTGAAACCCAGGGGGAAAAATAGAAGAATATTGTTAATAACATCTGTAAAATCGCTAGGGTTGTGAAAGCGGTTGCTGATTTCTTGCCAAGATAGATTATTCCAGATGAAATCAAATGGAAAGAGTGTTACCAACAAAATCAACAATAAGCTGACAGTAAAACCCCTAACAAAAATATCCTCACCCCAGGAATTTAAACTCACAATAAATTTCCATTCTTTGGCAAACTAGACTATTTCAGGTTCAACTTATACATTAATAAAAATTTAAACTCTCTTGCCATTTTTCTCCAGCCCATCGGAGAGAGGATTAACCATCTTCTCAGTTGCAGATAACAAGAAATTTTTTCAGGTAAAGGAAGAGAAACCCGTCCAATTGCCAATGCAAACTCACGAAAACGTCTCCAAGTTGGAAGCAAAATCTTCTTTTTGTTTTGAGGATCAAACCAAGCATCTCGGGCTTGAACCGTCGTATTTGCCTTTACTGACTGTTGGGAATGTTCTCGACGGAAAAAGAGATCTTCAGGAACTTCAAAAAATTCCCCCCATAAAGCCAACTCTCCCAATAACGTTAAATCCGATCCTTCGTAATTACCAATTAGTGGTGTTTTCTTTAAACAATCTGAGCGCATTACTCCCCAAATCGGACTAATTTTAGAACATCCTTCAGGGCCACTCCGAAATAAAACATCAAGATAACTTCCATATCGCTCGTGAGGCTTAGATGAGCGAAGATTGAGGTCATCTGTGTAGTTTTCTTTGATGTATTCTCCCCGCTCGTTAATGAAGCGTGTACGAGCATAACACAAACAAACTGAAGGGTTTTTCTCAAGCACTTCTATACACCGTTCTATGTATTCTGAAGCACAGATATCATCGTGAGCAGCCCACTTAAAATACTCGGCTTGAGACAATTCAAAGACTCGATTATAGTTCCAAGCCGCTCCTAAATTTTCTTCGTTGCGATAGTAACGAATACGAGAGTCCAGAGCCGCATACTTTCTACAAATTTCTTCAGTCTTATCTGTAGAACCATTATCGGAAATAATTAATTCAAAATCTGTAAACGTTTGTTTCAACAGCGCTTCTAAAGCTTCTTCGAGAAACTGATCGCCATTGTATACAGGCATTCCAATACTGAGAAAGGGGCGCGATGGGTTCATGGTTTTCCTGAAGTGTAGATTTTACTTTTTAATCGCAATCAAAGTGATTTTAACCGGATCACTTTCCGAGTTTATTCAGCAACCTTGTGCCTTTACGCTTCACTTCCTGAGTCACTCTTTCGACTTTCGTGTTAATGTAATCAATATAATGCGATCGGAAAAAAGCCTCTTGAGCTTGAGGAGAGGTTGAACACCATTGCTCGTATGCTGGAATAGCTTTATTAATAATGAAATCACGCCATGTTTGAATCAGTGCAGAAGGTGTTGTCTCTTGAGCGCGAACTCGGCAATTTTCGACAACAGCTTGACGAAAAGTTTTGTGATCACGAAGACGTTTCAAAGCTGCTATTACTTCCGCCAGGGAAGTCACCTCAATATAATCCAATTCACTTTTTCTCTCCGCTTGATAGGCAGATTCATATCCCAAAATAGCAGGTACCCCCGCGTGCCACGCTCCATAAAGCTTTGTTGCAGGCTTGCGGATATATTGTTGACGAGTAAAGCTGCGTATGGCTAGCACGGCATCAACCTCGCTGTAATCGTTCCAACGGTATCCCTGAGCAGATATATCCGTGCTAACTTTGTAATTGTGCAAGCCCAATTCTTGAAGCTGTTTTTCCCAAGAAGGACGCCGCAATTCGGGAACCAACTGCTTCTCAACCCCAAAATAGGCTAAATTCTCAAACCGATCTCCCCGACTTGGATCACGAGGAATTAACCCAGGCTGAGGCCAATGGGGAATGTAGCTGCTTTCTCCAAGCAACTTTGATTGATTCATCACCTGCAAATGATTCTGCACAACATGAAGTTGAGCATAGGGATGGGGCATTTGATCGGCTTGCAAACAAACCAGCAATTGCTTGGGTTTGGGCTTAAGACTATCTGGAAGATACTCTCGATGGGTTAATACAATGCCCTCATCGGGAAGTGTTTTGATTAGTTGACAGGGAAAGTCCTCAGATCTCAGACGAACATAAGTTTGTAACGTCCAATTGTAAGGACCCCGTAGAAAGATTTGCCAGTTGGTATCTACACAGTCTGGTATCGTTTGAGGCCAGTCATCTTCTGGAATATAAAAGGATATCGGTACTGACATAGGGTTAACCAACTTTACTATCAGAGAACTACAGGAATTGATCTTAATATGCTTCTGTTCATTTCAGTCATGCAGACCAGAAACTGGACTTTCCCCGATCAACAAATTCACACCAAATTAAACAGGAATAACTTCTGTAGTGACTCCCATGTTTTCAAGCATTTGCTGAATTTCGTCACAATAGATAGCATTCATCACAATCACTTTATCCGGTTGATATTCCTTCAAAAACTCCGGTGACATAATTTGCTTGCCCACACCGGGGATGAATTTTCCATGACGGTGAGGATTGATATCAACCACATATTGAATTTTATCAATGGTATNATAGATAGCATTCATCACAATCACTTTATCCGGTTGATATTCCTTCAAAAACTCCGGTGACATAATTTGCTTGCCCACACCGGGGATGAATTTTCCATGACGGTGAGGATTGATATCAACCACATATTGAATTTTATCAATGGTATCAAGAGTGGTTAGAAATGCTACACATTTGGAACCGGAACCCCAAACAACGACCCGTTTTCCTTCCGCTTGCCACTGTTCTAAATTGTCTTTCCAACGGGCTAACTTACCGTGAATTTGAGTCGTAAAATCCTTTACATACTGCTTTAATTCCTCCAGGGTTTCTTCAAAGGGATGAATGTGTTCAGAAGGCGTTTCAACGGGTAAAGCCTCAATCATCAAATATTGATCGCCATACTCTCGATAAAGATCGGTGATTTCAAAACCACAAGAGCGGAACAACCGAGCCAGCGATCCGGGTGTAAAATAAGAACAATGTTCGTAATAGATATCTTCAAAGGCTAAATCTTTGAGAACTCGAATCGTATCAGGAATCTCAAAGAATACGGGAATATGATGGCGATCGCCAATGGAACGACGAACCGTATTGATAAATTCCGCCGTGGGTTTGATATGTTCTAGGGTATGACGACAACAAATAAAATCACCGACATATTCAGCGTGTTCTTCTGAATAATAGGCTTGAATAAATTTCACGCGATCTGCCGCTTCGCTGTTAACTCGTCCCGGCACAACGCTCGGATCAATCCCTACACCTCGGTTCTCCCCTAACTCACACAGAGAAATCAGAAAATCTCCTTTACTGCAACCAATTTCAACGACATCTTTTTGATGGAGATCGTACTTGTGGATCAGGCGATCGGCCAACTCAAAGGCAAACTTATTAAAAGTAGGAGAAAAACTCTGTTGGTCTTCATAGTTAGGCGCATAAGCTGACCATTTAGAGTCAAACTCTACATTGGTAATAAACCCACAATGCTCACAAAATCCTAAGACCNCTCCTTTACTGCAACCAATTTCAACGACATCTTTTTGATGGAGATCGTACTTGTGGATCAGGCGATCGGCCAACTCAAAGGCAAACTTATTAAAAGTAGGAGAAAAACTCTGTTGGTCTTCATAGTTAGGCGCATAAGCTGACCATTTAGAGTCAAACTCTACATTGGTAATAAACCCACAATGCTCACAAAATCCTAAGACCACATCACCACAGGGAAAGTCTAGAGCTTCTTCCTCAGAAGACAGCATCAAACAACTATGAACCGGCACATTTTTGACTTCGTAAAAAATAGACAGTCCCTGATGACCACAGTTCGGACAGACAAACTGACTGCCGAAGTTTTCTTCCCTTTCCAAATCCTGTTGATGGACTGTTTGTTGAATCACTTGAGTTGTTCCTTATTCTACAAAAGGGTTCAAAAAATAATCTTTAGAACGAGAGATACTAGACTGTTAAATGTTATAGCCTTTGGGGAGCTTGATCTTTCTGAAGATTTGCTTTTAAAACTAGCACATTTAAAGCCGGGAATCAAGTCTCATTTCTAAATTTTTGTTTTTGATTTTTCTTAACACTTAGCATAGCATCCTCTGACAGATTGTCTAGAGGATGCGATCGCAGAATTTTGCTCGGGCTAAGTCAGCCCTAACCTAAGCTAAACAAAACTGAAAGAAGGACTCGCTAAATCCAAATCCGTCACGCCTTGAACGACAGCAATCAATTCGGAAGAATTGGACACATTGCGGAAGATTGCTGTTCCGGTTGGAAGTCCAGAAGGAGAAGCCGCCAGTTGATAGTTAGCCTTGTTCCCATGAAGTTGGATAATATCCTGCTGACCAACGCTAAAGTCTGTAATCAAAGCGTAATCATCTAGCCCTTGACTATTAGAAAGACCATCATCATAGTAAGCCTTAACGTTATCTCCCAAGACAAAGATATCAATACCACCCTTACCTGTTATAACATCCACTTCATCTTGTCCAGGATAATTGGCACTGGTATCGACACTAATCAGCGTATCATTGCGGTCATCATTACCGATTAGGGTATTATTACCATTTTGTTGAGCAATCACCTCACCACCCGGTTCTAACACTTCAATTGCTAAAGTAAAACCATTGCTAGCAGTCGCGAGGAAATCAAGATTGAGGACTCCATCCGTCACCGTCACATCTTCAAAAGTTCTTGGAACAATACGGTCAAGAATTCGATACTCATCCCAAATATCAAAATCATCGAGAACTAATTTATTTTCAATCCGCACATCAAAAACTCGTTGACCCGCTTGAGTATAAACGTTCTCAATGAAATTGAGGTTAACATCATAAGTGCCATTGGCAATCGGAATTTCATAGGAAACAGCCTTTCCATAACGCTCCGTTTCAAACAGAGGAAACTCTTTTGTTCCTTTCACTCCAAAGGGAGAAGTAAAAGTCCCATCAAATTTGACAAATCCATAGTCAGCCAACCATTTATTTCCGGAATTATCCGTGTAATTTTCCCCGCCAACATTAATCCGAATCGGGATATCATTATCAGCAACAGTGACATCAAAATCAGGAATCATTAAACCATCATAATCGGGGTCGGCACTGGTAATCGTGTGGCTAATTTTACCCGTATGAGTCTCTTCTAATAGCCCATCATCTACCGCCGTCACAGTAACCGATTTAGGAACATTCCAATTACTCGGAGTAAATGTCACCGTAGAAATATCGGTAGTCAATTGTTCATCCGGCGTCACATCCACAACAACATTAGCCGTTGGCTGACTGCTTAAAACGAGATTGTAACTATCAGTAATTCCCCCTTCAACCACATTCGTATTCCCTTGAGTATCACTCGCCACCAGATAGGGGAAAGATGCGCCATCTTCGGGAATAATCGGTGAGGCTGTATTAAAGAAATAATCAACCTTTGCCGTAAAAGCAGGAGAGTTGCCAGCGTTACCCGCTAAAGTTCCCACCGAATTTGTCGTTAAACTTTGAGTAAAACTGCCTGCGGTTTTCCAACTCGAACCATCCGCAGAATACTCAAGTTGCCATAGATTTCCTTCACGATTAACCCGTAAATAATTAGCAGAACCGGGATTAACAGTAGTATCAATCTTCGTTTGAGAAGTTCCGTTCGTTGTCGCTGCTGCAAATACCCTTAATTCATTGCCATCGTGAAGAGTATCAAACCGTAGCCAATTCTTAGCATCTTGTTCAACCAAAATACCTTGAAACTGAAATCCCTGAGAAGGCTGTGAAGCAAACTTCACTTCTAATTCAAAATCCGTATTTACCGCAGGCTGCATCATACGGACAGCATTGTTACCATTCCAGGCATCATGGGCGGTTCCTGCTGGAACAGATAACTCAAGATGAGCATTTTCGCTGCCTGTTCCCGTAAGCTGATAGAAGCTATTACTCAAGGGGTCAATAAAAGTCCATTGGGGGTCTAAAGCCACTTGACTAAAATCATCAGAATTGAAAGCCAAGGCTTGCTCTACAACATCAACAGAAACAGTCGCGGGATTAGAAATCGCACCCTGATTATCTTTGATCGTGTAGGTAAAACTGTCACTTCCGACAGAGCCACTGGTATTGGTGTAAGTAATCGTTCCATTACTATTAACTTGTACACTGCCATTACTGGGCTGATTAACAATCGCTAAAGTTGATAGATTTAAACTGCCATCCGTATCGCTATCGTTACTCAGGACATTCAGAACCTTCACACCCCCAGTTATCACCGTTGCATCATCATTATTCGCCACTGGAGACTGATTAGCAGCAGGAGTTTGATTGTTGGAAGTCGTGGTCGTGGAACCGGAAGTCAGAGTGGTATTATTAGACGAACTTGATCCCAAGGGAGTAATCGTCACATCACCAAAGCTGACATCATATTGGTGGGCAACCAATAGAATTGAACCCTTACTCGGATCAGATGGTTTACCTTGTCCCTGTAAAGTCCAACTGCTTGGTTCAGCTTGACCCTGTTTCCAAAGNGGCCGGAGTCCTATTCTATCGACTGGAGACTGATTAGCAGCAGGAGTTTGATTGTTGGAAGTCGTGGTCGTGGAACCGGAAGTCAGAGTGGTATTATTAGACGAACTTGATCCCAAGGGAGTAATCGTCACATCACCAAAGCTGACATCATATTGGTGGGCAACCAATAGAATTGAACCCTTACTCGGATCAGATGGTTTACCTTGTCCCTGTAAAGTCCAACTGCTTGGTTCAGCTTGACCCTGTTTCCAAAGCTTAAAGCTGTAGGACTGACCCTCTGCTCGGGCTTTCAAGTTATAGGTGACTCCATCTTCAATCGTAAAAGGAGCTTCTGCGATGCTGGCAAGTCGATTTCCCGTAATCTCAAGTTGTCCTTTGTAGTACCAAGCGATCGCCCCATAGGGATTAAAACCGGTCTTCGGTTGGGCGTTCGGGATCGGATCATCCGTATGTCCAGTCCATCGCATCAGCACCCCAACCCCGGCTTCATCGGCTCCGGGTGCGGCATTCAAACTGTTTAACGTAAACGGTACCGTAATCTCGTAATCATCCCAGGAGACATCACCAATTCCCAGTAGACGATCATAACCCTGTTCAACCGGGCGAANGATTAAAACCGGTCTTCGGTTGGGCGTTCGGGATCGGATCATCCGTATGTCCAGTCCATCGCATCAGCACCCCAACCCCGGCTTCATCGGCTCCGGGTGCGGCATTCAAACTGTTTAACGTAAACGGTACCGTAATCTCGTAATCATCCCAGGAGACATCACCAATTCCCAGTAGACGATCATAACCCTGTTCAACCGGGCGAACCGTATCGCCATCGATAGTCCACAGACCATCGACAACTTGAGAGACATCTTGAAGATCGCTAACAGAACTCCAGTCGATAGAATAGGACTCCGGCCAGACATTTCCAGATTCATAATCAACGGTAATCGTCTGAGTTGAAGTATTTCCCAGAGTATCAGTGGCGGTGACACGAACAATGTCATCGGCAGGCGAACCATCTAGGTCATCGAAAGCGATATCAACATTAAAGTCTCCGGGATTTTGCAATCGGCGAGTATCGGGTCCCAAAGAAAGCGCACGACTAGGGCCATTATTCAAAGAATAGGTGACAGAAGCCAAACCATCAGGGTCAGACGCATTACCCAGAATGTTAATCCAGGTTTGAGGTTCACCAATTTCGCCGAAGCTCTGATTGGGTCCATACCAAATATTGACTTGCGGGCTTCCTGGTGTCTGTGCAGTTACATTCAGATTGACATTAGCCGCAGTAGAAAGCGCTCCATCATCATCAGCCACCCGATAGCTAAAACTATCAGAACCCTCGCTTGAACCCGTATGAGTATAGGTAATCGTGCCATTATTGTTAACAACTGCTGTTCCTTTTGACGGTTGAGTAACAAT
>NZ_LATL02000304.1:7901-21261 GCF_000972705.2 Limnoraphis robusta CS-951 | reverse complement strand
ACACTATATCATTAAATTTTATGTTTTGCAAATGTTTGTAACATTTAAAAAGTGATAAAAAAGCAATCAAATAAAGTTAAGAGTAAAAATTTTTTATGGTTTAAATTAAACTTGAATTCTGGCAATCAATACTTGAGACTGTTTAAAAATTTCTTTTTAAGTTCCGGTTTAACTTTCCGATCTTCCCTAGATAGAATATTTAAAATGTGTAACAGTAGAAGAATAAAAGACCCTGAATACAGGAGTATTGCAGATGACAACCACTACACCCTCACCGACTGCAAAAACTTTTAAACAGCTTCATCTTGTCAAAACCCCTGCTTGGTGGCAAACAGCACGAGCGCTTTTTAATCATTTAGACTATCTTGAAGAAAGTCGGGCGCGTTACGGAGATAATTTTGGCGGCGCATCAACAGGCTTTCCAAATTATGCCATATTTAGTGATCCAAAAGCGATTGAACAAATTTTTACACTGAACCCAAGTTGTTTTGATTCGGGTAATAGTAACAAAAGTCTTCAACCTTTATTGGGGGATTTTTCTTTAGTGCTTTTGGATGGGAATACTCATGCTCAACAACGCAAACTTTTGATGCCTCCTTTTCATGGGGAACGAATGAAAGCTTATGGTAAAACAATGTCTTAAATTACCCAGCGAGTGATGCAATCTTTGCCGAAAGATAAACCGTTTCAAATGCGAAATGTAACACAAGAAATCACTTTGAGGGTGATTTTGAATACGGTTTTTGGCTTAGATAAAGGTGAACGCTTTGAACAATTGCGACAACTGCTGAGTGAATGGTTAGATACGTTTAATTCGCCGTTTAAAGCCAGCTTTTTGTTCTTTCCTAATTTTCAAAAAGATTTGGGTGCTTGGAGTCCTTGGGGGCGATTTATACGGCTAAGAAATCAAATTGATCAACTGCTGTATGCCGAAATTCGCGATCGCAAAAATCAACCGATGAGTGAAGATATTCTAAGTTTAATGATGGCGGCGCGAGATGAAAATGGCGAACCGATGAGTGATCAAGAATTACGAGATGAGTTGATGACGTTGCTGTTTGCAGGGCATGAAACAACCGCTTCTGCATTGGCTTGGGCGTTTTATTGGGTTCATTATCAGCCGGAAGTTTTAGATAAATTATTGGATGAACTCAGCCAATGTGATCTGGAAACTGATCCGAGTGCGGTGATGAAATTACCCTATTTGAATGCCGTTTGTTCAGAAACTTTGCGAATTTATCCGATTGCTATATTTGCGTTTGTTCGCAAGTTGAAAGTTCCGATGGAAATTCTGGACTATCAGTTTGAACCGGGAACACAATTAATTCCCTGTATTTATTTAGTACATCATCGGGAAGATATTTATCCCAATTCTAAACAGTTTCGGCCTGAACGTTTCCTCGAACGTCAGTTTTCGCCCTATGAATTTTTCCCGTTTGGCGGTGGAAATCGTCGCTGCATAGGGTATGCGTTTGCGTTGTTAGAAATGAAGTTAGTGTTAGCGACGGTATTGACTCAAACACAACTCACATTAACTGAAAATCGCCCGATAAAACCTGTCCGTCGAGGATTAACGTTTACTCCCGAAAATGGGGTTCCAATGCGGGTTAAAGCGTAGAGATGGAACTGAAAAAAGGAAAAGAATAAAAACCACAAAGACACAGAGACACAAAGAGGAAATCCGCGTGTTTTTGTGGTGAGTTTTTCCTTAAAACTCTGGATTATCCTAGAATTAACCGCCAATTCCTAAGCGACTGGCTAGGGCTGGAGTTAACGGAAATAGGGTAGCAATCATTAGAAATAATGCTAATAATCCTAACGCTGCGCGAGTATCATCGGGTTCGGTTAATTCGTTTAAACTGGGGCGTTCTAGGTTGCGTTGTAGGATTAAAATAACCACTGCCCAATACAATGCTAGAGAGTTTGCTAAGGAAGCGATTGCCAGTACAATAAAGGTGGCTAATGTTGAACGTCCGGCAATTTTACGCCCATAAATTGCTTGTAGAATGCGTCCCCCATCTAGTTGTCCGGCTGGCATCAAATTAATCGCTGTAATTACTAATCCTAACCAGCCAATAATCATTAAAGGATGAACATCAACAATCGGTTCATTTAATGCTGAACCTAACACCGCTTTGGCTAAGGTTCCGACTAAAACTGATCCTTGAAAATATTCAGTGGGAATTTGAAAGAAACTGCCGGGATGAGATAAAACTAACCCAACTAACAGCATTCCCAGTGAGAGTAAACCGCCTGCTGCTGGCCCTGCTAAAGCGACATCAAATAAAACGGTTCGGTTGGGAAGAATAGATTCAAAACGGTTAAACGCCCCAAACGTTCCAATTTGAATGGTGGGAATAAAAAACGGCCAGCCAAATTTAACTTGATGACGTTTTGCCATCAGTTGATGAGCAATTTCATGGATAGCGAGAATGGAACATAAACCGATCGCAATGGGTAGAATTTCAGCATAACGGTTAGGTTCAGTAAAAAAGTCAAATCCGAGTAACAAACTTCCCGCTTCAAAGGTGGTGAAAACGCTGACTAATAGTAAAATAATCGCTAAGACCTTTTGGGGAATTGTTGTCGATTGAGGATCGTTTTTACGGGGAAGAACGATAATAACGGGTTTTCCTTCGGGGTTTTCAACTAAAAACAGTCGGAAGCGATCGCCTGTTTGTTGCTGCAAATTCTCGGATAAGCGAGTATAAGCTTTATCGGCGTCGGTTCGCAGGTTTCCTTTGAAGATTACCCCTTCTTGATAGGGTAGAGTTTCGGTGGCGAAGAAAGTATCGATCCCAAAAATACTTTGAATAATTTTCAGATCTTCGGCGGGAATAGGTGTCGGTTTGTCTTGAGAGAGTGAGAGGGTTTCAACAGACTCGACGGGTGTTTTTTCTTCGGGTTCGCTGGGTTTGTCGCTCTCGGGGACGGTAGAATGATCTTGAGACTCAGAACGTTTTTGCTGATCCTCACTGGCTAAAACCCGCAGTTTTCGACCGAAGATGATGTATAGTCCTGTTGAAGCTAGGAATAAAAAGAGGATACTGGCTAGATTGAGGTAAATTCCGGCAGCCGCCAGTGCAAAAAAGAGCAACCAAGGTGCCATTAAAACCACTGACTGCAACCAAGATAGAACCCCGAGTTTACCATAGGGTTGAGCGCGATAGTAACCCCAACCCACGATTCCCAGGGCAATGAATAGGATGAAAATAGTTGTATTGTCAAACGCAGTAAACATTCTAGACCTTCAAACTTGGAGCAGACAACGCTTGAGGCGATCAAGCATCCCTCTAGTTTAGGATAACGCCTCAGCAAAATCTTTCAGAATCTAGTTAGCCGTTAAAAATAGACTATTTTCTCCCCTTCAGCCAATAAGTCATCATACGACCAATGCCTTTGACCTGAATGAACCCTCGTTCCTCAAAGATATACTGATCTTTCAATAACCCCTGAGTTGCGGTGGTGACTTGTATTCGTCCGGTTTCTCCGTGAGACTCCATCCGGGAGGCTACATTAACCGCATCTCCCCATAAATCATAGATAAATTTGCGGGTTCCGATGACTCCGGCTACGACTGGCCCGGTATTAATGCCAATTCGCAGACGAAACGGTTGACCATCATGGCGTTGGAAGCGGTGTATTTCCTGTTGCATATCTAACGCCATTTCTGCGATCGCTTTTGCATGATCATCTTTTGGCGTGGGTAAACCGCCGACAACCATGTAAGAATCTCCAATGGTTTTAATTTTTTCTAGGTCATGTTTTTGGGCTAACCCATCAAAGGCTGAAAAGATCTCATTGAGTACATCGACTAATTCTGTGGGGGCAATTTGAGAAGAAAATCCGGTAAAATCAACGATATCTGCAAACATGATCGTCGCTTTATCAAAGCGTTCAGCAATCGAATGGGGAGCTTGTTTGAGTCGTTCGGCAATAGATCGGGGTAAAATATTCTGCAACAAACGCTCAGATTTTTGCTGTTCTGTTCGCAACGCATCAAGTACCCGACGCCGTTCAGTGGTGTTTCGCGCTACCCAAATTACGCAGTTATTGGGCATGGGAGAAACGGTTGCAGCAAACCAAATTAATTCTGTGCTTTCGGGGTTGAGGGGAGAATTTGTCGTTTGCAGTTTACCCGATTCTGATTGTTCTAAGGGCAAACTATACTCAACATTCAGGGTTTTTCCGGTTTCTAATACTCTTTGAATGTGACTATAAAACATTCGAGCTTGTGCAGGGGGAAACACTTCAAATATACTTTTTCCTAACCGATCTGGTGTCGGACTGTACAAAACTTCTGAATTGGTGGTGACAATTTTCTTGTAATTTCCCTGAGCATCAAAGACGGTAATTACATCGGTCATGGCTGCAAACAAGGCTCTGAGTTCGGCTTCTGACGATCGCAAAGCCCCTTCAATACGCCGACGTTCTGCTATTTCTCTGACTAATTCAGCCGTGCGTTCTTCTACTCGTGACTCTAAAACATCCATTGCCTGTTGAAGTGCATCTTCGGCTTGTTTGCGTTCGGTGATATCAACGACTGTTCCTTCATAATACAACAGGTTCCCCTGATTATCTCGCACGGCTGAGGCATTTTCAGAAATCCAACGAAACTGACCATCAACCCGGCGAATTTGGGACTCAAAATTGACAACAGCGCCCTGTTGGTGAATGATTTGTACAAATTTCTGACGACGCTCGGGATCAACATAGAGTTGATTTCCCACATGAGTCAAATTGTTGATTAAAACTTCGGGAGATTCAAAACCATAAATCCTTGCTAAAGCAGGATTTGCACTCATAAAATATCCCTCTGGTGTCGTTTGAAAAATTCCTTCAACGGCATTTTCAAAGATACTGCGATAGTTGGCTTCTGCTTGTTTACGGGCGGTGATGTCTATTCCGACAAAAAAGGCGGCTTTCTTCTGATTATATTTATGAGCAACAATCAAATAATTCCGCAGTTCTCCTCTGACGATTGAGACAACTTCTCGTTGAGCATCCGATTCTGAACTGGCAAAGAAATCTCGAACAAATTGGTTAAATTGCGGACTAACATCTAAAAAACCAATATGCTTGTTGACAAATTCTTCGGGAGTTAATTCAAAGGTTTTTGCAAGATAACGATTAACGCCTAAATAATGTAGGTCTGAACTAATCCAAGAAACCGTTCCGGGTACAACATCTAAAACAGCTTGTAACTGATCTTGAGTATTTTCTAGAGCGGCTTCTGCTCGTCTTTGATTACTCAGATCAATCCCCACAACAAAAGCTTCTTTGTTTTGATTGTACTTTTGAGCAACAATCATATAATGTCGTCGTTCACCTCTCACCCGAGCCGAAATTTCCCGATAGGCATTCACTTCAGGTTGGTTAAATAATTGTTTAACAAATTGGTTAAACTGGGAACCTCCGCCCAAAAATCCTATCGGTTGATTGGCAAAATCTTCACGGGGGCGGCTGTGAATGTTGGCTAAGGTTTGATTGACTTCAATGTAGCGCAGATCTGAACTTATCCAAGATACTGTTCCGGGTACCGCTTCTAATACGGTTTGTAGACGAGCATTGGCTTGTTTGAGGGCTTCTTCTGCGCGTCGGCGTTCGCTGATATCAATTCCGACGACAAATGCTGCTTTGTTGTTATCATATTTCCGAGCAACGACTAAGTAATAGCAGGGTTGATTATTGATATTGGTCATCACTTCCCGAGACATTTCGAGATCCCGACTAGCAAATAATTTTTGTACAAAGTCGTTAAAATCAGAGCTAGATCCAAGAAAACCAATGTGCTGACCTGCAAATTTTTCCCGAGGTATATTGAACATATCGGCGAGTTTTTGGTTCACCTCGATGTAGCGCAGATCAGACTCTACCCAAGAAACGGTTCCGGGTACGGCTTCTAATACGGCTTGTAGGCGAGTATTGGCGGTTTGCAGGGCGAGACGGGCTTGTTTATGTTCGACGATTTCTTCGACTAAACGATCATTGGATTCTTTGAGGGCGGCGGTACGTTCTTCAACGATTTGTTCCAGGTTTTCGTTAATCTTTTTGAGTTGTTCTTCATAGCGCTTGCGAACTTCGATTTCTTGCTTGAGTTGGGCTTGAGTCGCTTCGAGTTCAATGGATTTTTGTTCGAGTTGTTCGGCTCGTTCGATGCTATGACTGACTTCAGCTAGTAAATGAGTCACCATTTCCGAGGTATTGAAATGGCTTTCTTCAAATCCTAGCCAGGGAAGGGGTTTGATGCGGTTGGGTGTGGAGTATATCACTTCAAATTGTCCGTTGGGTAAGGCTTGACCAATGCGACAAACTTTGGAAACATGATGATTGGGTTTGATGCACACAAATCCCCCCGGAGCCGCAAAACTGACCCCATAGGCAGCCGTGCGAATGCGATCAACATCAAAGGAATGAGCCAGTTCAACGGCTTCTTTCCAGAGGTAAACTTGGGTATAAGCAGCTTCAATCGGATCGCTGGTGACGCGATTATCCCCATATCTGGCTTGAAAGTTGGCAACAAATTGCCGATTTTCTGGGGTGTCGAGACTTTGGAAGTAACTCCAACAGCTTAAATGTCCGACAGCCGCTTCTCCGATGGTTTGGAGTTCGGTTTCGGAGACAGATGTCGCCATAATCGGGATGTCTTGAGCGGTTAAACCTGCCCCTTGAAACTGACGATAAAAGGCGATATTGCTATCCCCGGTGAGGGTGTTCAAAATGACATCCGGTTGGGCTTGTTGGATGCGAGTGATAATGGCGCTGAAGTCTTGTGTTCCCATAGGGGCATAGGCTTCCCCGACTACTTTTCCCCCCAGTGCTTTGAGTTGGATTTTCACTAATTTATTGACGGTGTGGGGGAAAACATAGTCGGAACCGAGGAGATAAAACCGTGATCCGATGTTTTGCATCAACCAGTGAACGGTGGGTTCGACTTGTTGATTGGCACAAGCTCCGGTATGAAAAATATTAGGGGAGTTTTCTAGTCCTTCATAGTGGATGGGATACCACAGTTGAGCGTTGTAGGCTTCTACGATCGGTTTGACTGCCAAACGTGTCGCCGATGTCCAACAGCCGAAAATGGCATTGATCTGATGTTGTTGAATGAGTTTTTTAGCTTGTGAGGCGAATGTTGCCGGACTGGATGCACCATCTACAATCACGGGTTCGATGAGCTGACCTAAAACACCTCCAGCTTGGTTAATTTCAGCGATCGCCATTTGTTCAGCATCAATGAGCGGAGATTCGCTAATCGCCATTGTCCCACTCAATGAATGCAATATTCCGACTCGTACACCTGGCATAGCTTGTCACTACTGGTTTAAAGAACAACAACCCGTCACGGGTCCTGTGATGTCCTGCACCCTGATCTCACACTGATGAGTGTTAACACCCAGCAGATACACTCTTGAATTTCACAACGACGCAGATGCAGATTGGTCAAGTCTGATCTGGCGATCGCACGCCCGAAAAACGTCAAAGAACTCGGTGGGCTATTCAGCTGCTTACCGCTTGGAGTCCAGTGTTTCTCCGCAAGCTCCCGTTATAATCTTCGATTTAACGGGAGAAGCTGACTGGTCTGCTGTAGAGACATTCATTCAACCTCTCTACAATCTTCTATCACCCCGGTTTCTTCGGATTTAGAGCTTCTTCTCTACAGAATCGTATACACTTAACAGCTTCCCCAAATGCTTACTTCCCTGAGAGAAAAATGGTTTAGAAGCCTACTGATTATCTTCCCTAATCGGTCAATTCAGCTTAACTTTTTACCTAAAACTCTACCCATATTTTATACCATTTATAGAACAGCTTTTAGGTTAAAAAAGAGTGAATGACTTTGGGAAAGTTAATCATTACCCGATGCGTGTAGATTTGATAATCTTATAATATTACCATTTTTCACAGATATATTAATAATGCGTTACAGAGTTTAACGTTGCTTTATATCGAAGGTGAACTACCCAACGCCAAGCTTACGCTATAGCGTGGGCTTCTGACTTCACGGGGGATTGCTTAAAGGAGTGGTGTTGACATAGACTGATTCACCCATCCTAGACGGCGAATGGCTTCCCCCCCTGTCCTTGATCGCTGCACGGGCGGGTTTATTTAGATTGTCTGTGGGAAAACAGAAATTCGGTCCCAGGCGCGCTCCTACAAGACTGTTCACTACTATACAAGACCACATTCAACGACCTTTTCAGACATAATCTGGGCGTGTTGCCACCAGTGGCCCGAACCGATAATCCAAATTCGAGACGGTAAATGGCCAATCGGAGCCGAGCGATTAAATCTAAAGCCTACTGAGGGATTATGGGGATTGTAAGTTAACCAACCGAGGCGATCGCAAAATTGAGCATAATCTCCCTCAACCTCTTCATAAATGCGAGTCTGTACACTAAACCCAAAGCGTCCTTGACTATATTTGACCCATAAACGATCGATTGTTCGCAAATCTTGACTAGGCAGTTGTTTCAACTCAAGAGCATGAAGATAACAGCGTTTAGGATGACCCAACGCTTGACACAATACGCCCCAAGTTTCCTCGTCGGCGGCTTTCCAATTTTGCGCGGCTAAAAAATGTTGTAACTTGCTATAATCAACGCCAACCGCAGAACTAAGATCATCTATCGGTTGACTCAAACCGGGTAAAAACTGAGTCACAATCCCAGGTAATCTCCAGCGAAATTGAGCAAGACTCGGCTGTTGTTTGGGGCGAGAAGGGGGCTTCAGAGGAGTCCGGGTCGTAATTGCTGTTTTCGGTGTATTCAGTGCTTGTAAGACCTGTTCGGCGTTGGCATAACGTCGGTCAAGAGAATGTTGGACTAAGCGATCTAAAATCACCCCTAAACGTTCACTCACCCGAGATTGAGGAGTCAGGAACTCTCGCCAAACCCAGCGTTGATTGACTTCATCATACAATTGCCAAGGCGAAACTCCAGTTAGTAAATACAAACAACTTGTCCCCAAACCATACAAATCACTCGCTGGAAATGCCTTTCCTCGGGTTTGTTCGGGCGCCATAAACTCCGGAGAACCGACTACCGTTCCGGTTTGATTGATTGCGGTATTGCTCAGTAGTTTAGCGACTCCAAAATCAATTAAAACCCATTGATGTTCTTTGCGGCGTACAGAGGGCGAACTTAAAATAACGTTTGAGGCGCTGGTTTTAGAGATTCCAGGGCGAGTGAGGATGGGTTCAACAACTTCGCTTAAAGCGTTTTCTGCTTCCAAAGCCAAGGGAGAACGTCGTAAAATATTCGCAGGTTTGAGATCCCGATGAACAATCTGATGTTGGTGAATATACTGCAACACCGGAAGCAAGCCCCGCAAGAGTTCCCATATTAGGGCTTCGTTAAAGATTCCCTTTTGCTGAAACTCTTGTTCTAAGGTTTTTCCGGCAATATATTCTTGAACGAGAAAAAGTTGTTTATTTTGCTCGAAATGGGCGAGTAATTGGGGAATTTGTGGATGTTTCCCCAACTGTTCGAGACGCACGGCTTCTTGACGAAATAGTTTAGCGGCTTTTTGATAACGGTTAACGTGATGATCAAGAAAATGAAATTGTTTGATCGCACAAGGTGGTTTTGAGGGAATGTGTTCATCGACTGCCAGGTAGGTCTTCCCAAAACCGCCTTCTCCTAAGATTTGAATCGGACGATAACGATTTTGTAATAACAGTTGTTCACCGCAACTCAGACAACATTCGGCGCTATCTGGATTAACAGGACTGAGACATTGAGGATTTATACAGTAACTCATCGTTGTGTAATGGCTGGAAATATTGATTCAATTCTGCCCTTGATTTCGCGATTCTGATCAGATGACTTTTAGTTTAAAGCATCAGTTTCAAACGGTTTTCCGCTTGTTTTAAGGCATCTTGCGGGTTCTCGCCGAGTAGAGAGGCTTCTATGGCTCGACCTAAATTTTCTGATAAGCGACGATATCCTGCAATAATCGGCCGTGATCGCGCCCAAGCCATCTGTTTTAAAAATACTTGTAAACTGGGTTTTTGGGATAAGTAATCTTGATATTTTTGACTTTGACGGGTTTTTAAATTAACGGGTAAATATCCCGTTCCTAAACTCCATTCGGTTTGAAATTCCTCACTCAACACATAGTCTAAAAAGGTCAGGGCGGCTTGTTGTTGTTGGGGAGTGGTTTTCATTACAAATAAATGTTCACCGCCTACAACGGTGGCTTGTTGTTTTTGGGCGGGAATGGGAAACACCCCGTAATCAATTCCCGCAGACTGCAAAAATCCTAACGTCCAAGGCCCGGTAATTTGCATTGCCACCTTACCCGAAATAAAGTTATCCTGTTCATAGCCTCGTTCTGGTGCAGACAGGATCGCCGAATTGTCGGTGATTAAATCTGACCAAAACTTCAACGCGGCGATCGCGCCGGGATTCACTAAGTTGACTTGATCTTGATCGATTAATTCACCTTCGGCGCTATACATAAAAGGCAGCCAGGTAAATACTGTCCATTCTCCTTTTCCCAGGGGTAAAACGATACCATGTTGATCGAGTTTTCCATCTCCATTGAGATCACGGGTGAGTTTTTGGGCGGCGACGCGAAATTCTTCCCAGGTTAAAGGGAGTTTGGTGATTCCTGCTTTTTCAAATAAACTCGGACGATAAAATATTGCGGTATTATTGGTTGCCATTGGAATTGACCAAATCTGTCCATTTAGTTCCATCGCTTCAAATAATCTCGGATCAATTTCAGCTTTTCTTGGCGATTTATTCAGCCATTCTTCTATCGGTTCAATCGCATCGAGTTCAACCAGTTGACCTGTAATTTGAGGACTATACCAGAGAATATCAGGCGAGGCGTTTCCAACAACTGCTGTTAAAATTTTCGGCATTTGTTGATCGGGTTGACCAATATAATAGGCGTTGACATTAATTTGGGGATGAGTTTGATTAAACCCATTGACTAATTTTTGAAAGACATCTCGGTTGGGCGGGGGATTAATTCCATGCCAAAGGGTTAAATTAATCACTCCCGGTTCAGTTGGGGTTTGAACTTGACAACCGCCACAGACGAACAAGCAAAGACTGAGGAGGATGACTCCCCAGGTTTTCAAGCCTTGATTAAAAATTCGCCAACACCGAGAGAACATTTGCATGATAAGATCTGATTTGGGGAACTTTCTTAGTCTTTTCTTGCTCATGTTATCATTTTCAATGCCTAGTATTTGGCAGAGCTATCAGCAGGATGCTTTTCATCTCAAGCAACACTTACAAGATTATTTAAAGTTGGATCAACCGACTCTCGAAGCACAACTACAGTCGAGTCAGCAATTACTCGCTGAACTGGGTTATCGGGATTTTGACTGGGAAAATGCTTCTCTATTTTACCGTGAAAAAGTCGGTGAGATCTATTTATTTGAGTTGGGAGCTTGGCATCTCTCCAGTCAAGATTACATTGGGAATACCTTGCGTTTGATTACGGATTATGCTCAAGGTCATGTGTTAGACTTTGGTGGAGGGATTGGGACTCATGCGATCGCCGCAGCTTTATCTCCCCAAGTCGAACGGGTCACTTACTGCGATATTAACCCGATTAATCAAGCTTTTTTTCGATATCGCATTGAACAATTAGGACTGAGTGATAAACTTAAGATTCAGTCTGAGATTTCATTATAAAATCAGTTTGATACGATTCTTTGTTTTGATGTTCTTGAACATTTACCTGATCCCAGTCAACAGTTACTCACGTTTCATAAGTTGATGTCTGATCAAGCCAAAATTATTCTCAATTGGTACTTTTTCAAGGGAGAACATCAGGAATTTCCATTTCATTTAGATGATCCTAAAAAAATCGATGTATTTTTGAGAACGATTCAACAGAATTTTCTAGAAGTTTTTCATCCCTATTTAATTACTGCTCGCTGCTATCGCAAGTTAATTGTTCCAAACTAATCTCAATTTGAATCGAAGTTCTCTAGCCTTGGGGAAGATTTAAAAGACGTTGGCTGTATGGCGATCACAATTCAACTCAAATCTTTGGTTAAAGTTGGTTTCACCATAGAGATTAAAGCATTAAAACAGACCAACCTGTTACCGGATCGGGGGGTAAAAAGTTAAATTGCAACCACTCAGAACTGTTGAGAAGCCGACGAATTGACTCTTGAGTTTGGGGGCGATCGCCGTTTTTTTTCTCAGAGCAAAGATTTTCCTAAAAAAAAGGCTGAAATTGCTTCCAAGTTTAGGTTTTAGCGATCGCCAAAAATTTGAATGAAACAGCCCTGCTGGGGGGCAGGGGGGATCTATAATGATGATAAATTGTTGGATTTTACAGGTTACAATTCGCCAAACGAGAGAAAACTAATCGATATATTCCTAATTTTGCACCCTCACGGCGACCTAGAGGACCCAAACCCCTCGGAAGGTGTCCTTTTGGTGCCGATAGAGAAAAGTTGAGGTTGTCAGTTGTCAGCCATCCATGCTTCGTTTTCCAGCCAATTTCCTCCCCAAAACGATACCATCCGGTTTGATTGTATTGTCCTAATTTGTTTCCGGTTTCCAGATAAATCTGTTTCTGAACAGTAAAACCAAAACGGACATTACTATATTTAATCCAAAGGTTGTTAATCGTGCGAAGTTCTTCACAGGGAAAATTGTCAATTGAGCCTGTATCTAACCATCCATCTTTGTCCCTTCCCGCCACTTTTAACATGAGTTTAGCAGTTTCTTCGTCCGCATCTTTCCACTGTTTCTGACTCAAAAAATATTGCAGAATAGAGTAATCTACTCCTCTGGCTGAAACTACTTTTATTAACTGTGTTGGGGGCGGTGGCGGTGGCGCTGCAATTACTTTTGTTAACGATGTTGGGGGTGGTGGAGGCGGAGGTATGCGAAGGATTTTGGAAGGTGCAGCTTGAGATGAAATTGCATTCACAATTTCCCCAACAGACTGATAGCGTTTTTTCATCGCCTGCTGTAACATCTTATCTAACACTTCGCCCAATTTTTGATTAATAGGATTGGTTAAATAATCTCGCCAAACCCATTCTCCCTCGCTCACATCGTACAATTGAAAGGGTTCAACTTGGGTTAACAGATGAATACAAGTCACCCCCAAACTGTAAATATCACTGCTAAAATTGGCTTTTCCTAAAGCTTGTTCTGGTGCCGCATATCCAGCAGAACCGATGGTTGTTCCGGTGACGGCTAAGGCGGTACGAGTCGCCAATTTCGCCGCTCCGAAATCGACTAAAAACAGTTGGTGATCTGAAGCTCGATAAATCAGGTTTTCCGGCTTTATATCCCGATGAATCACTTGATTTTGGTGAACAAAATATAAGACAGGAAGTAATTTTTTCAGCAGTTGTAAAATTTGAGTCTCGTTAAAG
>NZ_LATL02000304.1:7172-7891 GCF_000972705.2 Limnoraphis robusta CS-951 | reverse complement strand
ACGATGTTGGGGGTGGTGGAGGCGGAGGTATGCGAAGGATTTTGGAAGGTGCAGCTTGAGATGAAATTGCATTCACAATTTCCCGAATAGACTGATACCGTTTTTTCATCGCCTGCTGTAACATCTTATCTAAAACTTCCCCCAATTTTTGATTAATAGGATTGGTTAAATAATCCCGCCAAACCCATTCTCCCTCGCTGACATCGTACAATTGAAAGGGTTCAACTTGGGTTAACAGATGAATACAAGTCACCCCCAAACTGTAAATATCACTGCTAAAATTTGCTTTTCCCAAAGCTTGTTCGGGTGCCGCATATCCAGCAGAACCAATAGTTGTTCCGGTGACGGCTAAGGCGGTACGAGTCGCCAATTTCGCCGCACCAAAATCTACTAAAAACAGTTGTTTATCGGAAGCTCGACGAATCAAATTGTCCGGCTTTACATCCCGATGAATCACTTGATTTTTGTGAACAAAATATAAGACCGGAAGTAATTTTTTGAGCAGTTGTAAAATTTGAGTCTCGTTAAAAGTTCCCGACTCGTCTAACTCTTGTTGCAGGTTTTTCCCTTGAATATATTCTTGAACTAAATACTGACGTTTATCTTGGGTAAAATAGGCGTAAAGTTCGGGAATTTGCGGATGTTTTCCCAACTCATCCAAACGAACCGCTTCCTGTTCAAAAAGTTGTTTGGCTTTCTCTACGGTTTCTGTTCCCTGC
>NZ_LATL02000304.1:6034-7162 GCF_000972705.2 Limnoraphis robusta CS-951 | reverse complement strand
TAACTCTTGTTGCAGGTTTTTCCCTTGAATATATTCTTGAACTAAATACTGACGTTTATCTTGGGTAAAATAGGCGTAAAGTTCTGGAATTTGCGGGTGTTTTCCCAACTCATCCAAACGAACTGCTTCCTGTTCAAAAAGTTGTTTGGCTTTCTCTACGGTTTCCGTTCCCTGTGCTTGCGGAAAAAACTGTTTGATCACACAAAAGGGTTTTGAGGGTTTGAACTCGTCTATCGCTTTGAAGGTGCGACCAAACCCGCCTTGACCGATAATTTCTACTGCTCGATAACGTTCGGCTAATAGTAATTTTACACCACAACGCTGACAAAATAGAGTGTTTGGCTGGTTATTAAACAAGCAGTCAGGATTCAAACATTGGCTCATCCCAGGCGACTCCAAGCAGTTCTATTTTCCTATTTTAGATCGGTTTTTGCTAGGAATTTTAACAAATTTTTTTGGTGTTTCAGAGTTGAATAATTTATGCTAATTTGTCAACCTCAGCTACAAGCGATCAAGTTTTTGGTGGCGACGGGTTAGATTTAGTTTTTGGGAATCAGTCTGAGGATACTCTCGATGGGGGTAATGATAATGATAGTCTATTTGGCGGTCAGGGAAATGATAGTCTAGCTGGAAATTTGGGTGATGATTGGTTGTTTGGAGATGGCGGGAATGATACTTTGTTTGGGGGAAATGGTAATGATAAATTTGTCTTCAAGCCCGGAGAGGGAACAGATATTATTATTAATTACAGTGCAGGTGATATAGCAGAAATCAGGAGACAGGAGACAGGAGACAGAATTGAAACCTTTATCATAAAAGGATTTGACAGAAAAACAGTGTCCTAATCAACTCTTTCTCTGCTATAGTATTGTTTTTGATGCTAGCGATGGAATTACTGCGGGTAGTGTAACGCTTGTGGATGGAACGGGTGCTAATAATGGTAGTTTGTTAATTAATTTGATTTCAACGGGTGAAACGCTGGCGATATTACAAACGACTTCGGTTGCAGAATTTAATAGTATTGGTTTAATTGAAGTTCTAGAAATCTAATTTATCTTAAAAACCTCTGCAAGAAACCGGGTTTTTGGAACTAATCTCTGTCTGAAAACCTGGTTTCTCAAAGATTAA
>NZ_LATL02000304.1:0-6024 GCF_000972705.2 Limnoraphis robusta CS-951 | reverse complement strand
CCTTGACCGATAATTTCTACTGCTCGATAACGTTCGGCTAATAGTAATTTTACACCACAACGCTGACAAAATAGAGTGTTTGGCGGGTTATTAAACAAGCAGTCAGGATTCAAACATTGGCTCATCCCAGGCGACTCCAAGCAGTTCCATTTTCCTATTTTAGATCGGTTTTTGCTAGGAATTTTAACAAATTTTTTTGGTGTTTCAGAGTTGAATAATTTATGCTAATTTTACCGTGAATTTTCTGATGCACCCGAAGTACAAGTCAAAAACCCGGTTTCTGTGAAAAACCAGGTTTTTTTAGTCTCTATATTTTAGCGTTTAGAGGTTGAAACCCCAACGGTAACTTTAGAAATAGACTTTTTTTGCGTTTGAGAAACTGACGGTAACAAAGCTGATTTCAGGCGATCTGATAACTGCTGTAAAATCGTTAACGCAACGGGTTCGAGTTGACGCCGAGAAAGGGGTGCGATAAACTTATCCAAAGGATTAAAATCGACCAGATATTGACCGATTTGAACGCCAAGCGGTTCGAGGTGTTTTCCAGGTATTTCTTGATGAATGAGGTTTTGATTGTTGAGTTGCTGAATAAACCAGTAAACCCCTTTTTGTTTATTACTCTCATTTCCGGCGATATCATCGGATTTAAACGAAATTAAACCCGTAATATTAAACAGTTGACTCCGATGAATCATACATTGAGTTTGACTGCGACTCGGTAACACTCCTAAGCCAATTTTATCGATAAAATGAGCGATAGATTTAATCGGAATAGCGCTTTCTGTATCGCTAATATCAGGGGCGAGTAACAGCGAAGGTTGATTGAATATTGCTTTTTGATCACCTAACCGACGACGAATTTGATCAATTTCTTCTTGATCAATACAGTCTTGAAGGTAGGTTAACCCATTTTGATCGCTCAAAAGTTCTAGCAAAGCAATATATTTGCAGCCTAAACTATGACCGATCCAGAAGTAATTAGAATTATCCAAATAGAATTCTCCGTCATAACCTGCGGCTTTTGCTTTCTCAACGAGTAAATTTTGGAGTTCGTTTTGTTCTTCTAATAAACTCAGTGAAACTGACCAATGCTCAAAGGTAAATCGAAAGGGAATCGCAACAATAGTATAACCGGATTTAAATAATTTTTCCAGAAAATAGCGATAAGATAGGGTGGGAAATGAACCAAAAAACGCGCCACCAATAAATCGAATAATCCCTTTGGGTTGAGGATGGAAAGCAACCCAACTAAAACCTACAGGTTCAAAGCGAAATTCAGTAGACATAATTAAATTCGAGTGTGATTAAAAGCAAGTTGATTAACCTATCTCTAACTTAACGTTTGTTATAGAGTGATGAATAGTCGCTTTTTTGCATTAACTCAGGTGAGTGTCACTCATTTGTGCTTTCAATCTTTCCCAAAAACCCGGTTTTTATTCAAAACGTTTTCAATTCTGTAGGGGTGGGTTCTACAAGTTCTGTAATACCCCTCGACAATTGAACTAAACCCGCCCGACCCCACCATTGGCGCAGTCTGTAGGGGCGGGTTCTACAAGTTCTGTAATACCCCTCGACAATTGAACTAAACCCGCCCGACCCCATAATTGGCGCTATAAAAAAAGGCGAGTATCCGTCCTACTCACCCTCTATTATAGGTTATTTAAATTGCAATTTAACTTTGAGTAACAGCCTCTTTTTCCTGGGATGCTAAAAACTTCTCTAACTCGGTTAACGCATCCGCATCAACTTTTGTTTGCATCGGACAGAATTTCGGCCCGCACATCGAACAAAATTCAGCCGTTTTGTAGATATCCGCAGGCAAAGTTTCATCGTGATATTCACGGGCGCGATCCGGATCGAGAGACAGTTCAAACTGACGGTTCCAGTCGAAGTTATAACGGGCTTCAGACAGTTGATCATCGCGATCGCGGGCGCCCGGACGATGACGGGCAATATCAGCAGCATGGGCGGCTATTTTATAGGCAATTAAACCATTGCGAACGTCCTCTGCATCAGGTAAACCGAGGTGTTCTTTTGGCGTGACATAACACAACATTGCGGTGCCATACCAACCTGCCATCGCCGCCCCAATAGCAGAAGTAATATGGTCATATCCTGGCGCAATATCTGTTACTAACGGCCCCAAAACATAGAAGGGTGCTTCTGAACATTCCTCCATTTGTTTTTTAACATTAAATTCAATCTGATCCATCGGCACATGACCCGGCCCTTCCACCATCACTTGAACATCATGTTCCCAGGCGCGACGAGTTAATTGTCCGAGGGTTTTGAGTTCCGCCAGTTGCGCTTCATCAGACGCATCATGTTGACAACCCGGGCGTAAAGAGTCCCCTAAACTAAACGAAACATCGTATTTTTTGAAGATTTCGATAATCTCATCAAAGTGAGTATACAGGGGATTTTGTTTGTGATGATGCAGCATCCAACGGGCAATAATACCACCGCCACGAGACACAATTCCAGTAATTCGATTGCGAACTAAGGGCAAATGTTCAATTAAAATTCCCGCATGAATTGTCATATAATCCACACCTTGTTGGGCGTGTTTTTCGATAATATGCAGGAAATCTTCGGCCGTTAATTTTTCAATGCTGCCATGAACACTTTCTAGCGCTTGATAAATGGGAACCGTCCCAATTGGCACCGGAGAAGCCTTAATAATTGCCGTGCGAATCACATCTAAATCACCGCCGCCTGTAGACAGATCCATCACCGTATCTGCCCCATATTTTACAGCAAGATTCAGCTTTTCTACTTCTTGATTAATATCAGAAGAACTCGGGGATGCCCCGATATTTGCATTCACCTTACATTTAGAGGCAATGCCAATACACATCGGCTCTAAATTGGTATGATTAATGTTAGCCGGAATAATCATCCGACCTCGGGCAACTTCATCGCGAATCAACTCAACCGGAAGATTTTCCCGCTTGGCGACATAGTGCATTTCTTCAGTTAATACACCTTGACGGGCGTAGTGCATTTGTGAAACATTTGCTTGACCACGCCGTAGATTAACCCATTCAGTTCTCATTTTTAATTCCCTCTGGTGATAGCTTCCCTACGCCGGTACTAACCGGACTCAGGTTCCAAGGGTGTCGTCTCAGCCTGGACTTCGCAGGCACCCCTAGCTTATTAGGAGTTGATGGTATCACAAATCGGGGGAGTTTGCAGGGGGGGAAGGGGGCAGAGTTAGCCGCAAAAGCATGAGGAGTTGACTTGGAAACCTGACCCATTAACGCTTGCAGTCAGTGTCGGGAAAATGTCAAAATATAGCAAAAGACAGGGAATAGGCAATAGGCAAAAGTACAATCCTGGCTGGAATTGGTTTTTAGCTTTATAGACAGTCTTAACTTAAATGTGTAGCGCTATAGTTGGGTGATCATCCCTAAAGGTATAATCTCTAAAATGGAGGTGGCGATCGCCTCGATTGTTCAGAGGAAATGTAGCCAGAATCTGCGTAAGTTTAACCTCATAAAAATGCGAGTTTTATTAGTTGAAGATGAACCGGGAATTGCACAGTTTATTACTCAAGGATTGCGAGAGGCTGGCTATGTGATTGATGTGGCTAACGATGGTCAAGAAGGTTGGGATTATGCTGAGGCATTTGAGTATGATATTATGATTCTTGATGTGTTGCTTCCTACAATAGATGGTTTTCAACTGTTAGAAAAAATTCGCAGTCGTAAAATATTAACGCCCGTTTTACTTTTAACGGCTTGTGATACCGTAGAAGATCGAGTTCGAGGATTAGATTATGGTGCCGATGACTACTTAGTTAAACCGTTTGCTTTTTCGGAATTACTAGCCCGTTTACGAGCATTACAACGGCGTCCTCCGCTACAAATGAATAATGTTTTGCAAGTCGCCGATCTGACGATGGATATCGCCAAAAGAGAAGTCCGACGAGCCGGACGTTTAATTGATTTAACTCCCTTAGAATTTAAACTGTTAGAATACCTGCTGCGCCATCCCAATCAAGTTCTCAGCCGGACTCAAATCTTAGAACAGGTTTGGGATGTAGATTTTTATAATGATTCTAATGTTGTTGATGTTTATGTGGGTTATTTAAGGCGAAAAATTGATCGAGACTTTGATCAAACACTGTTACATACCGTTCGGGGTGTGGGGTATTGTGTGAGAACTGAGGAAGGAAATGATTAAACAATTTCGTTTGAGAAAACACTCCCTACGAGTTCGTTTAACGGCTTGGTATATTTTTTTATTAGCCCTAACGCTGACGTTATTTAGTAGCTATCTCTATATCCAACTAGAACAAAGTTTACTGGCTCAACTCGATACCAGTTTACAACTCACCAGCACCCAAACCCTCACGAATCTGATCAATAGTAATGGTCATCCAGCCTTTAGAAAAACTATCGATTCTCAAGCCATTACCAAACACTTATTAGAGGTCGGTTTTGCCATCCGATTAATCGATGAAAACGGTCAAATTTTGGATGGTTTAGGGCGTTATCAAGCCATACCGACAACATTACCGACTCAAACCGGTTTTTCTAATCTCACCGCCTCCACAACAACTTGGCGCGTTTACAGCCAAATTCTTCCCGACGCCAACAATAAAGGGGAATGGTTGCAAGTTGCAGAATCCCTAGAACCCATCTACGAAGCCTCAGAACACCTGCTAACATTAATGTTGTTGGGATTTCCTCTTGTGTTGCTGATTGCGGCGTTAGGGGGGCTATTTTTGGCCGATCGCGCTTTGAGTCCCATCGAACGTATTATTCGCACCGCCCAGAGTATTGGCGCGAATGACTTTACTCAGCGCATTGGCTACCAAGGATCAACCGATGAAGTCAGACGGTTAGCCAAAACATTAGATCGAATGTTGGATCGTTTGCAATCGGCTTTTGAACATGAACGACGATTTACCGCCGACGCCGCCCACGAATTACGCACACCGTTAACGGTAATTAAAGGACGAATTGGTGTTACCCTCAGCCACCCTCGAACCGTCGCAGAATACGAACAAACCTTGCAAAGTTTAGAACAAGAAACCGATCGCTTAATTCGTCTGACTCATGCTTTATTGTTTTTAGCAAGATTAGATTTACGACAGATGCACCCAACGCTCTTGCAGTCTGTTGATTTGAGCAATCTTTTAAGCACTTTAGTTGAACAGATGCAACCCTTAGCGTCAACCCAACATATTCAGATTCTAGCACATATTTCACCACAATTATTCGTGCAGGGAAATGCAGATTACTTGACCAATTTGTTGTTAAATTTAATCGATAACGCGCTCAAATATACCCCCAGTGGCGGAACCGTGACGCTCAAAGCCACTCAAAACGATCAAGTTGTAGAGGTACAAGTAAAAGATACGGGAGTGGGGATAGAAGCCAAACATCTTCCCTTTTTATTTGATCGCTTTTATCGAGTCGAAGAAGATCGTTCTCGTCGAACTGGAGGGGCAGGTTTAGGGTTAGCGATCGCCAATGAAATTACCCGTTTACATAATGGCAAATTAACCGTACAAAGTCAAGTCAATCAAGGCACAACATTCACCTTTACAGTGAACAGTGTTGTAGGGGCGGGTTCTGAACAAATCTAGATCTTCCCATGCAAAACTTTTATAAACCCGCCTTTTTTGTAGGGGCGGGTTCCTCCAAAATGTCTATTTTCCCAGAAATAACTAACATCAACCCGTCCTTTTTTCTAGAGGCTGGTTCCTCCAAAATGTCTATCTTTCCCAGAAATAACTAACATCAACCCGTCCTTTGTTGTAGGGGCGGGTTCTGAACAAATCTAGATCTTCCCATGCAAAACTTTTATAAACCCGCCTTTTTTGTAGGGGCGGGTTCCTCCAAAATGTCTATTTTCCCAGAAATAACTAACATCAACCCGTCCTTTTTTCTAGAGGCTGGTTCCTCCAAAATGTCTATCTTTCCCAGAAATAACTAACATCAACCCGTCCTTTGTTGTAGGGGCGGGTTCTGAACAAATCTAGATCTTCCCATGCAAAACTTTTATAAACCCGCC
>NZ_LATL02000303.1 GCF_000972705.2 Limnoraphis robusta CS-951 | reverse complement strand
CCATAATCTTTGATTTGGGGGTAGGTACATGGACACCCCAGGTAAAAAGCGAGGCATTCGACCTGTCCGCTTTTTACAATCTCCGTATCAATTGTTAAACTTAATGACATAGAATTAAAACCACCATGTGTTAGTATTCGAGGCTAAATTACGAGGGACAGACGAGCAGTACGTCATCTTGGATGAGATGATTAGAACTGCTCTTTTTGTGCGTAATAGTTGCCTGAGGCACTGGATGGATAACAAAGGGGTCAACAGGTATGACCTGAATAAATACTGCAAGGTACTCAGAGAACAATTTGAATGGTGCAAAAAACTTTCAGCGCAAGCCTGTCAAGCCAGTGCTGAAAGGACATGGAGTGCTATTGCCAGGTTCTTTGATAATTGCAAGAAAAAAGTTCCGGGTAAGAAAGGTTTCCCCAAGTTTAAAAAACATCAAACTCACGGCTCAGTCGAGTACAAAGTTGATGGATGGGTGTTATCGGATGACCGATTAACCATTACGTTCAGGGATGGTTTCAAAGCTGGAACTTTTAGAATGTGGGGAACTCGCGATTTGCATTTTTATCAAAAAAAGCAGATTAAGCGAGTGAGTGTTGTGCGTCGAGCCGATGGATATTATGCTCAGTTTTCCATCGATCAAGAGCGAAATGAACAACATAAACCCACAAATCGGATGGTAGGAATAGATGTCGGTTTAAACCATTTCTACACTGACTCCGATGGCAACAAAGTAGAAAACCCTCGGTTCTTAAGGAAGGCAGAGAAGGCTTTAAAACGCGCACAAAAACGTGTTTCTCGTCGAACTAAAGGGTCAAAAAATCGCCTCAAAGCCATTAAAAAGTTGGGTAGAACACATCTCTTGGTATCAAGGCGGCGTAAAGACTTTGCGGTAAAGACCGCAAGGGCGCTTATCCTGTCGGCAGATTTGGTAGCCATTGAAGACCTAAAAGTGCGGAATATGGTTAAGAACCACAATTTAGCTAAATCAATATCTGATGCTAGTTGGACGTTGTTTAGGCAGTGGTTGGAATATTTCGGGAAAGTGTTTAACGTGCCAGTGATTGCTGTTGCACCTCATTACACATCTCAAAATTGCTCTAACTGTGGTTCCGAAGTTAAGAAATCCTTGTCCACGCGCACACATAAATGCCCACATTGCGGTTATTTAGATGACCGGGATACGAACGCCGCCATTAATATTTTGATGAAAGCATTGCAAGGGTTAGCACAACTACCGAGGGGCACTCGGAAAGTAACGCCTGGGGATGAGATGACCCACTACTTAGAGGGAGAAATCCCGAAAAGCAAGGTTGCTCGTAGAGCCAGGAAACCCCATCAGTGATGATGGGAATCCACCTCCATAATCTGCGTGATTTGGAGGTGGAGGATGTCAACCGTTGTCAGCTTTTCCTCTGTTCAAATTAATTAAAATGAAACTTTCCATCGCTCATTTAGGCCCTGCGGGAACCTATGCAGAAGCCGCCGCTACAGCCTACGCTGAATATTTAGTAAAAACAACACCCGAAAGCCTAAAATCATCTCTTTGTCCCTATCCCAGTATTGCTCAAACGCTCTGGGCTGTGGCGAAGGGAGAAGTCCATTTAGGCGTAGTCCCTGTGGAAAACTCCATTGAGGGCAGTGTCAGCATGACTTTAGATACACTCTGGCAAATTGATACCCTGAAAATTCAGCAAGCTTTAGTGTTGCCGATTTCCCATGCTTTAATTTCCCTGGCGAGTCGTCAAGAAGACATTCAAGTTGTTTATTCCCATCCTCAAGCCCTAGCCCAGTGTCAGGAGTGGTTAAATCAAAATCTTCCACAAGTGCGGCAAATTGCCACGAATTCCACAACAGAAGCCCTACAACATTTGGATACAGAGAGAACCGCCTGCGCCATTGCATCAGAACGTGCTGCGAGTTTATACCAGTTGCCCATTATTGCTCATCCGATTAATGATTATCCCGATAACTGTACTCGCTTTTGGGTGGTAAGTTTGCAACCCTCGCCGGGAGGGAATTATACTTCTTTAGCGTTCAGTGTACCGGAAAATAAGCCAGGTGTATTGGTTAAACCGTTACAGCTGTTTGCAGAGCGAGGGATTAATATGAGTCGGATTGAATCTCGTCCGACAAAGCGCTTGCTCGGAGATTATTTATTTTTTATCGATCTCGAAGCGAATGCTTGTGAAGAATCGGTTAAATCCGCTTTAACTGAATTAGCCGCTTATACAAAACAACTCAAAATTTTCGGTAGTTATTCGATCATTGATCGTTAAGTGGAGTTGAGCAGGAGGATTTTATTAATCATCAGGAATACAAGGAAACAAGAGTGTAATTCTTTGTATTCAGACCGGAGTAGAGACTTACAAGATGAATGTAAGTATAGTTATACGTTTTTTATCGTAGGATTTTCTCATGTATCCTTCGTCTCAAGGCATTCCGAATTTACCGGATTTGACTCATCCTGATAAGCTGATTAATTTTGGCTCTCAAATTGTTCAATTCTCTTTTCAATTGGGATTGTTAATTTTTGCGTTTGGCGTAGTAATGGCTCTGATTACTTGGTCGAATTCTCGTCAAGGTGAGCCGACTGCCACAGTTCTTAAAGAATGGTTAGAACGCTATGTTTTAGTGATTCAAAAGTTACCTCACATTGGTTTAATTTTACTCATTCTGGTGGGGGGGTTTTTTCTGTGTTCGACTCTGGCTAACCGATATCATCACTGGGAACAACAAAAAGTTGCTCAAGTTGCAACCACTGTTGCAGGTGAACGGCTTGAACAAGCAGCACCTCAAGTGCGTTATCAGGTGGAAGAAACTTATACAAACTATCGCTGGGTTGATAATCAACAAATCGAGGAAGAAGCGACACGCATGGTGGATCGGTTTCTGGCGATCGCCGCTTCACAAATTAAAGTGAGAATTGATCAAGCAACTGATCCAGCAACTCGTCAATGGTTATATAATGTTAGCTTTGAAGCCGATTATCAAGTGGTAAACCGACTGAGTGATATTCAGCAGTTTTTCTTTGAAATTCGTCCGCCTTTTGGGTATAAACTTCTTCAAGACTTTCAAGTTGAACGAGAGGGTCAAGCGTTGGTATCCGTTAACCCAGGCGACTATGGATTTCCCTTTCGTTTAGCGCCAGGAGAAAGCACGAGTTTTCGGGTGACATATCAAGCCCAAGGTGCGCCGCGTTGGGTTTATGAACCCATGGGACAACTGCTTTCTAATTTTCGTCTGACGGCTTTCGCCAACTTTCCTAATGCTGATTTTGCAGGCGCTCTCCCGACTGTGACGCAAGAGGGAGTTCGAGAGCGAGAACTGAGTTGGATTTTTGAAGGAAATGTCTCTGTACGCAATCCCTTTGGAGTCTTTACGGCGACTGATCGGGTTACGAATACAGGCGTTTTACCGCGTTTGCTATTGTTAGCTCCTGCAATATTTTTGTGGTGGATTTTGTTACTCAATCTCTCATTACCCCTGAGTTTAAGAGATGTTGCAATTGTCGCCGGAATTTTCTTTGCTTGTATACTAACTCTGACATATACCAGTCGCTTGATTGATGCTAGACTCGCATTTACTTTGATTTGTCCGATTTTATTGGGTCTAGTTTGGGGGTTAGGAAGCAATCGTCAAGCATCTCTAGCCGCTATAATTTGCACGATCGCAGGCGTGGCTTTACCGATTTTCGGATTATTAATACCCTATAGCGGTTTAACCCTGAGTCTAGCAGGACTGCTCTCCGGGGGGTGGCTAGCAGTCCAAAATTGGTACAAGATATGGAATTTTGAAAAACCAAATTAAAGGATTTTCGATCAAATGGGGATGATTTGTTGATCCTGAGATTGAATTCAGCTAGTTTGGATCAACAGGGTTAAAAGTATCTTTGAGAACCGTTTTAGCCGCTAAGTGACTTCGAGTAGAACTCAAGATTTCCGCTTCCCGTTCCAAGCGAGTAGCAGTATCTTGCATTTCTAGAAGGGCTTGCTGTTCTGCGGGTACACCATAGAGGTTACTCGCCACCCAGTAGGATAACTCCGTCGGTAAACTGGGAATATCCTCTGGAAGTTTGATGCTTTGATCCATTAACTTACTGGAGAGACGAACCACATCTCGCAGCAAACCTTCAACTTCTGTTGCTAAAGGTCTGAGATCTTGTTGAGGGGCGACATCTTCTATCCATTCAACCAACCCAACCAGGTAAGGTTTTTCTCGAACAGCTTCTAAGACGCGGAACCGTTGCTGACCCAGGGTGATCATTTTCAGACGATCATCTGGTAAACGCTGATGCTGAATGATTTCTGCACAGCAACCCACGGAAGCGACTTTTCCTTGAATCGGATCGAACATCACAACCCCAAAGCGGCGATCGCTTTCAAGGATAGTGTTCATCATAATCCGATAACGAAACTCAAAAATATGCAACGGCAGAGGGATTGCTGGAAATAGAACCACTTCTGGAAGTGGAAACAGGGGTAGTTCTCGAACTGCAATTGAGGAAGATGATGCCATTGTCCGTTTAAGGTGTGCGCTTCTTTCTTTTACTTTAGCGGATTTCTTACCCCTGTTTCTCAGTGAAGTCTCTATTTTGCGGGTTTAGCCTAAAGCTTCACCTCAATATCTACGCCTGCGGGTAAATCCAGTTTCATCAAAGCATCAATAGTTTTAGAGGAAGGCTGATAGATATCAATGATGCGGCGATGAGTTCGAGTCTCAAAGTGTTCTCGTGAATCTTTATCGACGTGAGGAGAACGAAGAACACAATAAATGCGTCGTTTTGTGGGTAAGGGAATCGGGCCGATGGCGGTTGCACCCGTGCGATTTGCCGTATCGACAATTTTTTCACAAGAGGTATCCAGCAAACGGCGGTCAAATGCTTTGAGACGGATACGAATTTTTTGCTGTTGAATAGTAGCCATTTGATTTTGAGTTTTCCAGGTTCAGTTTTAAGTTTTCAGGGACTCATGTTCAGGCGATTTGTGCTGTGAGTCCGATTTCAGAAGCCCACAATTGAGCGAGGTGCATGGGGATAAACAGCCCGTCTAAGTTCCCAATGAGCCAATTCACTCTCGGGTCAAAGACGAGCTGTTCAAAGTGATCAGTGTTTGGAGTCAGCGCCTACTTCACAATTTTAGACACAACTCCGGCACCAATCGTCCGACCACCTTCACGAATTGCAAAACGCATTCCCTGCTCAATCGCAATGGGAGTAATCAGCTCAACGGTCATTTTAATCCGGTCTCCGGGCATGACCATTTCGATCTTAGTACCATCATCAGCCGTGTAGCCTTTGATTGTACCCGTTACATCGGTTGTCCGCACGTAGAACTGAGGGCGATAGTTAGCAAAGAAGGGAGTATGGCGACCGCCTTCTTCTTTCCTGAGAACATACACCTCAGCCTCAAAGTCAGTGTGAGGGGTAATACTACCAGGTTTAGCTAGCACCATACCGCGCTGAATGTCCTCTTTTTGCAGACCCCGCAACAATAGTCCTACGTTGTCTCCAGCCATTCCTTCGTCTAGGATTTTCTGGAACATTTCCACACCCGTTACGACTGTGCTGCGAGTATCTTTGATTCCAACTAATGCAACCGTTTCTTGAACTTTTACCTTACCCCGCTCAATCCGGCCTGTAGCAACAGTCCCCCGACCTGTGATCGAGAACACATCTTCTACAGCCATCAGGAAAGGCTTATCAACGGCACGTTCGGGCGTGGGAATATATTCATCTACGCTATCCATCAGCGCGTAGATATGATCTACCCACTCATCTTCTCCCTTCTTAATTTTGGGATTGCTAGTCAAGGCTTCTACAGCCCGTAGAGCTGAACCAGAAGTAATCGGGATATCGTCCCCTGGAAAATCATAGGAACTGAGCAATTCCCGAACTTCTAGTTCAACCAGTTCGAGCAATTCTTCGTCATCAACCATGTCTTTCTTGTTGAGGAAAACCACCAAGCTCGGAACACCTACCTGACGAGCCAGCAGAATATGTTCCCGAGTTTGGGGCATGGGGCCATCAGCCGCAGACACAACCAGAATCGCTCCATCCATTTGAGCGGCTCCGGTGATCATGTTTTTTACATAGTCTGCGTGTCCGGGGCAATCCACGTGAGCATAGTGACGATTTTCGGTTTCATACTCAACGTGAGCGGTGTTAATCGTAATTCCCCGAGCTTTTTCTTCAGGAGCCGCATCAATATCTTCATATTTACGGGCTTTGGCTCCGCCTGCTGCTGCCAATGTCATGGTAATCGCAGCAGTCAGAGTCGTTTTGCCATGGTCAACGTGACCGATTGTACCAATGTTAACGTGGGGTTTAGTCCGTTCAAATTTTGCGCGTGCCATATCCTACTTGATCTTTGATTCGAGATGTTAGATGTTGAATGATTGAGGCTCAAGCCTGATCACTTGAGATGGAGTTTGGGGGAGCAGAAGACAAGATGAACCGATCTGTATTTTATCTTCTCACTTGCACTTACTGCCCCCTTTCAACAGTTATTCGCCTTTACTCTTGGCAATGATGGTTTCAGCCACACTGCGAGGAACTTCTTCATAATGGCTAAATTCCATTGAGAAAATGCCCCGTCCTTGAGTATTAGACCGAATATCAGTCGCATAACCAAACATTGTTGCGAGGGGAACTTTCGCCGTTACCTTCGCAAGACCTTGGGATTGATCGGTTTCCTGAGCTTCTATCTGGCCTCGACGGGAGTTGAGGTCGCCAATAACGTTACCGATGAAATCGTCTGGCACTTCCACTTCTACCTTCATCATCGGCTCAAGTAGCACAGGTGAGGCATTCTTTACACCTTGCTTGATCGCCATTGATCCGGCGATCTTAAAGGCCATTTCAGAAGAGTCTACATCGTGATAGGAGCCGTCTATGAGGGTAGCTTTGACATCAATCAAGGGGTATCCCGCGATCACACCGGATTCACAGGCTTCTTTCATCCCCTCTGCGGCTGGGTTAATATACTCTTTCGGTACAGTACCGCCCACAATTTTGGAGACGAATTCAAATCCGCTTCCAGGTTCACCGGGTGTGAGTTCAATCACAACATGGCCGTATTGACCTTTACCCCCACTCTGACGGACAAATTTACCCTCAGACTTAACAGACTTGCGAATGGTTTCCCGATAGGCAACCTGGGGTGCGCCCACATTCGCTTCGACCTTAAACTCCCGCAACATCCGGTCTACGAGAATCTCCAAGTGGAGTTCACCCATTCCGGCAATTACGGTTTGGTTCGTCTCTGGATCAACAGAAACTCGGAAGGTTGGGTCTTCCTCTGATAGAGATTGTAGAGCCTTGGAGAGTTTCTCCATGTCTTGTTTGGTTTTGGGTTCGACCGCTACCGAAATGACCGGCTCAGGGACATACAAAGATTCCAAAATGATCGGAGAGCTATCATCACACAGCGTATCTCCGGTTAAGGTATCTTTGAGACCCAAAGCGGCTCCTAAGTCTCCTGATCGCAGTTCATCGACTTCAATTCGATCATCTGCTTTCAACACAATCAAGCGAGAGATTCGCTCTTTCTTGTTTTTAGTTGAGTTGAAAACATAGCTTCCCTTCTGAAGAACTCCAGAGTAGACCCGCACAAAGGTCAAACGACCATAAGGATCTGCCATGATCTTGAATGCCAGTGCAGACAAAGGAGCTTCGTCATCGGCGGGACGTTCTTGTTCTTCTCCACTTGGAAGTGTACCTTTAATCGCCGGAACTTCGGTCGGAGCGGGGAGGTAATCGACCACACCATCTAACAACCGTTGCACGCCTCTGTTCTTAAAGGCAGAACCACACAATATCGGGACAATTGTTCCGGCAATCGTTGCTTTACGGATCGCCAGGCGAATTTCCTCTTCAGTGGGCAGATCGCCCCCTTCTAAGGATTCGAGGTACTTCTCCATAATGCCTTCATCGGCTTCAGCCAAAGATTCCAGCATTTTTTCCCGGTACTCGGTGACTAAATCCTTCACTTCATCCGGGATCTCATCAGTTTCTTGGATGTCTGTCCCTAAATCATTGGTATAGATATAGGTTTTCATCGCCACCAAGTCTACCAGTCCTCGGAAATCACTTTCACTACCAATCGGAACTTGGATCGGAACGGCATTCGCCCTCAAGCGATCACGAATTTGCTCGTAAACCTTGAAAAAGTTAGCACCTGTGCGATCCATCTTATTGATGAATGCAATCCGAGGAACTTTGTAGCGTTCTGCTTGTCGCCAAACGGTCTCGGATTGAGGCTGAACACCACCGACAGAGCAGAAGACGGCAATCACCCCATCTAACACCCGCATGGAACGTTCGACTTCAATGGTGAAATCAACGTGACCGGGAGTGTCAATGATGTTGATCTTATGATCTCTCCAACTGGTTGTGATTGCAGCAGCCGTGATTGTGATACCACGCTCCCGCTCTTGAGCCATCCAGTCAGTTACCGCAGTACCCTCGTGGACTTCACCCATTTTGTGAACCACACCCGAATAAAACAAAATACGCTCGGTCGTGGTAGTCTTGCCCGCATCGATGTGGGCTGCAATACCAATATTACGTACTCTCTCAAGCGGGATAGTACGTGCCACAGCTACCTCCTTTTTAAGCCTTCATTAAGATTCTATCTGTTTGCGGAAATCACTGCTATCCCCACCCCATTAATTTTAGTACCGATAATGGGCAAAGGCTTTGTTCGCTTCTGCCATACGGTGGGTTTCTTCGCGTTTGCGAACAGCACTTCCGGTCTCGTTGGCTGCATCCATTAGTTCATTGGCAAGTTTCATCGCCATTGTCCGACCGGAACGTTGTCTGGAATATTGGATCAACCAACGTAATGCCAAAGTTGTTCCCCGTTCTGAGCGAACTTCCATCGGAACTTGGTAGGTTGCACCACCAACTCGTCTAGCTTTGACTTCCACTAAGGGGGTAACGTTTCGCACTGCCTTTTCAAACAGTTCTAACGGCTCAGACCCGGTTCGCTCTTCAATAATTTTCATCGCATCATAAATCACTCGGTAAGCTAGGGATTTTTTCCCGTGCCTCATAATGCGACGGACTATCATACTGAGCAGACGGCTATTATACACCGAGTCCGGGGGAACCGGACGTTTTTGAACGACTCTACGACGAGACATATCTAACTTTTACCCTAATTGTTTTGGTTATTGGTCATTTCATCAAAGATTCAGTCATCTGACAAGCTGACTTTCTACTCTACGACTTCGGACGTTTAGCCCCATACTTCGACCGTCCTTGGCGGCGATCTTTAACTCCGGCAGTATCCAAGGTGCCTCGAATAATGTGGTATCGGACTCCCGGTAAGTCTTTAACCCGACCTCCGCGAATCATCACAACCGAATGTTCCTGTAGATTATGGCCAATCCCTGGAATGTAAGCAGTCACTTCAAAGCCTGATGTCAAACGTACCCTTGCGACTTTGCGAAGTGCCGAATTGGGCTTTTTCGGTGTGGTTGTATAGACTCTCGTACAAACGCCTCGGCGTTGCGGACAACTCTTAAGAGCTGGAGATTTTGTCTTTTTCTCGGCTTGTTCTCGTGCAGATCGAATAAGTTGCTGTATAGTGGGCATGAGTTATAACATATTTCCTCAAATCGGCAATTTCTAGTTTCGGAAGATTATCAATCCACTTCCGATGTTTTAACATCTACCCTGTAGCAGATGAATCCCCTCGTTAACAAAATCTCTGTCTAGTATGCTTTTCGGCTTCATCTCTAAAGATTTTTGAAGAGTTAGTCTATTAACCTAGACTGACTCGCCAGGACTCATCATCGTTACAGGATTAACTGACCGTTTATCCAATCCCTCGCTTTGATCGCTTTGCTGACAAGCCGACAACTTTCTGCCTAAAGCTCAAGCTGTGACTGTCTGCAAAACATTAGCGCCTGAATCGGGGATACTTTCAGGGTGGAGAAGCCCCCTTCCCGCATAGTAGGGGACGGGATACTCTACCGATTCTTTAAGAATCTTGATACCCAAATTGTTACTATAAGTAATAAAACTATAATTTGTCAAGGGTATTTCTCGAAAAAGTCTAAAAAATCCTTCAAGTCTGTCAAGCTCTAGGGACAAAGGAATGACTACAACCACAGGTTTTAGCGGCATTGGGATTGTTGAAGCGAAATCCTCCTCCCATCAAATCTTCTGAGTAGTCCAAGATCAAACCTTCAACGTGGCTCAAACTTTGAGCATCAATCACAACTTGAATTGCACCGCAGTTGTAAACAATATCATCTGGCTGTAGGGTTGGCTCAAACCTCATCCGATAAAACAAACCACAACATCCCCCAGACTCAACTCCCAAGCGAAACAGAACACTGGGATCTTTTTGCTTTGACTTCAGACGCAATACCTCACGAGTAGCCGACGGAGTGACCTGTATCATACTCAAACTTCAAATGACTAATTGAAAACTAGGGACTGAAAAGGCCAGGGATAAACCCTTAAAGCCTACTGTCTCATCCCTAGTTATCCAATATAGATATTATCCTATTTTGCCTTAGCTGGAGCGCGAGAATAATCGTCTTGAAAACGAACGATATCATCTTCCCCTAAATATTCCCCATTTTGAACTTCGATCAACACCAGAGGAATCACGCCGGGATTTTCCAAGCGGTGAGAGGTACATTGGGGAACATAAGTTGATTGATTGGCAAAAAGCACCTCTTCGTGATCTCCACAAGTCACTTTGGCTGTTCCTGAAACAACGATCCAGTGTTCACTGCGATGGTGGTGCATTTGTAAACTGAGGCGATGTCCGGGATTAACTTCAATACGCTTAATCTTATAACCCGAGCCTTCTTCTAAAGTGGTAAAAGATCCCCAGGGACGTAATTCAGTGGCGGCAACACCATGAGAATTCGCTTTAGATAGGGCGGCAGTTGAGGGCTTTGCTTGAATGGCTACCATGATAATAATCTGTCCTTAATAGATCAATGATTTGAAAGAAAAATTTGAGTCAATGCACCCAGGCTTTCAGCACTAAAGTTTAATTTAAGTTTTGATGGAGAATCCACAACATCCAGAGGGGATTTGAGTAAACCTCAGCGATCACTGCATGAAGCTTTTGGCTCAACTCAACTGGCTGAAGCCTACAAGTTGCTCTTAAGAAACACTCAGGCCCGAACTCGTTTTAGAACCTGCCGCCTCTTAGACGCTATAAACCAACATAGCAAATAGATCTGGTAGGTTGTCATCCCTGATTCTACGGATTTTTAGTAATCTTTACGCAATCTTTACTTAAGTATCGATGAATGTATAGAAGATTAAAGCTGATATTACCCCTATAACTTAGGGTTGCCAAAATACACCCAATGCGTTATGTATGGGGGCGGCCGTTTGCGGAGGACGATCAATTAACTGCCCGCCTAAGTACAAACTGGTTGAACTTCCCCCATCCAAATTTAAAGCCTCAACAGCCCCGAGTTGTTGGAGAATTTCAGCGAGTTCTGTTAAACTTGGCCCCGAACCCAGAGGACGATTGTGAACGGCAACGAACAGAAGTTTGTTTTCTGGGGTTCTCGCCACTGCACTCCGAATCGCCTGTTGGTTGCTAAAAGCCTCGCTAAAGCGTTCGGAAAGGGCATCCAATACGATTTCACCTGACTGCAATAATAACGGCCCTGCGGCTAAAATTTGCGGGTAAGCATCCCAAGTTTCAGGTGAGGTTTGACTCTCGATTTTGACTTCAGTTTCCACAGGCAGTTGAGCGACTCTGGCGGTATGATTACGGATGACCAACAAATCGCCATCGGTCGGAATGGAAACCGGATTTTTAATCGGTCTTTCCCGTAGAATATGCTGAGTAATGCGAGAATTGCGAGTAATAATCGCCCATTCGCGATCCATCACGGGAACATAACTCAACCCCCAATCTGAGGTATAACGAGAAAGACCCGCTTCCACATACCCACTATTGAGATGCAAAATGGGAAGACGTTCTCCCGTCCCAGTGATTAGGGTTTCTGAACGAGTTAGGCGATCGATGTAAATTTCACCTTGATCTGTCCAACCCATCGCCCCTCGGTTGAGGATGGGACTCGACAGCCATCGTCCTTGGAGTCGAATTGCTCCCAGGGGAAGAAGATTATTACGGTTAAAAAATCCTCCATTAATCGCAGCAATGGCTTGCGATCGCCCAGCAGTAGTTAATAATGGAGCTAACCCCACCCGTGATTGAGTTCGACTGAGGATCGGTTCTAAAGACAGTTGAGGTTGACTGAGATCGAGTTCAAGCCAGAAGACGGGAAAACGAGAAGGCTCGGATGAAGCGGTTTGTGGAGAGTGAGGAATTTCGATATATTGCTGACGCCAACGAAGTCCCGGTATCCACAGGATATCCCGTTCCACTAAAAAATCGGGTCGAATTTCGACAATCAGACGATCAGGATCATTCAAGCTATAAACAACAGGACGCCAACCCACAGGAACATTAAATTTTAGCTGAGTTTGATTTTGATCGCTGACTTGTTCGAGTCCTTGAAGGGGGTTCTCGGAGAGAGACGGAAATGGGGCTAGAACCTTTTGATTTAGTTGAGCAGCTAAACGGATCGTCCAGGGGGTTAACGGGGGAATAGAAGGCGTCTGGGGGTCGTCTGAAAGAGTTTGTGGAGTGGTGGAGGAATGAGGAGGAGAAATTTGAGGATGTTGCCAGATAGTGGGACGATTTAACTCAATCTTTAACTGTCGATAAGCGGGTTTGAGTTGGGGAGAAAAGGGTAAGTTAACAGGGGGAGAAAGGGGAGTTTGTTGAAGGGCTTGAATGCTGGCGGCAGGGGTGGTAATTTTCAGACTTGTTCCTACAATTGAAAGCTGCCATTGTTCCTTTTCAGCTAAGGTTGTAATCTCTAAGTATCGGTTTGGGGAGTGATAGAGAGTCGGTAAAGACAGGGGTGTTGAGTCGGGTTGTGAAAACCACCGAACGGGTTGCTCAGTGCTATCATTTGTGTTGAGTAGGTCTATACCCATGAGTGTCATTAACCCGGTATCCTGAATTCCAATTTGTAGCGGCATCAGACTTGTACTTTGCCACTGAACCCAAGCCAAATCAAGCTTTTGGCGATTGAGTTCCACTGATGATCCCTGTCGAATGATTTTGTTCGGTGATTGAGAAGCTTGTGCAGAAGACCTCTCAGAGCCAAACAGCAGAGATACAGTAGTACAAATCGCTATGTACGGAATGGATAGCCAAATTGATTGGAACATAAGGATAAGTCAGTTCGGCTTAAAGGTTAAATTTTTAAGAAGTCTTACCTTCAGATCCGTAGACCTCTAAAGACACAACAGACATCAACTCAGATGCTAGAGTTTATGCACGCTACACTCGACTTGAGTGTATCCTAATGACTACTAAGCCTTTTTGAACTAAAGGTCGTTATTCAGCTTGATGATTGCGTGTTCTAGGCTACATAATCAGTGCCAGTCTATCGGTTTAGATCATCAAATGAGGTCACAGCGATGGAGAGTGGCTTTTGTAGCAGTGTCTTCTCAATAGAGCATCATTTAGAGATCAAGGAAATTCAATCGGCAATTTCCAGTCTAGCTCTAAGTCTATAGGCTATTGCAATTGACACTTCGTAAGATATCTTTTCAGTGACTCTAAGGAGTGGAAATTATTCCCGTTTTTCTTGTTCCTCAATTACTTACTGCCTTCTATCAACCTTGTGATTCCGAAGCGGTTTTAAGGGGATTGCTGAGGGTTCGCTCTCCTTGAAAAACGGATCAACGGTTAATCATCGACAAGTCTAACTGTCAGTAGCGTTGCGGAAATTATTCTAACTGCAACAATCACTTTATCTTAAGATCGAAGAGCCAAGTTGATCGCGCACGGATTCGTTACTCCCATCAAGTAAAATTCTATAACTCGTAAATTCTTAGGACGACGCATCCTACAAACTTCAAAAAACGGCTTCTCTCTCACAATAGTTTAATTGAAATTGGCGACATGGATCACATCAACAGCATCGAACAACAAAATCAACTCACAACAGTTGAGAACACAAACATCAGGGAACAGGGAACAGAGAATACTCCCCAGTCTTCATCTTCTCAGGGAATGCCCTACGCAGGTCAACGCTGGTTAGTCGAAGAACGAGATGCTTGTGGAGTGGGATTTATAGCTAACCCATCGGGGATTGCTAGCCATGATATTATTGCGAAAGCGTTACCTGCGCTGACTTGTTTAGAACATCGAGGCGGATGCAGCGCTGACTATGACTCAGGAGATGGGGCAGGGTTAATGAGCGCTATTCCCTGGGAGTTGCTGCAACAAACCCCGGAACTCTCAGCATCTTCAGAAATTCCCCTAGAACAGTTGGGAGTAGCGATGGTGTTTCTCCCCCCCGATGAACAGGCTCTTACTGCCCGAAAAATTATTGAAGACACATTGGGGCCGTTGGAATTGCAGGCGGTAGGATGGCGGAAAGTTCCGGTGAATTCTGAGGTTTTGGGGCCACTTGCACGGGAAAATCAGCCTTTAATTGAACAGTTGGTAGTGTCTTCCCCCAGCTTAACCGGAGATGCCCTGGAACGACAGTTATTTTTAGCTAGACGTGGGGCTGGTGTGGCTCTGGAGGCGCAAGGACTGGTTTGGGGGCAAAATGTTTATATTTGCTCTTTCTCCTGTCGAACGATTGTTTACAAGGGGATGGTGCGTTCGGCGGTTTTGGGTGAATTTTATCTAGACCTGAAAAATCCCGCCTACAAGAGTGCCTTTGCGGTTTATCATCGCCGCTTTAGTACCAATACGATGCCGAAGTGGCCTCTGGCTCAACCGATGCGGTTGTTGGGTCATAATGGCGAAATTAACACGCTTCTGGGCAATATTAACTGGATGCGGGCGGCTGAAGGTAAGCTGGAGTCGGAGGTTTGGGGAGAACGACTCAAGACTTTAAAGCCGTTTGTGGATGCGAATAATAGTGATTCGGCGAATCTTGATAATGTGATGGAGTTGTTGGTGAGAACCGGACGGACTCCTATAGAGGCGTTGATGATTATGGTGCCGGAGGCTTATAAGAATCAGCCTGATTTGAAGGGACGGGAAAAAATTGTTGATTTCTATGAGTATTACAGTGGGTTGCAGGAACCTTGGGATGGGCCGGCGTTATTAGTCTTTAGTGATGGAAAACAAGTCGGTGCGACGCTTGACCGCAATGGGTTGCGTCCGGCGCGGTATTGTATTACGAAGGATAATTTGGTGATTGTCGCCTCGGAAGCTGGGGTGGTTGATATTCCTGATGCTGACATTGTTGAAAAAGGTCGTTTGGGACCCGGACAAATGTTGGCGGTTGACCTGGAAAGCCACGAAGTCCTGAAAAACTGGGAAATCAAAGAACGCATTGCGGCGGCTCATCCTTATCGCCAGTGGTTGGATGAATATCGCGTTAACCTCGAACCGCAGCCTTTTGAGGAAAAAACTCATTTAGATGCGGAAACCCAACTTCGTCTGCAAACGGCTTTTGGCTACGGTTCGGAAGACCTGGATATGGTCATCGCAGATATGGCGAGTTTGGGGAAAGAACCGACTTTTTGTATGGGTGATGATATCCCGTTGGCGGTGCTGTCGGATAAACCCCATTTGCTTTATGATTATTTCAAACAACGGTTTGCTCAGGTGACGAATCCGCCGATTGATCCGTTGCGCGAATGGATTGTCATGTCGTTGAATATGCGACTCGGTGAACGGGGAAATTTGCTGAACCCGCAACCGAAAGATGCGGGAATGTTGCAAATTGAGTCTCCCGTACTCAATGAAGCTGAACTTGAAACAATCTTTCACAGTAAGTTTGATTGTATTAAACTCTCAATTTTGTATCCAGTTTCAGCAGGACCAGAGGGTTTAAAACAAGCAGTTCAACAACTCTGTGAACAGGCGGTAGATGCGGTCAAAAATGGCAATAAAATTATCATTTTAAGCGATCGCAATTTGTCTTCGGAATTGACTTATATTCCGCCAATGTTAGCTGTTGGTGCGGTTCATCATTATTTGATTGCTAGTGGTTTTCGGTTGAAGGCGTCTTTAATTGTTGAAACAGCACAGTGTTGGAGTACCCATCATTTTGCTTGTTTGATTGGTTACGGGGCTGCGGCTATTTGTCCGTATTTGGCTTTTGAATCTGTGCGGGCTTGGTGGTCTAGCTCGAAGGTTCAAGGGGCGATGGAGCGGGGTAAGTTACCGCAGATTAGTATTAGTGTCGCTCAGAAAAATTATCGCAAAGCGGTTGAAGATGGGTTGTTAAAGATCCTCTCAAAAATGGGAATTTCCCTGCTTTCAAGTTATCAAGGGGCGCAGATTTTTGAGGCGATTGGGATTGGGGGTGATTTACTGGATTTGGGCTTTAAAGGAACAACTTCTCGCATAGGCGGGTTAACGGTTCAAGAACTCAGTCAAGAAGTGAATCAATCCCACAGTAAAGCCTTCCCAGAAATGACTCAGAAAAAGTTAGAAAACTTTGGCTTTGTCAACTTCTTTAAACGAGGTGAATTTCACAGCAATAACCCTGAATTGGCGAAGGTTTTACACGCAGCTATTCGCTCACAAAATGGCAATGGTTCGGCTGAGAAATATGACCATTATCAAGCCTATCAAGAGTATCTGAAAGGTCAACCGATTTCGGCGTTGCGAGATTTGTTAGATTTGAACAGCGATCGCGAATCAATTCCCATCGAAGAAGTTGAATCTGTTGTCGAAATTGTTAAGCGCTTCTGTACGGGAGGGATGTCTTTGGGGGCGTTATCACCTGAAGCCCATGAGACGTTAGCGATCGCCATGAACCGTCTAGGCGGAAAATCGAATTCGGGTGAAGGCGGGGAAGATCCAGCCCGGTTTAAAGCCTTTGAGGATGTCGATGAACAGGGAAATTCCGCCACTCGTCCCTATTTGAAAGGCTTACAAAATGGGGATAGCGCGAGTTCCGCCATTAAACAGGTGGCGTCTGGACGGTTTGGGGTAACGCCGGAATATTTGATGAATGCCCACTCCATTGAGATTAAAATCGCACAGGGGGCAAAACCCGGAGAAGGCGGACAGTTACCGGGTAAGAAGGTGAGTGCTTATATCGCCATGTTGCGACGCTCGAAGCCCGGTGTGACGTTGATTTCTCCGCCGCCTCACCATGATATTTACTCGATTGAGGATTTATCTCAACTGATTTTTGACCTACACCAAATTAACCCCCAGGCGTTTGTGTCGGTGAAGTTAGTCGCAGAGATTGGCATTGGGACGATTGCGGCGGGTGTAGCGAAGGCTAATGCTGATTATATCCAGATTTCGGGTCACGATGGCGGTACGGGGGCGAGTCCTCTGAGTTCGATTAAACACGCCGGAACCCCTTGGGAATTGGGGTTGACTGAGGTTCATCGGGTGTTGATGGAGAACAAACTTCGCGATCGCGTGCGGTTACGAGTTGATGGCGGCTTGAAGTCCGGCTGGGATGTGGTCATGGGCGCACTCATGGGGGCTGAAGAGTTTGGCTTTGGTACCATTGCGATGATTGCTGAAGGTTGTATTATGGCGCGGATTTGCCATACCAACGGTTGTCCGGTGGGAGTAACAACGCAGCGAGAAGACTTGCGGAAACGCTTCCCCGGTACGCCTGACCATGTAGTGAATTTCTTCTATATGATTGCAGAGGAAGTTCGGCAGTTGTTGGCGCGGTTGGGTTATCGTTCTTTAACAGAAATTATGGGCCGTTCCGACTTGCTGAAAATGCGGGAAGGGGTGAAATTAACCAAGACTGGGGGGATTAACCTCGACTGTCTGATGAATCTGCCGGATACTCGCACAAACCGAGATTGGTTGAAGCATGATGGCGTTCACAGCAACGGCCCCGTATTGGATGATGTGTTGCTGGAAGATACTGATATTGCGACGGCTATTCGCAATCAGAGTGTTGTTGAAAAAACTATTCGACTGGTGAATACGGATCGGACTGTGGGGGCGCGAATTGCGGGTAAGATTGCGGCGTTGTATGGCAATACCGGATATGTCGGACAAGTTACGCTGAATTTTATCGGTTCTGCGGGTCAGAGTTTCGGCGCGTTTAATTTACCGGGGATGACTCTGGTGTTGACGGGTGAGGCGAATGATTATGTCGGGAAGGGGATGCACGGCGGAGAGTTGATTATCAAGCCGTCTGACTCAATAACCTTTGATGCCTCTGAAAATGTGATTATTGGCAACACCTGTTTGTATGGCGCAACGGGAGGAACGCTTTATGCTTTGGGTAAAGCAGGTGAACGCTTTGCGGTGCGGAACTCGATGGGACAGGCGGTGATAGAAGGCGCTGGCGACCATTGTTGTGAATATATGACGGGTGGTGTTGTCGTTGTGTTGGGTGCGGTTGGTCGCAATGTTGGGGCTGGAATGACTGGGGGTTTGGCTTATTTTCTCGATGAAAATAATCAGTTCCCTGAACGAGTTAATGGGGAAATTGTCAAGATTCAACGGGTTTCTACCTCTGCGGGTGAGAAGCAGTTGAAGGGACTGATTGAACAGCACGCGGAACGGACAGGCAGTGAGAAAGCGAAGACAATTCTCGCTGATTGGTCGAATTATTTACCAATGTTCTGGCAGGTGGTTCCGCCTTCTGAGGAAAATTCACCGGAAGCGAGTTCGGAGGGTTCTGGGTCGAAAGTTGCGGTGACAGCTTCTTAGCCAACTATTTCTGTGAATGAATCAAAGGGTGTAACCATTCAGGTTGCACCCTTTTCTATTGAGATTCGAGTTAATGACTTCAAAAGGTGACACCCATCAATATTTTATGATATGTTTGAAATATACTTTTTTTCAAAAGAGTCGGGGTGTTCAAATATCAGCGTAGATGCTAGTTTAGGTAAGATGAGATCCTAAATGTAGTAAGTCTAGAGCAGAGCAAGTATTATTTCACAAAAGTGAATACTCATTGAGTGAGCTGGTAGTTCTATCTTAAGTTCTAGGGATTACTTTAGTTTTCTCGAAGTTTGTCTCTGACTTTGTATTTCAAGATTATACACTAGGGCAATCACTAGAGCGAAAGATTGAAATGATACAGTACATTCTGCAATAAATCTTGGGTCAGAATATATAATGCAAATTGCAATAATTGGTTGTGGTTTCGTTGCCGATTTTTATCTCAAAACTCTACCGAACTATCCCGAACTTAAGCTAGTTGGAGTGATGGATAAAAATAGTGAACGAGCATCTCATTTTTATTCCTATCATGGAGTTCCGTATTATAACTCATTAGAGGAATTACTGGAGGATAGAAAAGTTGAGTTAGTTGTAAATTTAACCAATCCTAGAAGTCACTTCTCGGTGTCTAAAGCTTGCTTAGAAGCCGGAAAACACGTTTACTCAGAAAAGCCTTTAGCAATGGATCTTGCAGAAGCAGAGGAATTGGTAGCCTTAGCTGAGGAAAAGGGTTTATATATTAGTTCTGCTCCCTGTACTTTTCTCGGAGAAACGGCTCAGACAATGTGGAAAGCATTGCAAGAGAAAATTGTAGGAGAAGTACGGTTAGTTTATGCAGAAATGGATGACGGTATGGTTCATCAAATGAGGTATCACGACTGGAAGAGTGAATCGGGTATCCCCTGGCCTTATAAAGATGAATTTGAGGTCGGATGTACTTTAGAACACGCTGGCTATTGTCTGACCTGGTTAGTTGCATTCTTTGGTCCGGTTCAATCTGTCACTGCATTTTCATCTTGTTTGATTAAAGATAAGCAAACTGATGTAGTATTAGACCCTCCAAATACTCCAGATTTTTCTGTGGCTTGCATTCAATTTGCCTCTGGTGTTGTCGCTCGGTTAACCTGTAGTATTGTTGCTCCGGTTGATCACTCTATAAAAATTATCGGGGATCGAGGAATTCTTTCAACGGATGATTGTTGGAATTTTAGATCTCCAGTTAATTTTCAACGACGAATAACGATTAGACGGAAAACGTTTGTGAATCCTTGGAAGAAAAAATACCCTCTAGTTAAAATCAAAAACGGTCAAATCAAGCATAAAACTAAGCATGGGATGGATTTTTGTCGAGGAGTAGCAGAGTTAGCAAATGCCATTGAAGAAAAGCGTCCCTGTCGGCTTTATGCCCAATTTTCACTTCACGTTAATGAGGTTGTACTGGCTATTCAAAATGCTTTAGAAAAAAGTTGTACCTATCAAGTGACATCATCTTTTGATCAATCAGAAATACAAAATTGTTGGAGTCAAAGGAAATAGAGTTCGACTTAACCAAAATGTTGCAACATTAGTTGCAACTGTATTATATTTAATGGGGAAACACAGGTGGCTAAGGTTAAACGATTGAGATTCTGCTGCTATATCATCATTACAACCTTGCTTTTACTGATGGTAAAGATTTCAGGAGTTCAACTCAAAGCAACATCGCTTAACCCTATTAAAGTTGACCAGTTTGGTTATAGACCACAGGATCATAAAGTCGCAGTTATTGTTAATCCTCAGCTTGGTTTTAATCAGCAAGATTCTTTTGAACCTGGACAAACCTATGAAGTTCGAGAGGTCAAAACAGATAAAACAGTTTATTCGGGATCTGTTGAACCTTGGGCTGAGGGAAAAACAGACCCTCAATCGGGAGATCAAGCCTGGTGGTTTGACTTTTCGGAAGTCCAAAATCAGGGTGATTACTATATCTATGATCCTAAGAATAAGGAGCGTTCCTTCCCGTTTGAAATTGATGATAATGTTTATCGCAAGGTCTTAGTAACTGCAACTCGTATGTTTTTCTATCAACGTAGTGGCTTTGCAAAACGTCCTCCTTTTGCTGACCCAAAATGGCAAGATGAAGCGGCTTTTTTAGGATCTGGCCAAGACAGTTCTGCTCGGTATGTTTATGATCAAGAAAATCCCAATTTAGAAAAGGATATGCGTGGTGGATGGTTTGATGCAGGCGATACGAATAAATATGTTACATTTGCAAATAGCTCTGTTCATCAACTCTTAACTGCTTACAGTCAAAACCCATCTATTTGGACTGATGATTTTAATATTCCCGAATCAAAAAATGGCATTCCTGACTTAATCGATGAGATTAAATTTGAACTCGATTGGTTGAAAAGAATGCAGGATAATGATGGCGGAGTTTTTATTAAAATTGGCAATATCGATCATAATGCTGCTGAAAAACCAAGTCTAGATCGACGTCCTCGATATTATGGACCGAAGTGTTCTTCTGCGACAATTGCAACAGCCAGTATGTTTGCTCATGCTGCATTCGTTTTGCAAGAGTTTTCCCCGTTAAAATCCTATGCTAATGACCTCAATCAAAGAGCAATTAAAGCTTGGAACTGGTACGAAAATAATCCTAAGAAAACGGATTGTGATTCCCAAACCATTAAGTCTGGAGATGCAGATAGAACAGAGGAGGAACAGATAGCAACTGGTGTTGTTGCTGCTATTTATTTGTTTGCACTAGATTCTGAGCAAAAGTATACAGATTACATCAAACAACATCTGAATTCGACTCGTCCTTTTTCCGATGATACCTGGTCTCGATATCGACCCCAAGAGGGAGATTCGCTGCTCTTTTACACTCAACTTCCTAAAGCAGATAAAGAGTTAAAAACTCAAATTTTAGCTCGATTTCAGAAGATGGTTGAAACTAATTCTTCTAATGCTTATGGTTTTCAAGACCATCTTGATCCCTATCGCGCTTATATGCCTGATTCTCAATATCATTGGGGAAGTAACTCAGTGAAAGCGAACTATGGGAATACGAACTATGATGTGATTTTTTTTAATCTAGATCCTGCTCATCAAGAACGTTATAAAATTAGAGCATTAGATCATTTACATTATTTTCATGGGGTGAATCCACTAGGTATTGTTTATTTGACTAATATGTATGATAATGGAGCAGAATATTCAGCCAATGAAATGTACCATGAATGGTTAGGAAAAGGAATTTATAAAAATGCACTAACTTCTAAATTTGGCCCTGCACCTGGATATTTAACGGGAGGAGCAAATAAAGATTATACTGGCTCAATTAAAAAAGTTAAAACTCAACCTCCAATGAAGGCTTATGTTGACACCAGTGATTCTTATCCCGTCAACTCTTGGGAAATTACTGAACCTGCAATTTATTATCAAAGTTCATATTTAAAGATCATATCAAATTTTGTTTCTATATAATAAGAAGTTAATTAATAAAAAAAATATGGAAAAATTAATCAAGCACTTTGAACCCACTTTTGCTATATTAGCAATTATACACTATAGTGCAAACTGGTTGCCTTTGATTTTGTCTGGCGGAGCAAGTGAAGGAGATGGAACTGATATAAACTCATTTGATTTTACACTGAATGTCCTTCTGTTTTTAGTGACTTATTTAATTTCTGCAAGCTTATTATTTATACGATGGAAAAAGGTTTTTATTTTCGCAGTAAAAGGATCAGTTATATGGGTGATGATTTTGATCGCACTGGCTTCTTATTTTTGGTCAGATTTTCCTGAACGAACGATTAAAAGTTGTGTTGGGCTAATTGGAAGTACATTTTTTGGAGTTTATTTAGGAAGTCGTTATACTCTCAAAGAGCAACTTAAATTGTTGGCTTGGGCTTATGGAATTATTGCCGTTCTTAGTATCATTTTTGCACTAGCTTTACCTCGTTATGGATTAGAACAAGCTGTTCATGCGGGTGCTTGGCGGGGAATATATGGTCATAAAAATTTATTAGGACGAGGGATGACATTAGCAGGAGTTATTTTTGTGTTGTCACCTACTCTTTTTGAAAAAAAAGATCGATGGTTGTGTCGAGTGGGTTTAGGTTTCACTTGTATTCTTTTAGTGATGGCAAAATCATCAAGCTCATTGATTAATTTTACAGTTTTAATTCTTAGTCTCACTGCTTATCGTATCCTTCGACTTCGCTATTTATTGTTGATTCCGGCTTTTCTTGCTATTATCACCTTGAGTGCTACTATTTTTTATGTTTATACTGAAAATGCTGCTGAATTACTTGGATTAATTGGCAAAGATCCATCCTTGACAGGTCGTACCGATCTTTGGGCTTGGGCTAGAGAAATGATTGATAAACGTCCCTGGCTAGGATATGGTTACACTGCATTTTGGCAGGGATTAGATGGCGGATCTGCTTATATTATTCGAGCAGCTAGATGGCCAGTTCCTTATTCTCACAATGGGATACTCGATTTATGGTTAGATATTGGCTTGTTGGGTGTTCTTGCTTACTCTATTGGATTTGCGATTAACTTATTGAGAGCTATTTTTATCGCTCGATTTAGTACAGGGATGGAAAGAATTTGGCCTTTAATATTTTTAACTTACCTGATCCTAACAAATACAACAGAGGGAGGAATTATTTCTCAAAATAGTATATTCTGGGTTTTATACACTGCTTTATCAATTTCAACAATGATGCCAATTAGTAAACTGTCTCATTCCTATAAAACGAGTGGAGATTTAATCAAATCAAGCTAATTCCCTAGAAATCCAGTGAAATGATATTTTTTTATGCTTTTCAGGTTAAAATCGTAAAAATGTTTAATTTTGGAGCTGATTAGTGATAGTTTTTTTGATTTATGAAACATAAATATTGACAAAAAAAATCAGTAGTCTATAATAGCTATAGGCTT